>JAZNJS010000001.1:0-16789 GCA_045578185.1 Clostridia bacterium
CAATTTTTGAAATACCAGCAGCAAAAAGCAGTTTTTTCAGAAATTTTCTGATTTTATAATCTTCTACCAGATAATCACCGAAGTCCTGGTCGTTTGCAAACCATCTGGAATCCCAGTCCTTGATGACTCCTACTCTTAATCCATGTGGATGTACCTTCTGACCCAATCTGCTTACCTCCTTCTCTTTTAATTTTCCTTTTCTTTCAATACGATAGTGATGTGACTTGTGCGCTTTCTGATACGGAATGCGCGGCCCTGTGCTCTCGGACGGATTCTCTTAAGAGTCGGTCCCTGATTTGCGAACACCTCTGCCACATACAGCTTGTTGATATCCATGTTATGATTATTTTCAGCGTTAGCCATAGCAGACTCTAAAAGTTTGATTAAGAGTTCGCTTGCAGCTTTCGGGGTCTGTTTTAAGATTCCCATTGCAACAGCTACCGGCTTATTGCGAATCATATCTATAACGATTTTAACTTTTCTTGATGAAATACGAGCATAACTTAATTTAGCTCTTGCTTCCACGTTGTTTCCTCCTCTCTAAAAAGGATAATAATTATCTTCCGGATGTTTTGTTTCCGGCATGTCCTTTATACGTACGGGTGGGAGCAAACTCACCCAGCTTATGTCCGACCATATCCTCTGTTACGAATACCGGGACATGCTTTCTTCCGTCATGGACAGCTATTGTATGACCTACCATTTCCGGAAAGATGGTAGAGCTTCTTGACCAGGTCTTAACAACCTTCTTTTCGTTCAGTTCGTTCATCTTAATGATTTTGCTCATTAAGCTTTCTGCGACGAAAGGTCCTTTTTTAATGGATCTGCTCATCTTTTTGCCTCCTTTGCGCTAATGTAGTCCGAAAACTATTCGGACATTCCGCACGAAACTTAAATTATTTCTCGTTTCTTCTCTTAACAATGAACTTGTCATTGATGTTCTTTTTCTTTCTGGTCTTAAGACCAAGAGCAGGTTTACCCCACGGAGTAACCGGACTCGGACGACCGATCGGAGATCTACCTTCACCACCACCGTGCGGATGGTCACACGGGTTCATAACAGAACCTCTTACTGTCGGTCTCCAACCCATATGACGTTTTCTACCTGCTTTACCGATAGAAACATTCTCGTGGTCTAAGTTACCAATCTGACCGATGGTAGCCATGCAGTTCATGCGGATTAAGCGAACTTCGCCGGAAGGAAGTCTTACCTGTGCGTACTCGCCCTCTTTAGCCATAAGCTGAGCTGCAGCACCAGCACTTCTTACCAGCTGACCACCTTTACCGGGCATAAGCTCGATATTGTGGATAAGTGTACCAACCGGAATGTTCTGAATCTGCATTGCGTTACCCGGCTTAATGTCTGCGCCTGTAGGCTCAGTAACTAAAACCGCACCATCTGTTACACCGTTCGGAGCGAGGAAATATCTTTTTTCGCCATCCTCATACTGAACAAGTGCGATGTTTGCGCTGCGGTTCGGATCGTACTCGATACCGATAACTGTTGCAGCACCAATTTTATTTCTTTTAAAATCAATAACTCTGTATTTTCTCTTGTTTCCGCCGCCTCTGTGCCTAACGGTGATTCTACCGTAAGAGTTTCTGCCGGCTGATTTGTTCATCGGCTCGAGCAGAGAACGCTCAGGCTCATGCTTTGTGATTTCCTCAAAAGTGGAAACCGTCATGAATCTTCTGGCAGGAGACGTAGGATTGTACTTTTTCATTGCCATTCCTTTTCACTCCTTAATAATTGTTATCGGATGCGCTTATTATTTATAAAGGCCATACGCACCCATAGTCACGCAAGGCGTATCTTACGCCATACCCTCGAAGAACTCGATGGTTTTGCTGTCAGCAGCGAGCTTAACAACTGCTTTTTTCCAGTTTGCTCTTCTGCCTTCGTTACGGCCCATTCTCTTCATTTTACCAAGCATATTTGCGGTAGTAACCTTTTCAACTTTAACGTCGAAGATTTCTTCAACCGCTTTTTTGATTTCGATTTTGTTAGCGTCTTTTGCTACCTGAAAGGTATATTTTCTTTCAGCAATCTGGTCCATGCTCTGCTCGGAAATGATAGGTTTGATAATAATATCATGTGCATAAGTCATTACGCATACACCTCCACCAATTTCTCAGCAGCATCCTTGGTGATGATCAGTTTGTCGTGCTTTAATAACTCATAAACGTTAAGCGTTCCGACAAATGATGTTGTAACACCGGGGATATTCTTAGCTGAGCGATAAACTTTTTCGTCTTTCTCAGGCAGTACGATTAATGCCTTAGAATCAACTTTCAGGTTCTTAAGCATGTCAGCAATTTTCTTGGTTTTAATTTCCTCCATGGAAATTGCATCGAGTACTAAGATTTCATTCTCTAATGCTTTAGCTGACAGAGCAGACTTAAGCGCGAGCTTCTTAATCTTTTTATTAACTCCTAAAGAGTACTCTCTGGGCTTCGGTGCGAAAACAACACCACCGCCGGTCCACTGTGGGCTTCTGATAGAACCCTGACGAGCACGGCCTGTACCCTTCTGGCGCCACGGTTTAATACCGCCTCCGCGTACTTCTGCACGAGTGAGTGCGCTCTGTGTACCCTGTCTCTGATTTGCAAGATAGCTTACAACTACTGTATGGATAGCGGTCTTGTTCGGCTCAATACCGAATACCGCTGCGTTTAATTCGTAACTTCCCAGTTCTTTGCCTTCCATATTATATAAAACAGCGTTAGGCATTATAACTTCCTCCTTTCGTTTCTGTTATCATTAAGCCTTAACAGCATCCTTAATGATGACCATTCCGCCCTTAGGTCCCGGAACGGCGCCTTTGATTGCGATAATGTTCTTATCGGCATCTATTTTGATAACCTTAAGATTCTGGATTGTAACTTTCTCAACACCAAGGTGTCCGGCAAGTTTCTTGCCTTTCATAACACGGGACGGAGTTGAACAAGCACCCATTGAACCAGGTCCTCTGTGATAACCGGAACCGTGGGTCATAGGACCTCTGTGAGTACCCCAGCGCTTAACTGTGCCGGCGTAACCCTTACCTTTTGTGATACCGGTTACATCAATGATTTCACCTTCAGCGAAAATGTCAGCTTTGATTTCGTCACCAACGTTCATGTCAGCAGCGCCCTCAAGCTTGAACTCTTTGAGATATTTCATGTAAGCAGTACCTGCTTTTTTGAAATGTCCCTGCATCGGCTTTGATGTGTGCTTTTCTTTCTTCTCACCGAAGCCAAGCTGCACAGCTTCATAGCCGTCGTTTTCAGCAGTTTTCTTCTGCGTTACTCTGCACGGACCTGCTTCGATGACAGTAACGGGGATTAAAACGCCGTTTTCGTCAAAAAGCTGAGTCATGCCGAGCTTTGTTCCTAAAATTGCTTTTTTCATAAAAGCACCTCCTAAAATGGTTATTGGTTCACACTTTCGTGCGAACATGACCCCGCCGCGAGGGCAGGTGCCTCGGACAAGCCGCTTTCTGGTAAATTCTTACCAAGTCAGCTTGCTGATTAATATTTCATCTCAATGTCAACACCGGCAGGCAGCTCGATGCGCATAAGTGCGTCAACTGTCTTCTGTGTCGGCAGCAAGATGTCAATCAATCTTTTGTGTGTTCTCATCTCAAACTGCTCTCTGGAATCCTTGTACTTATGAACAGCTCTTAAGATAGTAACAACTTCCTTCTTAGTTGGAAGCGGAATCGGGCCTGATACCTTAGCTCCCGTTCTCTTTGCGGTTTCTACGATCTTTTCAGCAGACTGGTCAAGAAGTACATGGTCATAAGCTTTAAGTCTGATTCTGATTTTCTGGCTTGCTTGTGCCATTTTTCTTTCCTCCTTACTTGTTTTTGATGTCTGTGATGCATGCCGACGCCCGTCGGCACTCCAATGAAACGACAGTTAAATTGCATACACTCTGCCGGGCGTTTCACAAGCGCCCATAAATAAAACCCAGAAACAAATTAACTTTTCTGGGCTAAGAGGTATTGTCGCCAAACCGCAAGCATAAACGCAGAATGCGCATAGAATCCCTATACACAGCGCTTTTTTGCTCTTTCGCTTTAGCGTGACTCTGTCGCCCGGTTTCTAGAATCGGACATTCTCCATGGAAAAACCCGCATCTGCGGCAACCTCCCACTTCATCGTATGCCATGTCACAGCCTTTTTATTGTACACTATTTTACGCTTTTTTGCAAGCTTTTTGCCAAAAAAACATACAGAAAATATTTCACAAACTTTTTCATTATTTTTCTTTTTCTTTTGTGCATATTGACAGTAGTGACATTTTCTCTCTTTTACTATATAATATAAGGAAGAAACTCGTGAGAAAAAGGTGAAACTATGAGACAGTTGACAGTAAATAAAAACGATGCCGGACAGCGCATCGATAAATTTTTAATAAAGTTGCTTCCGTCTATGCCGCAAAGCCTTGTTTATAAGTCTCTGCGCAAAAAACGGGTAAAGATTAACGGCAAGCGTGCAGGGGAACGTGATATGCTATCGGCAGGCGATGTTTTGGAACTCTATATTAACGACGAGTTTTTTGACGCCCCCACTCCCGAGGAAGCCTTTATGAAAATACGCACACCGTCGGTACGCATCGTTTACGAGGATGAAAACATATTGCTTGCCGATAAGCCGCAGGGAATGGTTGTGCACTCTGATGACAAAGAATCAGTTAATACCTTGATTTCTCACATCCAGGCATTTCTCTACCAGAAGGGCGAATATGACCCCAAGGCAGAGCACAGCTTCGCTCCCGCCCTTTGTAACCGCATTGACCGCAACACCCGAGGAATAGTTATTGCGGCAAAAAATGCCGAGAGCCTTCGCATATTAAATGAAAAGATTAAAACCAAAGAAGTTCGTAAGTTCTATCTTTGTCTTGTCTGCGGAATTGTGAAAAAGGATTCGGACACCTTAACCTCATATATGAAAAAGGACGAAAAGGCAAACCTTGTAACTGTCTATAACAAGCCGACCAAGGATGCAAAAACCGCCATAACCAAATACCGAGCTCTAAGGCGCTATAAAAATCACACCCTGCTCCACGTTGAGCTAATTACAGGGCGCACTCATCAAATACGTGCACAAATGGCGGCACTTTCTCATCCACTCTTAGGCGACGGAAAATATGGTACCTGGGGCAAAAATCCGCTGCTCAAGCAGCAAGCACTCTGCTCATACCGCGTAAGATTTGATTTTAAAGAGGATGCAGGCATCCTTTCATATCTTGCCGGCAAAGAATTCTCTATCTCACCTGTTGATTTTGGCGTAGCCGAAGATAAACTTTAATAAACAGAAAAGCGCAAAAGAACAGCATCGAGCGCAGTAGCGGACGATGCCTTTACAGTTTCAGTCGTAATATTGTTCCCCAATTTATTTTTATTTTTGAAGTGCATAGTATGGCATATTTTGGCGCAAAATGTCAATTGGAGGAGAAATTAAAATTACAAACATTAACTTTCCCACCTTTTTCCTTACATAAAAATTCCTCGTTTGCAGAAAATATGATTGTAATTAAAACCAAAAGGAGCAATCTATATATGAAAGCCACAGGAATTGTAAGAAGAATTGACGATTTGGGAAGAGTTGTTATCCCTAAAGAAATAAGACGTACAATGAGAATAAGAGAAGGCGATCCGCTTGAGATTTACACGGACCGTGACGGTGAGGTTATCTTTAAAAAATACTCCCCCATCGGCGAGCTCGGTGAATTTGCGGGTGAATATGCCGAGACCCTTTCTAAAACAAGCGGTCACCCGACCTGTATAACCGACAAAGACAATGTAATCGCAGTATCGGGAGTTCCGAAACGTGAGCTGTCAGAAAAGAAAATCAGCTCCGATTTAGAGCGTGTTATGGAAGAAAAGTCAACCTTTATCTGCCGTCCGACAGACTCAAAAAAAGTAAACGTAATTGAGGGCAGCGAAAAGTACACTGCAGGCGTAGTCGTACCTATTATTTCCGAGGGCGACACAATCGGCTCGGTAGTTTTTTTCAGCAATGAAGCAAACCCAAAAATGGGCGAAATTGAAGAGAAGCTAGCGCAGTCTGCTGCAGGTTTCCTCGGTAGACATATGGAGCAGTAATAAGAAAAGCCGTTGCTATAAGCAACGGCTTTTCTTATTTATTATTAGATTTCGTTTTCTTCCATAAACTTTTTGATTTCAGCATACGGCTTGATTCCGGTAGATGCGCCAACTTCCATAATACAGTGTGTTCCAACTGCGTTACCGAGTTTCGCAGATTCAATCATGCTCATTCCGTGAGATAAACCATATAAGAAGCCGGAGCAGAAAGAGTCGCCTGCGCCTGTGGTATCAACCGGCTTAAATTTATCATAAGTCGGCAGAATTACGCCTTCAGAATCCTTGGTCTCGCGAACATAGCAACCATCTTTTCCGACTTTAATTGCAACGTGGCGGACTCCCATATCAAAGAAGCAGTCTGCCATCTTGTCAACATCACTTGTACCTGCAAGCTGCTCAGCCTCGTCAACACTGGGAATAAAGTAGTCTATATGCGGCATACACGGAGCTAAAACATCCATCCATCTGCCGGTGTCGTCCCACGCAACGTCAAGCACGGTGGTCTTGCCCATCTCGTGACATTTTTTAAGCATAGTCGCACACTGTTCACCATCAAATGTGGGCATAAGCATTGTTCCTGCAACGAAAACAATATCAGACTTTTCAATGATTGAATAATCTACATCACTTTCAGAGAACTTCGCATTTGCACCTGTTGTATGTATAAACGAACGCTCGCCGCTCGGTCTTACGATAACGACAGAAGCAGAGCTTCCGAACTCGTCACTCTCTTTTAAACCATCAGCGTTTACGCCGTATTTTATAGTCTCGCTCTTCATAAATTTACCGAAGCCGTCATTTCCAACCATACCGATAATAGCAACATTTGCTCCAAGTTTAGCAAGGTCAATCGCCGCATTTAAAGCGCAGCCGCCTGTATAGAGCTTTAAGCTGTCAATAAGCTCAAGCTTTCCCGGGTCAGGCAGTTTCTCAACCGGCTTTACGATACAGTCAGCCGTTAAAATACCAACACAAGCAATATCAAACATAGAAAAACCTCCAAAAATTCAATACTTAAGAAATATTATACTGTATAACTTTAATTTTTACAAGTATCAAAACAACAAATTATTCTGTTTTTTCAAAATTTTCCACACTTTCAGGCGGTGTCACATATGCGGTCTGGTTGGTTGTGTATATCACAAAACCCGGTTTTGAACCCGAAGGCTTTTTAACGTATTTAGCCTCGGTATAGTCAACCGGCACCTGCGCCGATTCCCTCGCTTTTGAATAAAAAGCAGCTAGCTGCGCCGCCTCTAAAATTGCTCGGTCAGAAAATTCTCTTTCCCTTTCATAGATTAAAAGCGTATGCGAGCCGGGAATATTCTTTGTGTGAAACCACAAATCCGCCCCGTGTGCCACCTTGGTTGTTAAAATATCATTTTGCTTATTATTTCTGCCAACCAAAATGGTAAAACCGTCCGTGCTTTTAAACTCCATCGGACGACTCCCGGTCTGCTTTTTCTTTTTGTTTTGTGTTCTTTTTATATACCCCTGCTCGAAAAGCTCGTCTGCAATTTCAGAAAGCTCTGCCTCGTTTGACGCTTTAGATAGCTCTTCCTCAACCGATTCAAGATACAAAAGCTCTTCACTTGCTAAGCGTATCTGCTTCGTAAGTTCTTCTTCCGCCGTTTTTGCCTTATTATACTTTTTATAATATTTCTGTGCATTAGCTGACGGCGAAAGCCTTTTATCGAGCGCTATGGTAACCTCATGCATATCTTCTTCAAAATAATTTTCTACTACTACGCTTTCCATTCCCTGACTTATTCTATAGAGATTTGCCGTAATAAGCTCACCGTACATCTGCCATTTTTCTTTTTTCTTCGTGCCGGCAAGTTCCTTTTGCTGAAGCTGAAGTTTTTTTGCGCAGCGCTCGATATTATTTGAAACAAGCTTTACAAGATGCGCAGAGCGGCGCGCAATATACTCTTTTCGGTCTCGCTCACGATAGAATAATTCGATTGCCTCTGCAAAGGACTCATAGCGGTTTATTTTAGCAAGGTCACCATATTGCATAATCTCAACCGGTGAATATTCAATCAGTTTTCCGCTTTCGGAATTTATAAGTATGCATGGAGAAAAATCACCGCTGTTTACCTTTTCAAACATAGCATATATCACAGTCGCCACATCGAGCATCTTGCTAAAATCAAGCTCGCTCATATAGACATCGCAGTTGCCCAGCGCACGATACGTGATTTCTCTTGCAATAAGCGGACTTATTCCTGAAAAAGCACTAAGGATGACTTTATCAAGTTTCTCACCGCCAGGTGCTTGCTTTAAAATCTCAGTAATATCGCTACTTTTTACAGTACACGGATTGATTTTTCCCTGCGTCGGTGGTGCTTCATATATAAGTCCCGGCAAGACCTGTCTTACAGTGCTGACCGAAAAATCAACCCTCTTAATCGAGTCGATAACCTTGCCTTCTTCATCTGTCAAAATAATATTTGAGTGACGACCCATAAGCTCCGCTACAAGTTTTTTGGTGACTAAGTCTCCAAGCTCATTATAGGTTTCAATATAAAATTCTATTACACGTTCAAATTCAGGCTGAGACACTTTGACTATTTTACCGCCGCCCAAGTGCTTTCGAAGTAGCATACAAAACATCGGTGGTTGAGCAGGATTTTGTTTTCCACCCTCGGTAAATGAAACTCTTGCTACGTTAGCATTCGCAGTCAGAAGCAAACGATAACTGTTGCCAAAGCCGAAGATACTAATGTGAATCTCATCGTGCTCAGGCTGATGTATCTTATCTATGCGAAGTCCGGTCAGCTTTTCACTAAGTTCCCGGGTCAGCGCGCAAACTGCCAAACCATCAAGTGCCATTAGTCTTCCTCCCTGCTTTTACTGTAAATAATCTTGGCAATCTCGGGTATAGGTGCCACCTTTTTATCAACCGCTTTTAAGATGCAAAACCCTCCTACCAAACCAATAGTTCCCAAAGTGGATGAAATAACGGTGTTTTCTGTCAGGATATAGGCTACGGCATAAAAAACAAACAAAATCAAAATTGGCAGTATATACACAAGCGCCGCGCTCTTTAAAACTGCGCCGTCATCTGTTTTTATTTTTACTATATCTCCCGGTTTTGCACCAACTGTATTATTTGCCGTGGCAATATGTTTTGTTGGCACACAGCCGCCCTTGCACATAGCGCAGTTTTCTCCGCAAGCCGAAGTCCTTTGCACCTCTACCCTTGCGATTTTTTCTGTTATATCTATAACTCTTCCTGTCTGCAGCATAATCTCACTCCCAAAATTTAACCGATTAAATCAGCTCTGCAAGCTGCATTAATTTTTTCAGGCGATGGTTCACGCCCGATTTACTTATCGGCGTTGTCAGCATTTCACCAAGCTCTGCAAGGCTTGCTTCCGGATACTTAAGTCGCAGCATCGCAAGTTCTCGAAGATGCTCGGGGATTGCCTCCTCGCCCTGCTTTGCAATCAGATGCTTGATGCTTGCCGTCTGGGCGACTGCTGCATTCACCGTTTTGGTAAGGTTTGCAGTATCACAGTTTACACGGCGGTTTACAGAGTTGTTAACTTCTTTTTCTATCTTCGCGTTATAAAGCTCCATCATCGAGCCCGTTGCGCCCATCGTCGCCAAAATGTCACCTATTACTTCGCTGTCTTTTATATACGTAACGTAACACGCCTTTCGCATAACCGTTTTGGTCTCAAAATCAAGGTCGGAAAGCAGAGCAGAAAGGTCACGGCTTAAGCCAAAATAATGTGTCTCGATTTCAAAATGGTAGCTCCTCTTAGGCGAATTTACCGAGCCACCGCCTAAAAATGCACCTCTCAAAAAAGCACGGGCACAGCAAGGCTCGGTTGTCAGAAAAGGGTCAATCGCAAACTTTACCATATTTCCATAGAGCCCAAGTGCGCTAAGAATTGTCCTTTGACCAGCATCTTCCGTAAGGCACAGAGAATACAATTTTCCCTTAGCTCCGCGTGGCGACACCTCAACATCAATGCGAGCATCAAAAAGCATTAAAAGCAGACCGGCTGCTCTTTTCGCAACCAGCTCATTTTCAGTACGCATTATAAAATCTTTGCCACGCATCATACCTGAAAAAGCAAAAATCCCTGCAAGCTCTGCTCTACTTAAGCAGCTCTTTTCCGGTTCTATACGGCAAAGTTCTTTTTTTACATCTCCTGAAAAAGACACTTTAACCCTCCTATTTCGTATCGTACCAGCTCTTTCCTGTGTTCATATCTACCACAAGCGGTACGCTAAGTTTTAAAACATTTTCCATTTCATACTTTAAAAGGTCGGAAACTTCACTGACCTCGTCTTTATGCGCCTCAATTATCAATTCGTCGTGCACCTGAAGTATTAATTTTGAGCGCAGATTTCTCTCCTTTAGGCTTTCATAAACCCTTACCATAGCGAGCTTAATTATATCCGCCGCGCTTCCCTGAATAGGGGTATTAAGCGCAACTCTCTCTCCAAATGAGCGAAGCTGGAAGTTTGATGACACTATCTGGGGTATCTCTCTTCTGCGTCCGAACATTGTTTTTACATATCCGTTCTTTTTTGCAAATAAAACCGCATCCTCCATATATGCCTGAACCTTAGGATAACTGCCGAGATAGTCATTTATATATTCCTTGGCAGCCTTTACACTTATCTTTAAATCTTGCGCAAGAGCAAATTCTCCCATGCCGTAAACAAGACCAAAGTTAATTGCTTTTGCCGCGCTTCTCATCTCGCCGGTTACTTCTTCTTTCGAAACGCCAAACACCTTTGCCGCCGTGCTTGCGTGAATATCAAAGCCGTCTTTAAAGGCATCAATCATATTCTCGTCATCCGCAATATGCGCCAAAACTCTCAGCTCTATCTGAGAATAGTCGGCATCAATTAAGACATAATCGTCATCTTTTGCGATGAACATCTTCCTCATTTCTCTGCCAAGCTCTGTGCGCACAGGGATGTTCTGAAGATTTGGCTCAGTTGATGAAATTCTGCCCGTAACCGTTACGGTCTGGTTAAAACTTGAGTGGATTTTACCCGTCTCTTCGTTAATTACTCCAATTAAACCATCAACATATGTTGAGCGAAGTTTTGATAAAGCGCGGTATTCTGTTATAAGATTAATAATCGGGTGCTTGTCCTTTAGCTTTTCAAGCACGTCAGCATTTGTAGAATATCCGGTCTTTGTCTTCTTGACAACCGGAAGTCCGAGTTTATCAAACAAAATCTCTCCCAGCTGTTTTGTAGAGTTAATATTAAACTCTTCTTGCGCAAGAGAGTATATTTCTCCCGTCAGTCTGTCTATATTTTTTGAAAGCACCTCGCCAAACTCTTTCAGTCTGTCTCTGTCTACCTTAAAGCCCTCAATCTGCATTGATGCAAGCACGCTTACAAGCGGCATTTCTATATCGTTAAAAAGGCTTGTCTCTCCTCTTTTTTCAAGCTCCTCTTTCTCATATTCGGCAAGTGCAGAGAGCATCATCGCTTTTCTCTTTATCATCGCACCACCGCCGGAGAGCATGTCAAGCGAAAGCTGAACGCCTGAATCTTCACCCTCACCCAAATCAACTCCCAAAAAATCAAAGCAAAGGTCAGAGATGTCATAAGTCTTTTTAGAGGGCTCAATTAAGTATGCGCCAATCTGCGTATCGGTTTTAACTCCCTGCGGGAAAATGTTAAATTTATCTAAATAGACAATGTCATCTTTAAGATTGTGCGCAATTTTTTCGTAATTTTCGTTTTCAAAAAACTCACGCCAGATGGGCAGCGTCATATCATTTACGTCCGCCGAATAACAAACTCTGTCGCCAAAGCAAAACGTTATATTTGCTGCTTCCTTATCAATTAAATACGCCGCCGGCTTCTTTGCAGCAAGCAGTTTTTTAAGTTCATCGGCTCCTGCTACATCAATATATTCACCGTCTGAAAACTCTTCCTTTTTAATTGGCGCCGCCTCTTCCCCGCTTATCTGCGGCAGCTCCTTTAAGAACTTCTTAAACTCAAGTCGAGTAAAGAGCTCTGCAAGTTTTTCGTTGTTATATGGCTGCACTTTTGCATCTTCTATTTGTGTATTAAGCGGAACATTCTGGTCAATTGTGGCAAGAGCGCGGCTTAAATATGCGCTGTCTTTGCCCTCTGTAAGTTTGTTGTAGAGCGATTTTGTGATTGTACCGTTTTCGACATTTTCATAAACGCCCTCTAAGTTATGGTATGTCTGTATGAGGGTTATAGCACCCTTTTCGCCTATGCCCTTAACGCCGGGGATATTGTCCGACGCATCTCCCATCAGCGCTTTTACATCAATAAATTCCGTCGGTGTAACCCCATACTTTTCAAATACTTTTTCATCATCAAAAATTTCCGTCTGAGTGTTTCCCATACGGGTTGTGACAAGATATATCTTACTGTTTTTTGACGCAAGCTGCAAGTCGTCCTTGTCTCCAGTCAAAATGTCACACTCTATATTTTTTTCTGCGCATTTTGCAGAAATCGTGCCAATTATATCGTCAGCCTCATATCCCTCTTTTTCCAAGATAACGATATTCATAGCGCGCAGAACTTCTTTCATAATCGGCATCTGTGCGGCAAGCTCCTCTGGCATACCCTTTCTGGTAGCCTTGTAGCCGTCAAACATCTTATGGCGAAAAGTCGGCGCCTTAAGGTCAAACGCCGCAGCAATATAGTCAGGCTGAATTTCTGCCGTATACTTAAACAAAATATTTAAAAATCCGTAAACGGCATTGGTATAAGTCCCGTCCTTTGTCGTAAGAAGACGGATTCCGTAAAAGGCTCTGTTTATTATACTGTTTGCATCAAGTATCAAAAATTTAGGCTTTCCCATCTCTTTCTCCTTTTGTCAGTCTATGAAAATAACCTCGTCATAATATTCTGCCCATTTTCCCTCGGCACTATCGCCCAAAATAAAAAATACTGTCGAAAGTGCGTCCGCTGCAGTTGCGTCTTGCGCAAGAACCGTCGC
Source organism: Clostridia bacterium (assembly GCA_045578185.1). Lineage (GTDB taxonomy): Bacteria > Bacillota > Clostridia > UBA1381 > UBA9506 > RGIG1666. The sequence goes on from JAZNJS010000001.1 coordinate 13,057, forward strand.
GCTCCTCACCTTCGACTCCGCCGGTCTGCCGGTGCGCGGGTCAAAGATGTGATGATATCGCACTCCACCAACTTCAAAGTATCTTTCGTAGTCGCCCGATGTTACCACGCATCCATTCTCAACGCTCACAACCTTTTCAGCACTTCCTCGCGGCTCATCGGGAGCTTGTATGCCTATCATAAACGCTCGGGTACGACTGCCGAATTTTATCATATCAAAAAGTCCGAGCGGCATTTTTCCCATAACATAAATATTTCCGCCTAAATCGAGGCACGCATTTTTAATACCCGCTTCCTTTAAAACTCTTGCCGCCTCGTCTGCGGCATAGCCCTTTGCAATTGCTCCAAGGTCAAGAGCCATTCCCTCTTTTTTAAGAGTTACCGAATAGTCATCTCCTGAAAGCTCCACGCTTTCCCACCCGGTTTTTAAAAGAGCCTCGTCTATCTTATCATCCGTGGGCACCTTGGCATTTTCTGTCCCGATGCCCCATAAATCTGTAAGCGGTTTTAAGGTTATATCAAAAATTCCGTCAGTTATGCGCGAAAATTCAAGCGCGCGCGAAAGGAGCTTGTATGTCTCCTCGCTTACCTTAACCGCTGCTCCCGAGGGTGCATTATTTAGTTTATAAATTTCGCTTTTGGAATTATATGCGCTCATCTTCTCGTCAATTTCTCTTATGCGTTCTGCCGCAGCGTCTAAGGCTTTGTCTGCTCCTCTGCCGTAGGCTGTAAGTGTTATCAAAGTGTCAAGACAGTACTCTGTTTTAACGTGCTTGGCAGGAGAGAAGGTTATCTGCAGGATAATAAAAATGAACAGGATACTAAGCGCAATATATCTTAACGCTTTCATTATTTATGCCCCCGTTTTTTCAAAATACAGCGCTCTGTATATTTTTTCGTAAATCTCAATCTTATTAATGTACTGCTCGGTCTCAGGATAAGGAATGACATCTAACGTCTTGCCGTCTTTTGAATAATCCTCATTTAGTAGCCATTTGTCAACTGTTCCATTTCCAGCGTTATATGCTGAGAGCATACATTTTCTGTCCCCCGAGTAGAGTCCTGATAAATAGGACAGATAATAGCATCCTAAATTTATATTCACGTCAGGCAGAAAAATCTTTTCATCTTCATAATCCTTCATTTTAATCTTATCAGCAAGCCATCTGGCAGTCGACGGGGTAAGCTGCATAAGTCCGCATGCATCTTTGTGTGAAACGGCATCTTTATTAAAATTGCTCTCTGCTTTAATAACCGCCATCACAAGATATGGGTCAACATTATACTCATCAGAATACTTTTGGATTTCCCCTGAATAATCTTCAGGGAAAACTTTTTTAACCAATTTAGGTGATTGTATAATAAAAACAATTAAAGCTATAAAAACTACAAACTTAAATAAAGTTCTTTTTTTCATTAAAATTCTGTCTCCAATTTGCTCCAATATTTTTGTGCTTTGGCAATAAGCTCCGCCTCCGCACCATCATTTTCAATTACATCATCTGCTCTTTTTTTATAAAACTCATCATTTTGTTGTGCTTCAATTCTTGAGTATGCCGCCGTCTGGCTAATAGCATCTCTCACCATAATGCGCTCGGCACGCACGTCGCGGCTTGCTAAAACACATACCGTGCGGTCACAGATTTTATCAAGACCACTTTCAAAAAGCAGCGCCGCATCAATAATGCGAAGTCCGCCATTTTTTTCTTTTAGTTTTTTATTTATTTCTTCTGTGATATATTTATGCGTAATTTTGTTAAGTTTTTCAAGTTTTAAGGGGCTGGAAAAAACAAGCTCGCCGAGCTTTTTTCTGTTAAGCGTGCCGTCAGAATTTAAATATTCCTCGCCAAATTCTGTCTTGATTTCGGCGAGCGCAGGCATTCCCTTTTCAACAATTTGACGCGCGACAATATCAGCATCGATAACATACGCACCGAGCCTTGAAAGTTCACGGCAAAATGCACTTTTGCCACAGCCACTGCCACCTGTCACTCCTAAAATCGCGTTCATTTCGTACCTCCGCACAAAACCGCCTTATTTTTTCTGTTCGCCGCTATCTAAAAACTTTGCAATTTTCTCTATCGTTCTTGGCGGTGCATCCTTTGAATTTTTCCACGGCGCATCATTAAATCGGTAATCAAACTTTTTGGTAAACCAGTTAACGTCTTCATTAACTCGCTTTAAGTTTTCTATCTCTACATCTATAAGTTCTTCTGTGAGTTCTCTTAAGCTACTTCCCGAAAGTTCTTTCTCCGCCATCTTTAAAATAAGCGCAAAATGCGGCAGACAAAAGCCTTTGCTTTCATTTACCTTTTTATGAAAATCTGTTTCCTTTTTATAAAGCTCCCAAAATGTGAGCGCAAACTTTTCAAGCGTTGATTCTATTTTTTCGCATATTACGCAAGATGTCTGCATTTTATCAATAAGATGATAAAGCTCCTCGTGCTTTGGCTCTTCTTTTTTAAACAATCCGCCTGCGCTTTTTTTAGAAACAACTTTTTCTATTCTTTCGATGCTGCGCGCAAGGTGGGTGTCAAGCACAAGCGCCAGACTCAGGGCCTTCCCGCCCACTTCGGTCATCTGCGCAAAATGTCTGCGGCAAAATCCTTTTTCATTGGAATTTATCCTGCTATCAGGCTCCATCATAGATGCTCCCAGCGCATATTCTACTGCTTCAGCCTCAAGTCTTTTTTCAATTTTGCAGAAAGGACATTCAGAAGCTTCTTCATACGCCTCCGAAAGGGGTATGGTATATATCTTTTCTTTCATTTTTTATCCCCGCCATTTTAATTTCACTTTTTACTACATACATATCCTCATTATATATTATAACTTTTTTCTGCTCTAAATTCAATAGAAATCTTATTAATTGCCCACTGCAAAAATAAAAGGCTATGACAAAACAATTGTCATAGCCTCATTTTTATTTAGTTAAAATTTCTTTTGCTTTTTTTACCGATTCCGGCGTGGGAGACTTTGTCTCTTTGAGCGGATAGTCGATAGCAAGATTTTCCCACTTTGCCATACCAAGTGCATGATACGGGAGTACCTCAACCTTTTCAACGGTTTTTAAAGTGTCAATAAACATCCTTACCGCTAAAAGACTTTCTTCCCCGTCCGTAATCCCCGGAACGAGCACATGGCGAATCCACATAGGTATGTTTCTGTCGGAAAGATATTTTGCCATCTGTAAAATATTATCGTTGGCAAAGCCTGTCAGCTTTTTGTGTTCCGCGCCTGAAATGTGCTTAATATCTAAAAGCACGAGGTCGGTATATTCTAAAAGCTTATCAAATTTTTTAAGATATTCGCTATCAAGTGAGAACGGTTGTCCTGCAGTGTCAATGGCTGTATGGATATTGTCTTTTTTTAAAAGAGCGAAAAACTCTGTCAAAAAGTCAATCTGCAGAAGCGGCTCGCCGCCACTTACTGTAACTCCGCCGTCAGCTCCCCAATAACCTTTGAATTTTCTTACCTTTTCATAAAGCTCTTTCGGCGAGTATTCCTCACCGCCCGAAAATGCCCAGGTTTCAGGGTTATGGCAGTATTTACAGCGCATATGACATCCCTGCAAAAATACAACAAATCTCACGCCAGGTCCGTCAACTGAGCCAAAGCTTTCCAGCGAATGAATTCTTCCCTTACAGCTGTCCATGGCAGGTACGGGAGATAACATCCATCTGCTGCTCACGAGTTAAGTCGATGAACTTAACCGCATAACCGGATACACGGAT
>JAZNJS010000002.1:0-26516 GCA_045578185.1 Clostridia bacterium
CCTGAACCATGCGCGTCTGCCAATTCCGCCATATCCGCATATTAACTTTTGCCGGTTGCAAAAGGCTCTTTACAACGAAATACATTATACACCATTATTATGGATTTGTAAAGTCTTTTTTTGGTTTTTTTTAAAACTTGCTATTTTTGAATGTTATGCGCCAAAGATGCATAAATTGGCGGCGCAAGTACCCCAACAAATGCAGTTTTTAGGGTGTCGCCGATTAAAAATGGAAGTACGCATTTAATTATAGCCGCAGATAGAGTTGTACCTAATATAAGCATAAACCATAAGCTGCCGATTGTGTAGCAGATTAAGGATGATGCAGCGCCTGATATGAGGCAAGTTTTTCGTGAAACTCCTGCCTTTTTGACTATAAATCCCGATATTAAAGCGATGATGGGATAGCTTAAAAGAAAACCGCCGCTTTCGCCTAAAAGGGCAGAGAAACCGCCTTGCATCCGCGCAAAAAAAGGAAGTCCCACCATACCTATTAAAAGATATACAAGTTGGCTTATTGCCCCGATGCGTGGGCCTAAAATGAGGCCTGAAAATATAGCACATAAACTTGCAAGGCTTATGGGCACAGGCGTAAAGGGCAGGGGGATTATTATTTGCGAAAAAATTCCTGAAAGCGCCGCAAAAAAAGAGCATAGAATGATATTTTGGGTTTTATTTTTATTTTGCATAATATCTCCAATCGTTTTTGTGTAGATAGAGTATAACAAAAAGCGCACACATTGTCAAATTATAGCGCCAAGGTTTTATGTGTTGACTTGACCATTTGTAAGTATTTGTGTATAATTAATATAATACTTTAAAATGCGAGGTGAGAGCTGATGTCCCTTAGAATAATCTGCGGAAGTTCGGGTACGGGAAAGAGTACTTTTGTCATTAATGAAATAAAGGAGCTTGCCAAAGAGGGCAAAAAGGCTTTATATATTGTGCCGGAACAGTTTTCTCACGTAGCAGAGACCGAGATAATAGAAGCCGTAGGGTATTTGTCGGGAGATTTACAGGCGACTTCATTTGAGAGGCTTGCTAAAAGAGCGCTGACTGATGCCGGTCAAAGATCATCTACTATTGATGCAGCAGGAAAAAATATGCTTTTAGCTAAAGTTTTGTTGAAACACTCAAAAGACCTCAAAGTATTTGGTGCTGCATGGGAAAAACCTGGATTTCTTGCGACATTTCTAGACTTAATATCCGATTTTAAGAGGGCGCAGATAGATAGCAAAGCACTTGGCGAGTATGCAAAAGAGGAGAAAAATCCTTTGCTCGCCCAGAAACTCTCGGAGATTTTGGTGCTTTATGAAAGCTATGAAGAGCTTTTAAATGAAAAGTTTACTGATGCTGAAGATAATATAACTAAGCTTGCAGGGCTTATTTATGAGCAAAATTTGACGCGTGATACCAAAGTTTATATAGACAGCTTTTTCAGATTTACGGCAAACGAGCTTGATGTAGTGCACAGTATGCTTTCGTGCAGAACAGAGGTTATTCTTACTGTTTGTGCGCCTGATCTTAATTTATCAGAAGGTAGCATCTTTGAGCCGTGCATACATACGGCGAATACCTTTATAAAAATTGCAAAAGAATGTGGAGCCGAAATTCTGCCGACTGTGTATCTTGATAAGAAACATCGTTTCTCTCAATCGGCGGAGCTTTTGCATCTTGAATCGGAGCTTTATAGCTATCCAAACAAAAAATATAGTGACGAGACGAAAGATATATCCCTGCTCACCGCAAAAGACCCATATACCGAGGTAGTTCAGATTGCCGTCGCCATAAAAAAGGCAGTGGCAGAAGATAGACTCAGGTATAGAGATATTGCAATTATAGCAGGCGATATGGACAAGTATCAGGCTATTATAAAGACGGTTTTCCCGTCATATGAAATACCCGTGTTTACAGATACAAGACGTGAGCTTTTAAGCCATCCGGTTATGCTTATGCTTTTTTCTCTGTTTAAGATGCTGACCGGCGGATTTAAGTCGCAGGATGTTATTGCTTATGCTAAAACGGGGTATTCAGGTCTTAGTCTCGATGAGGCGGACAGACTTGAAAACTATGCGCTGGACGGACATATAGAAAGAAACGACTGGTTAAATGACGAGCGTTTTTTAAAGCGTGCAAAAAATGTGTTTGACGAGCAAAAAGAACTTTTGCTGGAAGAAAGTGACTATGCTTTGGAGATGCTGGGACTTAAGAATAGATTATTTGAGCCTGTACTTGAGCTTAAAAATGCTTTTGCAAATGACAGAAAAATTGCATCTCGTATGGAGGCACTTTATAACTTTTTTGAGAAGATTGACCTGCGTGGGATGATTTTAAAACAAACAGAAGATTTTTTGAACAAGGGGTTTTTGCAGCTTGCCGACGAGTATGCAGATGTTTATAATCTTTTAATGGAAACTCTTGACCAGGCTGTTTTATGTATGGGCGAGGAGAGCATGGGACTTAAGCGTCTTATGACGGTGCTTGAAAGTGGCTTTTCTGAATACAGTATGGGAATTATTCCGTCAGCAAATGATCAGGTATTTTTAGGAGACATTAACCGTTCCATAGTCAAAAATGTAAAGCTTTTGTTTGTTGCAGGAGCATCAGATGGCGCATTTCCGCCCGTGCCGACGGAGTGTGGAATACTTACTGATTCTGAGCGTGTGAGCTTAAGACTCGGAGGCCTTGCGGTAGCGCCGGACACGCAGAAGATGGCGTTTGACAACAGATTTTTGGTATATTCAGCAGTAAATATCAGCACAAATGCCGTGAGGGTAAGCTATCCGGTTGCAGATTTTGAAGGCAAGGCAATAAGACCGTCTGCGTTTGTGTCAAGACTAAAAAAAATATTTACCAATCTTACGATGGAAACGGACCTTTTAGATGAAAGTCCGCGACCGGAAAAAACTGTTGCGTCTAAGCAGTCGGCTTACCGCTATTTATTAGGAAGTTTTATAAACGGAGAGGAAAACGAACTGACGAAAGAACTCTCGCGGGCGATTAGTGAAGATGAAGAATATGAACAGAAATTAGTCCGTGCAGAAGTTTTCAGCCGTTTTAAAAATGATGCACAAAAACTTTCTGCTGAAAACGTGGCAAGGCTTTACGGCAAAAATATAAGAGGAAGCATATCCAGGTTTGAAAAATTCAGCGCCTGTCCGTTTTCCTATTTTATTCAGTACGGCTTAAAAGCAAAAGAGCGCAAGGTGCTGGAAATTGATACGCCGGATATTGGTAGTCTTTTGCATGAGATAGTGGATGAATTCTCGAAATATATGCAGAAAAATGGAGAGAGTTATAAGGATATTTCCAAAGCGAGGTGCGAGGAAATCGTAGAGGCTATCATTAACGAAAAAACAGGGAATATGTTTATCGCAAATCTCTATTCACAGAAGAAACTTGCGCTGCTTATTAAAAGACTTAAGCAGATGGTAATGAAATCCGTGTGGGTTATTTGTGAGCATATAAGGCGCGGTGAATTTGAACCATGTGGATTTGAAGTTTCATTTGATGAAAACGGAGAAATGCCGCCTATTACCATCAATCTTCCTACAGGTGAAGAAATTGTCCTGACAGGAAGAATTGACAGAATTGATAAATTTGCAAGCGAGGGCAATCTTTATATACGCATAATTGATTATAAGTCGGGGCAAAAAGATTTCAGATTAAGCGATGTATTTAATAAACTATCGCTGCAGCTTGCGGTTTACCTTACTGCTGCCTGCGATGGCTCGGAGGAACTTTTTGGAGAAAAAGCTATACCTGCGGGTATGTTTTATTTCAGGCTGCTTGACCCGCTCTTAGAGGTATCCGAGGTTTCCGAAGAAAAACTTTCGGAGGAAATTCTTAAAAAGTATAAAATGAGCGGCTTGGTTCTTTCTGACCTTGATATAATCAATGCTATGGATAATGGGTGTAGAGATTATTCAAAAATAATACCTGTGCGTATAAACAGTAAAGGTGAGCTTGTCGAGGCGAACTCCAAAAGTGCCACTTTAGAGCAGATGGAAAGGCTCAAGGCTTATATGAAAAAAACCCTCAGGCAGATAGGCGAGCAGATACTTAGCGGAAATGTAGATATTTCACCTTATTATGACCAAAAAGGTTCGGCGTGTAAATATTGTAAGTACAAAAGTGTGTGTGGATTTGACAGTGCACATAACCATTATCGCTATATTCCGCCCGTATCAGACGATGAGGTTTGGGGTAAAATTTAATTTAATAAAAAATGTACAAAAAAAGTAATAATTTTTTAACTTTTTTCTCTTTATTTTTTATAAATATTGTGTTATACTTATATATAAGTGTAGGATTTTTCATTTTGTAAAGTCTGCTTTTAATTTAGGTAGAAAGGGGAGATTTTGCAGTATTGAAAGAGAAGAAAAGAAATGTTAAAAAAACAGTATTGATTACTGTTACGATAATCCTTTCGGTTATTCTTGTTTTGGCTACGGCGGGATATATTATCATAGATAAGGCTTTTTCGATGCTGGCAGAATCTATGAATCCATCTTCGGGTTCGCATTACGAGACGACGCTTGATGAAAACAAGTCGTCGGGGACACTTGATGAAGGTACGATGAACGAGGAACAACCAACAGAAGATGGGCAGGACGATAACCCCGGCAAACCAAAACCACCAAATGACTCATTGGGTCAGGCACAGAAGAAATTTGGCATTGGAGGTTCGATGAACTTTTCGGCAGAAACAGTAAAAAAACTTGAAAAATCTGTTTCAATGAGTGATAAGCTTGCGGTTTTAGCAATTATAAGTCGTGGTTTATCAACGCAGGATTATCAAAGGCTTCTGGCGATGACAAGCGGAGGGATTACGCGCTCGGAAGTTTCGCAGGCGTTTTCAATTTTAAAAAACGGTCTTAAGACCGGCGACAAAGACAAAATTTATGAGTACTATAAAAAGTATTCATATTTATTGGAAAGCAATTAGACAAATTTAAAAGGGAGTGTAGGAAATGAAAAAAAGAATGTTGAGCCTTATTTTGGCAATTGCAATGTTTGCAACAAGTGCTTGCACAGTATTTGCAGTAACGGATGTTGATTTTGAGGGAGACCTTACAGGTGCTATTGATTTTATAGCGGACAAAACCCCTAATACAACAGAAAGAAGAGCGGAAATTTTAGGGTACATACAGATGTATATGGCAGATGATGACCACAACATCGAGACATTGATTGATTCAATAGAGGCTGGTTCTTTCTCTGGTTCAGGCGATACGATAAACGATTTAAATAACATTCTAGGAGCGCTTAATAATCCGGCTAATGCTAGCATTAAAGCGGCAGCTTTACTTTTGCTCGAAATGATTCGTGCAATTCCGGAGGGTGCAAGACAAGTAGCCATTAATGGCTTTGGTGAAAAACCCCGTGTTGTATATCAAATTGGAAACACTGAGGCAAACAAATTCGACACAGCACTTAAAGCACTTTACAACAATCCCAGCGTATATCCGGTAAAGTTGAAAGATGCTATGGAAGAGCATGTGGAGATGACAGATATTGATAAAACACCGTATGTTGTTTTAAATCTGTTTACTGCTTGGGATGGCTGCTTTAAATTTACTGATGATACAAGCGGAAGCGGCTTTGAACTTAAATCAGTAAATGCTACTTATGCAACAAAGCTTGAGGAACGTTTAAACAATTATACCTTAAATGGTTCTTCTATCGATAGCGCAGAAACTATTTTAAAAGCTGTTGCAAAAGCAATTAACAACACATATGATGCTGCAACAAGAGCACAAATGAAAGTTGTTATGGGAGATTCTAACCTTAATCTTTATGTCAAGAAACAAGCGACATCAACTCCTACATATACACCGAGTTATAGAGATGACAGCGACAGTTCATCTAACAACGAACCTGATGATAAAGAACCTGTTTCTACAGAGAAAGTATTCCCGGATACAGTAAACCACTGGGCTAAGAGTTACATTAGCGAGCTCGCAGCTAAAGGTATTATTAAAGGTTATGAAGATGGAACGTTCCGTCCTGATATTGGAATCACAAGAGAAGAAATGGCGGTTGTTTTAGTAAGATTGTTAGGCATAGAAAAGGAACTCGGCACAGTAGCTGCAGCAAAATATCTTGATGCAGCTGATATCGCAGCTTGGGCAAAAGCTTCTGTTGACCTGCTTTCTGCTAAAGGTATCTACACTGGTTATGATGATGGCGAATTTAAACCGAAACGGATTATATCCAGAGAAGAGATTATTGCACTTGTTATGAGACATGTAGGTGCGACAGATGCAAGCACTGACCTTACTTATGCAGACGCTGAGAATATCGGTGAATGGGCACGCAAGCATGTTGCACAGGCGACCGCACTCGGAATCATTAACGGTCGCGGAGATGGTATGTACTATCCGAAGGATAATGTAACAAGAGCAGAAACCTGTAAGATTCTTTATAACTTTATAAATCTTGAAGTTAAATAAATATCACCATTAGTTAACATTTAAAATTTTGGAAGATTCCCGCTAAAATTGCGGGAATCTTCCTTAATATTAATCAGTGCGGAGCTTTTTAAAGGACATGAAAAAGTGTTTATGTTTTTTAAAAAGCTGTCGAACAAAATCTGCTTCTGCGGCTAAATACTGAATTTTATATCTTTGTTTAGGAGGAAAATAAAATGAAGAAAAAAATTGCATTGCTTTTAGCGACAATTATGGTTTTTGTGACCGCAGTGCCTACATTTGCATTAAACAAAACGATGGTTGACAGTATGGTAGAAAAAATATCAGCATACGACTCCGATACGAGACAACTTCTTTTTGCAAATATTGCTGTTTTTTCAGGTGATGAGAAAAACATTGAAATGGGTTGCGGACAGATAGATGCAAGAAGTGGCATGATATATGATATGATAAAGCCTTTGGTTGATGAACTTGGAGCAGAGCCGGTAAAGGCAATGTTACGTAGCATTGTAAGTCTGGGATGCAGAAACATGAAAGGCGTTTTTAATGTTATTGCAGATGCCAAAGAACAACCCCAGCCAATCCTATTATCTTCAACAGCAAAGAGCGGAATGACAACGTTATTAAATGTTCTTGATACAAAAAGTCCAGAGCTTGCAGCAATATTTAGAGAAGATGGAGTTAATGAGTCTGTCTTGGGGTATATATTAAAAAATATGTTTTTAAATGTAGGCAATGGAGATTTATTTAAATATGATAAAGAAACTTCCGTATTCTCTGTTCGGGCTATTTCTTCTACTTTTGAAAACAAATTTAACAGTGTGTGGCAGGGAATAGAGCTTGCTGGAGAGAGAATAACGGCAGATACATTAGTAGACTCAATGCTTTCTGCATTTAACAGTTTAACCGCTCAGGACGCGCTTAAAGTTGCAAAGGCTCTTGATGAGCTAGGCTTGTGTGAGGTTAAAGGTGATGGTCAGGGCAATGCTGAAGGTGGTGGCACTACAAGTGGTGGCGGTGCTATTGTTGACAAAGAGGATGATAAAGAAACTACTCCCGCTAATCCCAATGGCAAAGAGCAGTTTACAGACCTTGGAAATTATGCTTGGGCAAAAGATGCTATTTATGAGCTTCGCGATAAGGGAATTATTAATGGAACAACTCAAACAACATTTTCACCTGCAAATAATATAAAACGTGGTGATTTTATACTTATCCTTACACGTATGCTTGGTATAAGTGGCGGAACGGGAAATTTTGATGACGTTCCACAGGGTAGTTATTATTATGATGCGATTTGTGCGGCTAAAGCGTCAGGAATAGCAAAAGGTACAGATGGCAACTTTATGCCCGAGGCGTCTATTACCAGACAGGATTTAATCACACTTGCATACCGTGCGTTCTACGAAAAGGGCTATATAAGTGCAACAGAAAATCTGGCCGTTCTCGATACATTCAGTGACAGTTCGCTTATTACCGATTATGCAAAAGAGGCAATGGCAGCGATGGTTAACGAAGGAATTATTAAAGGTTCTGATGGTGGAGTAAATCCGATAGGATATGCTACTCGTGCAGAGGTAGCGATGATGTGCTCAAGACTTTTGAAACTTATAAAATAAATAGTTTTTTATCAGGGCGGTCATTTCAGACCGCCTGTATTTTTAGAAACAGTGAACAGGAGAGAAATTATGACTCAAATTGAATTGCAGCTCAAAAAAGAATTTGATTTAAAGGATTTTCAGGTTACAAATACTATCCAGCTGATTGATGAAGGCAATACAATTCCTTTTATCGCACGATACAGGAAAGAGAGGACAGGCGAGCTTGACGACCAGGTATTGCGTCGTTTCTTTGACCGTTTAACATACCTCAGAAATTTAGAGGAGCGTAAAGAGGAGATAACACGCCTTATCGCCGAACAGGAAAAACTTACTCCAGAGCTTGAAGTGCAAATAAAGAAAGCGGAGACGTTGGGTGAGCTTGAAGATATTTACCGTCCGTACAGACCAAAGCGACGCACTCGTGCGACTGTGGCAAAAGAAAAAGGACTTGAGCCGCTTGCTGAAATTATTTTTGAGCAGAGCATCACAGACGGAAGTTTTGAGGCAAAAGCGGCTGAATTTATCAGCGAAGAAAAAGATGTTGCAAACATTGAAGAGGCTATAGCCGGAGCGATGGATATTATAGCAGAAAATATATCTGACAACGCAGAATTCCGTAAGCAGATACGCATAAAAACAATGCAAAACGGCTTGCTTGTGTCTAAAGGGGCTACAGAAGAGGATAGCGTATATCGCCTGTATTATGACTTTTCTGAGCCACTTTCAAAAATTGCAAACCACAGACTTTTAGCAATCAACCGTGGCGAAAAAGAGGAACTCTTAAAGGTTTCTGTATCTATGGATGAAGAGCTTATTCACGAATACTTATTCGGTCAGTTTCTTAAAAAGCCGGCATCTGCAACAAGTGAGTATGTGGAAGAAGCGGCAAAGGATGCGTATAAAAGATTGATTGCGCCCTCGATTGAAAATGAAATTCGTGCGGATTTAACTGACCGCGCTGGCGAAGAGGCAATAAAGCTGTTTTCTGCAAATCTTCACAGTCTGCTTCTGCAGCCGCCGATTAAAGGACGCATTGTTTTAGGTCTTGACCCTGCTTATAGAACCGGTTGTAAGATTGCGGTAGTTGATGAAACCGGAAAGGTTCTGGCGACAACCGTTATTTATTGCACACTCGAGCACCACGACAAAGAACAGGCTAAAAAAGTCGTTAAAAATCTTATTGAAAAATATGATGTTGACCTTATTTCTATCGGTAACGGCACGGCGTCAAAAGAGTCTGAAATTTTTGTTGCAGGTGTTATTTCAGAAATGGAAAAAGACGTAAAATATATGGTAGTAAATGAGTCGGGAGCGTCAGTATATTCGGCATCAAAACTCGGCGCAGAAGAATTCCCTGATTTTGATGTTGCACTGCGTAGTGCCGTATCAATTGCCAGACGTCTACAGGACCCGCTTGCAGAGCTTGTTAAGATTGACCCCAAATCAATCGGTGTTGGTCAGTATCAGCACGATATGAATCAGAAAAGACTTACGCAAGCATTAGATGGTGTGGTTGAAGATTGCGTAAACAGTGTAGGGGTTGACTTAAATACCGCATCGCCATCACTTTTGTCACACATAGCGGGAATAAATGCATCTATTGCAAAAAATATAGTAACATACAGAGAAGAAAACGGAAAATTTGAGGACAGAAAACAGCTTCTTAAGGTTTCGAAACTTGGTAAAAAAGCGTTTGAACAATGCGCGGGATTTTTAAGAATTGCGGGCGGAAAGAATCCGCTTGATAATACTTCTGTTCACCCTGAATCATATAAGGCGGCAGAAGCGCTCGTAAAAGATGCGGGTTTTTCTGTAGCGGATTTAAATGAACACAAACAGGAATTTATGGAAAAAATTAAAAAGGAGGGCGTATCTGCCTTGGCGGAAAAACTAGGTGTAGGCGTTCCAACGTTGCGTGATATTATTGAAGCGATGTTAAAACCGGGACGTGACCCGCGCGACGAATTGCCCTTGCCGATGCTCAGGTCTGACCTGCTTTCCATTGAAAATCTGAGCGTAGGTATGGTTTTATCCGGAACTGTTCGCAACGTTATTGATTTTGGCGCATTTGTTGATATTGGCGTTCATCAGGACGGCTTGGTGCACATATCTCAAATCAGCAATAAATTTATAAAACATCCAATGGAGGCACTAAGCGTGGGTGATGTTGTAAAGGTTAAAATCATTGACCTTGATGTCGCAAAAAAGCGAATTTCTCTAAGCATTAAAGAGGCGCAGTAAGTTTTAAAAAATCTCTTTATGCAAACTTACTAAATTATTTTTTAAATTTTTGGTTAAAAATAGACTAACAATTTTATTAAATTTGTGGTATCATAACTATAGTTATAGAATAGTCAATTTATGAGGAGGTTACACACAAAATGGCAAGTTTAAATCTTAAAGGCATTTATAAAAGATATGCCGGTGGCGTTACAGCTGTAAGTGATTTCAATTTAGATATCGCAGACAAAGAATTTATTGTTTTGGTCGGTCCTTCCGGCTGTGGTAAATCTACTACTTTGAGAATGATTGCAGGTCTTGAAGAAATTTCAGAAGGCGAACTCTACATCGGTGAAAAAATGGTCAACGATGTTGCGCCCAAGGATAGAGATATTGCAATGGTTTTCCAGAACTATGCACTGTATCCGCATATGACAGTATTTGATAATATGGCATTCGGTCTTAAACTCAGAAAAATGCCTAAAGCTGAAATCAAGAAGAGAGTTACAGAGGCTGCTAGAATCCTCGATATCGAGCATTTGCTCGACAGAAAGCCGAAGGCTTTGTCCGGCGGTCAGAGACAGCGTGTTGCACTTGGACGTGCAATCGTTCGTGAGCCAAAAGTATTCTTGATGGATGAGCCGCTTTCTAACCTCGATGCTAAGCTCAGAGGTCAGATGAGAACAGAAATCAGCAAGCTCCATCAGAGACTGCAGACAACATTTATCTACGTTACACATGACCAGACAGAAGCTATGACAATGGGTACTCGTATCGTTGTTATGAAGGATGGTTTCATTCAGCAGATTGACAGTCCTCAGGTTCTGTATGATAATCCGTGCAACGTATTCGTAGCTGGCTTTATCGGTAGCCCCCCGATGAACTTCATCGATGCTACTTTGGACAAGAAAGAAGATGGCTTCTACCTCACATTTGGTACTGCTTCTGTTAAAATTCCTGATGGAAAAGCACAGCAGCTCGAGGGTAGCGAATATATCGGCAAGACTGTTATCTTAGGTATCCGTCCTGAGAACCTGCACGATGAGGAAGCTTTTATTGCACAGGCTCCTGAGTGCACAATTGATGCAAAAGTTGAAGTTACAGAGCTTATGGGTGCTACAACTCATCTGTACTTAGACGTTGCAGGAACAGGCTTTACCGCTATTGTTAACCCAAGAACAACTGCAAAACCGGGCGACACAATCAAAATTGCTCTTGATGGCAATAAGATTCATCTCTTTGATAAAGAGACAGAAAAAGCTATTTTAAACTAATCTAAAACATTTACCGGTCGGCAAAATGCCGACCGGTTTTTTATCCTACAGAAAGAGATGTTTTTAAAGCAGACAAAATTTTTCTTTCAAGCCTTGAAACCTGTACTTGCGAAATCCCAAGTTGCGTTGCCGTCTGGCTTTGTGTTTTATCTTTAAAATATCTTAATATAATTATTTTTTGTTCGCGTTCGGGTAATTTTTTTATAAGCTGCCCCAGTGCGATTTTATTAACTGTTTCTGTTTCGCTATCTGCAGGGCATTTGATTTTATCTATTAGAAGCAGACTCTCATCCTCGCCTAACGGAGTGTATAGTGATTCCGGTATTTGTGCAGCTTCAAGTGCTGCAGCAAGCTCCGCCTCGGAAACTAGGAGGATATCGGCTATTTCGCTTATTGTCGGTTCTCGTCCAACGTTTCTGCTCAAGTCATTTTGAATAGCATAAGCTTTTACTGCGAGCTGTTTAAGGCTGCGGCTGACCTTAATCGGTCCGTCATCCCGCAAAAACCGCTTTATTTCACCCATAATCATAGGAACTGCATAAGTCGAAAATTTTACGTCAAAATTTGTATCAAATTTTTTAACTGCTTTTATAAGTCCAATGGTACCAAGTTGAACTAAATCGTCAAGTTCTGTCCCGCGCCCTGTAAATTTGTGGGCTATAGAATAAACAAGCTTTATATTTTGCTGGGCAACCAAATCTAAAGCTGCGCCATCACCATCTTGCGCAAGACTTATAAGTTGCAAGGTGTCACAATTGGCATATTCCTGCACGATTATCACTCCTTTTGTGCCAATTGCATCTTTGTTATGATTTTATAGTTTTTGTCATACACACACTTGTCCCAACACCAGGTGTAGATTCAACCTCTAAGGTATCCATAAATGTTTCCATAACCGTAAAGCCAAGTCCTGAACGTTCTTGTTCAGGCGCGCCGGTATATAGTGGCTGCATTGCTTCGGTCACATTTTCAATTCCTTGTCCCTCGTCTGTAATTTTAATAGTTATAGTTTTTTCGGTTATAGTGCAATCAATATGTACTATGCCTGCGCCAGAGCGATATCCGTGGATAATTGCGTTTGTAACGCCTTCTGATACGGCAGTTTTAATATCTGCAATTTCTTCTAATGTTGGGTCGAGCTGAGCAACAAATGCTGCAACAGCAGCACGGGCAAAACTTTCGTTTTTAGACTTGCTCATAAATTCAAGGCTCATTTTATTATCGAGTTTATTTTGTTCCATTTTATCTTCCTCCCTGCATGCTTTCGGTTGCCATGTCGGCAGTTTCATAAACTTCCATCAGTCGCATCAAGCCGGATAAACTAATAAGGCGGTTTATTGAGGAGTTGTTGCTTGCAATACAAACATTTCCCCCAAGATTTTTTACCAGCTTATATCGCCCTATAATTACACCAATTCCTGAACTGTCCATAAACGACAGGTTTGTAAGGTCAAACACAAGGTTTTGTGCAGCTTTGTTAATGATTGCGGCTTCTAACACATCCTTAACCTTTTTTGCGCTGTGGTGGTCAAGTTCACCGTCAAGCGATGCTATCAGAGTAAGTCCTTTCATTTGTAATTTTATTTGCAAAATAAATCCTCCCTTATAATTAATAATATTTGCTGTATATATCTTATACAGCAAACCTAAAAAAAATCCTTTGATGAAAAAAATAAGCTTTTGTCGAAGCTAAAAAACTTTTCGACAAAAGCTTATTCTCTAATTTTTACATAAGAGGAGATAAAAGACGAAAAACAGATTCTTTAATTTTAACCCATATACTGCGCTTTTTAAACTCGTCCAGTTTTATTTCCTGACACGAGGAAAGGTCGTTTGTAAACATATTAAAGCACTTAGAGGTAAAATCGCTATCGTAAATAAATGCATTAATTTCAAATGCTAAATAAAATCCTCGAAGGTCTAAATTTGTAGTTCCTATAGTGCACGCATTCTTGTCGTGCACAATCATTTTACTGTGAAGAAATCCGTTGTATCTGTAGATGCGCACGCCGGCTTTTAAAAGTTCTTCTACATATGATAAGCTGGTGTAGTAAACGAATTTTTTGTCAGGAATTCCAGGAATCATTATTCTTACATCCACACCTGAATTAACTGCAATTTTCAAACTGTCTAAAATTGTGTCGTCGGGTATTAGATAAGGAGTTTGAATATATAGTGTTTTTTTAGCGGAGTTTATAAGCTTTACAAACCCGTATTTAATCTGTTGTTCCGGACTGTCCGGACCGCTTGAAACAATTTGCATGGCGCAGTTTCCATCAAATTTTTGCAGAGTAAAAAAATTTGAGACAAATTCAATGTCATCACGTTTATCATTGGTAAGATACTGCCAGTCCATCAAAAACTGAAGCTGTAGAGAGTTAACGGCGCTGCCTACGATACGAATATGCGTATCCTTCCAGGGTGTTTTGACTTTGTCAAGTCCTAAATATTCATCGCCAATATTAATTCCTCCAACATAACCTATTTGCCCGTCAATTACAACAATTTTTCGGTGGTTTCTATAGTTAACTCTGAGTAGATTCAAAATCGGATGTGGCAGGAATCTTACGACCTGTCCACCGGCATTCTTAAGTCTTGCAAAGGTCTTTTTAGGAGTTGAGAGATTTCCAAAGCTATCATATATAAGTCGAACCTGGACACCTTCTGAGGCTTTTTGCGCAAGTAAATCGATAAGCTCATTTCCTATATTGTCATTTCGGAAAATAAAATATGAAAGGTTGATATTTTTTTTTGCCGCACGGATGTCCTGGAATAAAAGTTCATATTTTTCACGGGCAGAGGCTAAAAGAGTAAGGTGATTGTCGTCTGTATACAGACTTTGTCCGGTTTTAATATGCATCTGTATCATATCAATGAAGGCCATTGCTTCAGGCGAACAAAAATCGTCGCCACTGGACTTAATATGTTCAAGCTGCTCTTGAATAATGTGTCTGTGCGCTTCGTCGTAAAGTTTTTTCTTGCCAAATTTTCGTGTTATATTCACATAACGTGCAGTACCTAAAAGTGCATAAATAAGAACGCCTATGATTGGCAAAAAAATTAATGTAAAAATCCAGGATATTGTAGTTTCGGGGCGGTTGCGCTCTTTAAACAAAACAATAATCAGAGTTATGATGTGTACTATTACAATAAAAGTTGGGACATGCGACCATACATCAATCATTTTCTTCTGTCCTTTCAAGCAAGAAATTTTAATATGAATTCTATCACAATACTTTTAGTGTTACAAGTAAATCAAATTATTATTAACAGTTTATTTTTTTGTTATTTTATGCTACAATATAAGTATCAATATGAAAGGCGTGAGAGGATATGGCAAACAGATGGACAGATGAGCAGCTTGCTGCTATAAATGCGCGTGGCACAAACCTTTTGGTGTCTGCTGCTGCAGGTAGCGGAAAAACAGCTGTGCTTGTTGAGCGTATCATTAAAAAAATTACCGACGAGCAAAAACCTGTTGATATTGACCGTCTGCTTGTTGTAACCTTTACAAACGCTGCGGCTGCAGAGATGCGCGAAAGAATAGCAGATGCTATCGCAAGAAAACTGGAGGAAAATCCGTCATCTAGCCAGCTCGCGCGCCAGATGACGCTTGCTGCAAAAGCAAATATCACAACCATACATTCATTTTGTATGAATACCTTAAGAACCAATTTTAATATGGCGGGGATTGACCCGAATTTTAAAATTGCAGACACAACTGAAAATGAGCTTTTGCGCATTGAAGCCTTGGATGAAGTTATTGATGAAATGTATGAAGACGATGAGTTTGCTGATGCCTTTTATACACTTTTAGAAAACTATTCAAGCGTTAAAAACAGAGCAGGCTTTGACGAAATGATTGAAAAAATTTATTATTTTGTGATGAGTCTGCCAAATCCGGAGAAATGGCTTGTAGATGCAGCAGAAAAATTTAACTGCGAAAAATTTGCGGGCTCAGAACTTGCACAAGATATACTTGAATGCGCAAAAGAAAGAATGAGAGAAATAATATCACGATATAATGATATTTTAGACAAAGCTAAAAATGATGACGGGGGAGATAACGTATTTTTAATGCTTATGGAAGAAGTGGAATGTCTTTCTCACCTTCTGCAAGCAGAGAGCTATAAAGAAGCACACGAGTGGGCACAGTCCGTCAGCTTTGCCAGATTTCCTACGGCTCCTAAAAAGAGTGTACCGGTATATCGTGAGTACATAAAAAATGTGCGTAAAAAGGCTATTGCGGAAGTAGATAAAAACATTAATAAAGCCTTGCTGTTGCTTTCGGAAGAAGAGCAGGAGCGAGTTTTAAAAATTCAATATACGCAGATGAAATGTCTGTCTGAACTCGTAAAGAGGCTTATTGACCGCTTTAATGAGAAAAAAGCGGAGAAAAATCTGCTTAATTTTAACGATTTGGAGCACGAGTGCTATCGAATTTTAACTGACGATAAAGGCAATCCTACCGAGCTTGCTAAAACCATAGGAGAGCAGTATGAAGAAATCTTGATTGATGAATATCAGGATACTAGCAGACTGCAGGAGGCAATTTTTGCGGCGATAAAAAAAGAAAACAATCTATTTATGGTTGGCGATATAAAGCAGAGTATTTATAGGTTTAGAAATACTGATCCGCTCCTGTTCCGTAACAAAAAGGATAGTTTCAGTACGGATGATGACGCTCTTGACCGTAAAATAATATTGTCCAAAAACTTCAGAAGCAGAAGAGAAATACTAGCGGGAATTAATGATATATTTGAAAGGATTATGTCTGCCGGAGCGGGTGAAATTGACTATGATGAAGAAGAAAAACTTTATGTCGGGTCAGACTACCCCGAAACACCGCATCCAATAAAAGCAGATTTACAGCTTCATATTATTGAAACTGGCAAGAAGCAAGAAGCTGAAGATGATGAAATACCAATGGAGCAGATAGAGATAGAGGCGCACCTTGCAGCAAAACATATAGCTGAGATAATATCAGGCGGATATCAGGTGCTTACGAAGTCGGGATACAGAGCCATTACTTACAGAGATATCTGCATAATATTGCGCAAGACAAAAGGCTGGTCAGAAACTTTTATGCAGGTATTATCAGGCTATGGAATTCCGTGTTACAGCGAGACAGGCGGCGGATTTTTGCAGAGTGCAGAAGTTGAGATAATAATGTCACTTCTTGAAATTATAGATAATCCATATCAGGATTTGCCGCTTTTGTCGGTTTTAAGGTCTTTGATGTACGGTTTTAGTACTAACGACCTTGCGCAAATAAGAATCTGCGATCGAAAAGGAACGTTTTATGATGCATTAAAGGCAAAGGCGAGCGTAAATGATGAGCTTGGAAAAGCGGCAGAAAACTTTTTAAAACAACTCGAGAAATTTAGAAGTTACGCCGGATATATGTCTTTAAGCGAGCTAATATGGTCGCTTTATAGTGATACCGGGTTTTATGATGCGCAGGGTACGCAGCCTGACGGCATCTTAAGACAGAGTAATCTTCGTCTTTTGGCTATGCGTGCCGAGGAATATGAAAAAACCGGCTTTCGTGGTTTATATAACTTTATTCGCTTTGTGGACAAGTATAAGTCAGCAGGTGGTGACTATGATTCTGCTCGTCAGATAGGTGAGGAACAAAACGTAGTGCGTATAATGAGCATCCATAAAAGCAAGGGGTTGGAGTTTCCGGTCGTATTTCTTTGCGGTGCCGGCAAAAAGATTAACTTGCAGGACCTTACAAAAAATATATTGATTCATCCGGAATTGGGATATGGTCCAAAATTCATAGACCCGGATTTGCGCATTACATATAAAACAGCAGTGCGTGCTGCAGTAGCAGAGCAGCTCAGGCGTGAGGCATTGTCCGAGGAGATGCGCATACTTTATGTCGCGCTTACAAGAGCAAGAGAAAAGCTAATTGTAATAGGCAGCAGCACAGATGTGGTTTCAAAGGCATATACGTTGGGCAGCGGCATAGGTGCGCACGAAAAAATACCTTCTCATAATGTACTTGCTGCAAGTTCGTACCTTGACTGGTTTATTATGGCGCTTTTGAATCATCCAAATTGCGCTGCGCTTCGTGACAGTATTGACTATGCAATTAAAATGGGAAAGAGCGAAAGCCCGTGGTCTGTTACCCTGCACAGCCACACGGTTGAAAATGAAGAGATAACCGATGCAGAGGATTTGGTTATGAATGAAACCCAAAAAGCTGATTCAGAAGAACTTGTAAGGCTTGTAAGATACAACTATCCGCATATAAAAGATACGGTTTTGCCGACCAAAATCACAGTTACAGAGCTTAAAAACAAGAATATGCGCGACGAAGACCCGACGGGTGTATATCTTTATCCAAAACCGAGATTTTTGCAGCGAGGAAAGAAAAAGAAAATCAGCGGTGCAGAGCGTGGTACGGCTTTTCATACGGTTATGCAGCGACTGGATTTAAGCAAAACAAGCGAAGAAGAAATTGAAACCCAAATTCAAAAAATGCTCGAGCAGGGATATCTTACGCAAGAAGAAAACGAGAGTGTTGATAAGAGTAAGATAGTAAGATTTTTTTGCTCGGATTTAGGCAAAATGATGCTAGGTGCAGACAGGGTATTAAGGGAGGTTATGTTTGCTATAAATATTCCTGCTAAAGAAGCAGAGCCTGAATACGAAGGCGATGAAGAGATTATGCTTCAGGGAGTTATTGACTGCGTAATTATAAAGGATGGCAAGATTATAATTTTAGACTACAAAACGGAGCATATAGAAAACGAAGAAAAGGTTGCAGAAAAATATGAGGTGCAGCTAAATTATTATGCCCGTGCTGCCAAAAAGATTTATAATCTGCCTGTTACAGATAAGTATTTGTATTTATTTGAAACTGAAAAAATCTTGAACGTTTAAGAAAGGTCTGTGACTAAAAGTCACAGACCTTTCTTATTTGGCGCTTATAATACTAACGGCATGTGCGATTCCAGGTATACTTTCACCTTGCTGAACGCTTGTGGTGCTCATTAATGCACCGGTTGCCATAAATAAAATGCGCTTATATTTTCCAGTTTCCAAAAGCTTATAAAGATAACTGCAAAATGTCAGGGCAGAACATCCGCAGCCGCTGCCGCCGGCGTGGACATCCTGTGTTTCACAGTCAAAAAGGATAAGACCGCAATCGTCATAATTTTTACCTAAATCATATCCGTTTTCCTTAAGCATATCAATTACTATTGATTTTCCTATGCTTCCGAGGTCTCCGCTAACAATTAGGTCATAATCTTTTGGTGAGCGTGATGTATCCTTAAAATGCTGAACTAAGGTATCAGCTGCAGCCGGCGCCATAGCAGCGCCCATATTATTTGCGTCTTTAATCCCCATATCTACTATTTTGCCGGTGGTAATGCAATCAATTTTTGGCCCATCGCCTGATGAGGATAAAATTGCACATCCTGAGCCTGTCGCTGTCCACTGTGCGCTTGGCGGCCTTTGTCCGCCATATTCAAGAGGAAAGCGGAATTGCCTTTCGGCAGAACAAAAATGGCTTGATGTAACAGAGACACATTTATCCGCATATCCACCATCAATACACATTGCCCCCATACTCATTGAAAGAGCCATTGTAGAGCACGCACCGTAAAGACCCACAAACGGAATATTTAAGGAACGGATTCCGTAGTTGGTACTTATGCATTGATTCAAAAGGTCGCCACCAAAAATATAATCAATATCTGATGTGGAAAGATTGCATTTATCAAGAGCAGTTCTTACTGCCTGCTCCATAAACTTGCTTTCCGCTTTTTCCCAGCTATCCTCGCCCCACATACCGTCGTTTACTATGGTGTCAAAATGTTTTCCCAAGGGTCCTTCGCCTTCTTTAGCGCCTGCTATTGCTGCGGTGCCGATGATAGTAGGAGGAGCAGAAAAAAAGACGGTCTGCTTACCTTGTTTTTTTGTTTTTGCCATATGTCATCATGCCTTTCATTAAAAGCTGCCTGCGCTTGCAGGTAAATAAAAAGCAGCATCTCTGCCACATTTAGCAAGATGCTGCATTGTTATTATTATGTAAAAATTTTAAAAAATTATCCGCTCCTTGCGTTAATTGTATTCGCTATTTTAACGGATTTTTTGCAATTTTTCCGGGATTACGAGGGTATATAACGGGCGTCGGCTTAATTTTTTCTATTGAAACAAGAGTGTGGCGGATATCCGTTCCGGGAAGAATGTATTCTTCTGTGCTGACGAGTTTTCCGCCTAAAGTAGCGATGGCATTTTTTGCTTCTGCCACCTCGATTTCGCCGGAGCTGCCTTTATATGCTAAAAACGTGCCGCCAACTTTAACATATGGCATACAGTATTCTGACAAAACTGTAAGATTTGCAACTGCTCTTGCAGTTGCAATATCAAAGCTTTCTCTTAACTCTTTTTTTGCACCGTCTTCAGCGCGGGTGTGCATAGTTTCTATTTTTTCAAGACCTAAAGCGGAAATAAGTTCATTTAAAAAGTTAATTCGCTTGTTTAATGAATCCAATAGTAAAACAGAGATGTCGGGGCGCATAATTTTAAGTGGCACACCGGGAAAACCCGCGCCCGAGCCAACATCAATCAGCGATGCGCCTTCGGGAATTTTGCAGGCGGCATAAATGCAGTCGGCAAAATGTTTTAAAGCCACTTCGTCAGGCTCTGTAATAGCGGTTAAGTTTATTTTCTCATTCCAGGAAGCAAGCATTTCCTGATACAGAAAGAACTTATCAAGTTGCTCTTCGGTAATGCTTATTTTCATTGCGTCAAGATAGTTTTTTAATATTTCTTTCATTAATTTTCTTCCTTATCTGCTTTTGTATTTTTACCGAATAAACCTTTGCGAGTTGTTTTTGCAGAGGGGCTTTTGTTCTGCGTTTTTGTTCCGCCTAATTTGCCGTCGTCTAAATAGTCAAGCAGAAGCATACGAATTGCCGCGATGGCAGGAACACCGAAAATCATACCGGGTACGCCGAAGAACCCACCAAAAACAACAATGGCAAATATAACCCAGAATGGACTTATTCCTACAGAATCACCAAGTATTTTCGGCCCGATAACGTTTCCGTCTAACTGCTGGAGCAAAATTATAAAAACGGCGGCCCAGATAGCAGAATAGACATCCTTTACCAAAAGGGTAACTAAAACAACCGGGACAGCACCTATAATAGGGCCAAAGTACGGAATCATATTAAACAGCATAGTTATAATGCCCATTAGCAGAGCGAACGGCAAGCCTAAAATAGAAAAACCAATAATTGCAATTATTCCAATTATAAGAGAGTCTATAGCTTTTCCAAAGAAAAAGTTATAGAAGATAGAGCTTATCTCGTGTACATAAAAACCGATTTTGTTAATAGTTTCTTCTTTTATAAATATGCCTGCGATTTTGTGTGACATCCTAAAGAGAGAATCTCTTTCCAAAAGGGTATAGGCACAGATTATTATACCCATAAGCCAAGACATTAAGGTCGATGTAACGCCGATTACACCATTGATATAAAGGCCCCAGTCTCCGCGGAAGAACATAGAGTAGAGATTTTCGAAAGATAAAAATCTTATAATTTCTTCGATGTCAAACAGTCCAAAAAAATTATCGCGCAGAGTAAGCGAACGCAAATAATCGTGGATTTGTTCCATATAGCCGGGCAGGCGTTTTAAAAATTCTGCAAGGCTGGCCGAAAGCCTCGGCATAAGCAGGCTGATGCCGAGAATGAGAATCAAAAGAAACGCCGTATAAACGATCAATACGGAAAGTCCCTTTTTAGCTGCAGCAATTTTTGAATATTTAGAACGTGAAAGAACATCTTCAAGCTTGCGGCAGGCGGGGTAGAGGAAAAAAGCAAGAGCAATACCGATGATGAACGGCGTAATAAGGCTAATAAATGAGCCGATAGCACTAAAAACGTTTGTTATATTGTCAAAGGTCTTATAAACAGTTATTACCGCAACTGCAAAAACGAATGCAGCTATCCATTTAGACCAGTTATGTTTTTGCTGTTCCATATCATTCCTCCATTAAACTTTTCTTCTGTAAAAAAATTTGTATATACCAAGTATAACACATACAATTTGATATAACAAGGACTTGTTTTTCTTTTTTTATTAATGTAAAATAATATAGCAGATACTAATTTTTGTTTAAAACTTCGGTGACGGCTTCGGCGATATATCTGCCCGAGCGGATTGCTTCTTTAAGTGTGTTTGTAGACGAACCAACTTCAATTATCATTGAGCCTTTTGTCATATGCTGATTGAATCGTTCAATGCGGACATTTATAGGACGGCAGAGCTTTGGGTGAAGAGTGTTCATCGCATCCTGCAGCTTTACTGCAAAGCTTAAATTATGTTGCCAGTCGGGATGGTGTAAATCCATTGCATCGGTGCCGATAACAAACATTATCTGCGCCGCATCTTTACCGTTTTGAGTTTGTGTAGGTTTTAAGTGCAGTTCATTTTCCGTTCCGGCATCTCTGACGGTATAATCACGATGTACGTCAAGAACAATCTCAATTGACGGATATTTAAGCAGATTTTTCTGAATGGTGCTTAGTGCGTTTTTATATGAACCGTTATAGTCGGGTTCGTCATTCTTTGTTGTATCGTGTATGGTATAAATTCCGTTATCGTTTAAATAATCGGAAATTTCCTTGCCTATGCGGACAACGTTTTCTTTGTCATTTCGGCTGCGTGCACCGGGACTGTCAAAATATGCTTCAGATGTATGAGTGTGGACTATTAAAACCCGGGGTTTATCTTTTTCTGCAGAAAATTCAAGCGGGCGGGCAAGCAGAGCATCTTTGTCAACGCTATATCCGCTTGCGTTATTAAAGGTTATGCCGCCGGATGACATGTCTATAGTTTGTATACGCATATTGTCGGTGGTTTCCATATCGGATGAGGGAGAGAGGCGTTTGGCGCGGATGCTCATATCCCACTCGGCAGCATATTTTTTAGCCATAACTTTATTCGAACGAATGGATGGTACGGCATAATCTAACACGTCATATACAGTAGGAAGCGGTATGGCGGGACTGTTTTCAAATATGGGATAGGCAGATGAAACAGAAGAAATTAAAAAGTCGGTATGAAAAAAATCAGTTAAAACAGATTTTGTGGCAGTCAGGAGCAAAGACAGTATAATAGCGCATGCGAAGAAAATAAAACCAAGCAGGGTTTTGTTTATAGAATTACGCACAATGAAAGTGCGGCTTAAAAATTTTCGTCGCGAGGGTCTGTAACTTTTGTGCATAGCTAGTGCTCCTTTTTGTTTATTACCATATGTTTATGCGGCTTGTCTTATATTTATGTCTATAAAAAGTGAGGTTTTGTATGAAGAAAGATATACTTTCTGAAGCACAAATCAGAAAAGAACTTAAAAAGAATAAAAACAGAATAATTGCAATCTATGAAGAGACCGAGTCTACGAATCTTCTGGCAAAGAAGCTTTTTAAAAATGATGGCGCAATTGTCCTGGCAGATAGGCAGAGCTCGGGACGGGGGAGATTGGGAAGAAGATTTTTTTCGCCCGGAGGAAGTGGCCTTTATATGAGCGTATCTTTAAAGCCGGATACACTGCCACAGGACGCAGTCCTGATAACAGTCGCTGCCGCTGTTTCGGTTTCGCGAGCGATTGACAGACTTTTTAATGTTAATACACAGATTAAATGGGTAAACGACATTTATTATAAAGGAAAGAAAGTGTGCGGAATACTTGCAGAAGCTATGTTTGAAAAGGAAAACGGCAATACGCCGCATATTGTAGTTGGAATAGGAGTGAATGTGTCGGCGCCGCTTGGTGGCTTTCCTGAAGATATAAAAGATAAGGCGACGGCACTGCCTGATAAGGATAATGTCACTAGAAATATGCTTGCTGCAGAAATTGTAAATGAGTTGGATGAAATTCTTGTAGGTTTAAAAGAGAAAACGTTTTTGAAAGAATACAGAGAAAAATCTTGCCTGACAGGAAAAAAAGTAAAAGTTATTCCTGTACACAAAGAGGAGTTTGAGGCAAGAGTGCTTGAAATTGACAATGATGCGCACCTTGTTGTAGTGAAGGACAATGGAGAAAAAGTAAGTCTTTCAAGCGGGGAAGTAAGCATAGTGCCACAAAAAGAATAAAAAATAAAACGGTCCGTCATATGACAGACCGTTTTTTGTCGGATAATTCCGAGCGTTTTTTAAGATAATAATTCTTTGGCGATGGCGTTAATTTGTTTTCCGTCAGCTCTTCCTTTTGTTTTTGGTCTGACGGCAGCCATTACCTTTCCGATATCGCGCATTGACTGCGCTCCGGTTTCGGAAATTGCCTCTTTAACAAGTTCGGTAATTTCCTCGGGCGAGAGCTGTTTGGGCAGATATCCCAACAAGACCTCGAGCTCGCGGTTAGCAGTATCTATTAAATCCTGACGACCGCCCTTTTCAAACTCAACCAAAGCATCGCGGCGGCTTTTAACTTCCTTTGCGATTACTTCCAAAATATCTTCATCATTAAGCGTAATCTGCTGGTCTTTTTCTTTTTGAAGAATAGCGGCACGCACAAGCTGAACAGTGTTCTTTCTAATTACGTCCTTTTCCTTCATTGCAGTTTTCATATCGCTAAGTAATGTATCTTTGAGGGACATTCCCATTCACCCTCCCTTAAATGGTCTTGCCTTGACGCAAATTATCTAAACTTGCGTTTTCTGGCAGCCTCGGATTTTTTCTTTCTCTTTACGCTGGGTTTTTCATAGTGCTCTCTCTTTCTGAGTTCGGACAGAACACCGTCCTTGGCACAAGAACGCTTAAAACGTCTGAGCGCGCTATCTAAAGATTCGTGATCCTTAAGCCTGATTTCTGACATGTGAATTCCCTCCCTCCACTGCATTGGGTAACGCAGCTTTTTTGCCGTGCAAATAAAGCCACAAAATTTATTATACCTTATTTTATATATTCATGTCAACTAATTTTTCAATTAATTTAACAAGTTTTACATTTTTTTTGAAAAAAATAAAAAAATAGCTTGCATTTGTTATATCTTTGTGTTAAAATATTTTAAGTCATTGAGTACGAAAGTGGAGGTGAACGATTTGCCGAATATTAAATCTGCGAAAAAAAGAGTCAAGGTCATTGAGACAAAAACGCTCAGAAATCAGATGATTAAGTCTGCTTTAAAAACATATATAAAGAAGTTTGAAGCGGCTGCAAACGGTGGGAATAAGGCGGACGCTGAAGCTGCTTTCCGTACCGCAGTAAAGAAGATTGACCAGGCCGTTAGCAAGGGTATTGTTAAAAAGAATACCGCATCCAGAAAAAAAGCGCAGCTCGCTATTAAGCTTAACAAAGTTGGCGCATAATTAAATTATGGATTATAAAAAAGAGACTGTTATTAGACAGTCTCTTTTTTGTTTTTCAAACTTATTAAATAATAAAAAACAATTGAATTATAGCGTATAATGTTATATAATAAAAACAGTTGTGTAGCATATGCTTTGTCATGGAGGAGAATGTTCTTTATAAGAACTCCTGCCAGTGATACTTAGATTGGAAAGGTATATAAAAATATTTTAAGGACGAAATTCGGAGCAGGGTATTTTTTGTTCTTAAACACATAAATGATAAATTGATAAGGGGAGTGCCGATGAGACAAATTTTAAGCCGGGTTCGCAAGGCTGTTGAAGACTATCGTATGATAGAAGAGGGAGATAAAATTGCAGTCGGTGTGTCCGGTGGCAAGGATTCTCTTTTAGCTCTTGCGGCACTTAAGGCACTGCAAAGGTTTTATCCGAAGCGTTTCGAACTTGTTGCGATAACTCTTGATATGGGCGCAGAAGATATGGATTTTATCCCCATTGCAAATTGGTGCAGGGAGCTTGGGGTAGAATATATAATAGAAAAAACAGAGATAAGACAGATTGTGTTTGACTACAGACAGGAAAAAAATCCTTGTGCACTATGTGCTAATTTAAGACGCGGAGCATTAAACAGTGCGGCAAAGGCAAACGGATGCAACAAGGTTGTTTTGGGTCATCATTATGACGATGTAGTTGAGACCTTTTATTTAAGTCTATTCTTTGAGGGACAGCTCGGTTGTTTTTCCCCTGTAACTTACCTTTCTCGTGCTGATATTACTGTGCTTCGCCCGCTTATTTATGTAAAGGAAAAAGAAATTAAAAAATATGCAAGGGTAAATGGGCTTCCCGTTGTGGAAAATACCTGTCCGGCAGATAAAAACACAAAGAGAGAATATGTAAAGGAAATAGTTAACGGTTTAGACAGAGAAAACCGAGGCTTAAAAGACAGAGCATTTACCGCCTTGGTTCGCTCGGGTCTTGACGGTTGGACGCCGTTTGAAACAGAAGGAAGAAGAAAAAAGAAAGATAATTAAAAAAATAATATATTTTTGGAGGATATTATGGCTAAAATAACAAAAGCAGTCATTCCCGCAGCAGGACTTGGAACAAGATTTTTGCCTGCAACAAAGGCAGTGCCGAAAGAGATGATTCCGATTGTTGACATCCCGACAATTCAGTACATTATTGAAGAAGCGGCACAGTCAGGAATCACAGACCTTTTAATTATCACAAGCAGAACTAAAAAAGCGGTTGAAGACCACTTTGACAAATCCTATGAGCTTGAGACAGAGCTTTTTAAAAGCGGTAAGACCGAAACACTTAAGATGCTGGAAGAGATTCGTTCAATGATAAATATTCAGTATGTGCGCCAGGCAGAACCGAAAGGTTTGGGACATGCCATTTATTGCGCAAAAGCATTTGCAGGTAATGAGCCGTTTGCAGTTTTATTGGGCGATGACGTGGTGTATAATGCTGAAAAACCGTGTCTTAAACAGATGATTGAGATGTATGAAAAGTATAATGCAAGTATTTTGGGAGTGCAGTCTGTGCCAGAGAGCGAAGTTAATAAATACGGCATTGTGTCCGGAGAAAAGGTTGACGACAGAGTATGGCGCGTGCGTGATATGGTTGAAAAGCCGAAGCGCGAGGAAG
>JAZNJS010000003.1:0-18118 GCA_045578185.1 Clostridia bacterium
TATTACAAAACCATAATATTATCGTTAAATATGCTTTTGTCGTATAATTTTATGTAAATTTGGAAAAAAATATAACTAAAGCCAGTCTATATTTGTTTTTTCGCATTATTAATAAGGAAGTGATATTATGTATCAACCGCAAAGAAAAAGAAAAAAAGGTGCACTTTGGTTTATTACTATGTTGGCAGTTGCTGTGGCAGTAGGTCTTGGTATAGGTTATGCAGGAGCAAAACTCAATATTCTACCGGAAAAAATTGAAGCTGTACCGAAAAATTCAATTAAAGATGACCGCGCTCTCCCCGAAGAAACAGACACAACACCTACAAAAGAACCTTTAGCCCCTGTTTCTCTTTCAACAACGGTGCCATTTGAGCCTGAAACTCCTCCTAAGTCCGGATATCTGGTAAAAACCACAGATGGTAAGGTTTGTGTGTTTACCGTCGACGACAAGGGCAACACTAAATACAGTCAGACTCTTGAGGTTTACCTGGGCAGATTGCCTGAAAGCGACAGAAAAAGACTTAAAGAGGGAATTTATATAGCAACTCGCACTGAGCTTGCCGAGCTTATGGAAGATTACAGTTCATAAATATATAAAAAGGCTGCCCCCGAAATGTGCAGTCTTTTATTATTTTATACAACTTTAATAAAGTTCATTATTTATTAAAAATTTTAGCTAATACTATTGTAATTAATCTTCATTTCTGCTAAAATTGTATTTGGTGAAAATTTGTTTTTTTCCATTTTAGGAAGATTAAACCACACCGTAATTGTATAATGAGCGACGCCATATCATTTGGCACGCTAACATAGGAGGTTAGACAATGAGCACTATGAACAAGCTCACCGATTTACAAGCACGTCGAGCTGAGATTGAAGCCGGCGGTGGCACTGAAAAGGTAAAAAAACAGCACGATTCAAACAAGCTGACCGCTCGCGAGCGTCTCGCACTTTTGTTTGACGAAGGCAGCTTTGTTGAAATCGATGCATTTGTTACACACAGATGCTCCAATTTTGACATGCCGACCACCAACGCACCTGCAGAAGGTGTTGTTACAGGCTACGGTACAGTTGAAGGCCGTCTGGTTTATGCTTATGCACAGGACTTTACAGTCATCGGCGGTTCTTTAGGTGAAATGCACGCTAAAAAAATCTGCAAAGTTATGGATATGGCAATGAAGATGGGTGCCCCGATTATCGGCATGAACGATTCAGGCGGCGCAAGAATTCAAGAGGGTTTAGATGCACTCTCAGGCTTTGGCGAAATCTTTATCAGAAACACCAAAGCATCAGGTGTTATCCCCCAGATTTCTATCATTATGGGACCTTGCGCAGGTGGTGCAGTTTACTCCCCCGCCATCACCGACTTTGTATTTATGGTTGAAAACACAAGCCAGATGTTTATCACAGGTCCGTCTGTTATTAAATCTGTAACAGGCGAGGATGTATCTTCTGAAGACTTGGGCGGTGCTTCTGCTCACAGCGAAAAGAGCGGTGTTGCACACTTCACCTGCAAGGATGACAAAGAATGTATTGCCGAGGTAAGAAGACTTCTTTCATATCTGCCGTCAAACAACTTGGCAGACACTCCGGCACTTGCTCCGTCTGATGAAATCAACCGTCTTTCTGAAAAACTTACAACTATCATCCCTGACAGTCCTAATAAGTCATATGATATGAAAGAAGTAATCGCAGAAATCGTTGATAACGGAGAAATTTATGAAGTACAGCCTAAATTTGCTCGTAACATTATTACCTGTTTTGCAAGAATGAATGGCGAGACCGTTGGTGTTATTGCAAATCAGCCTAAGGTTTCTGCAGGAAGCTTAGACGTTGACTCTGCCGATAAAGCGGCACGTTTTGTTAGATTCTTAGACTGCTTTAATATTCCGATTATTACTCTTACAGACGTTCCGGGATATCTTCCGGGCGTATCACAGGAGCACAACGGAATTATCCGCCACGGCGCAAAATTACTTTTTGCTTACTCTGAGGCAACCGTGCCGAAAATTAATGTTATTTTAAGAAAAGCATACGGCGGCGCTTATATCGCAATGAGTTCAAAACATTTAGGCGCTGATATGGTTTATGCTTGGCCCACTTCTGAAATTGCAGTAATGGGACCGGATGGTGCAGCTAACATTATATTCCGTAAGGATATTAAGGAAGCCGCTGACCCGGTGGCAATGCGTGCAGAGAAAATCGAGGAATACCGTCAGCAGTTTGCAAATCCGTTTGAGGCTGCTAAACGTGGATTCGTTGACGATGTTATCGAACCTGACTCTACCCGTCCTCGAATCATCGCAGCTCTCCAGATGCTCAGAAGCAAGCGTGAATCCCTGCCGGCTAAAAAGCACGGAAATATTCCGCTTTAATACTTTAGCATTTGATGAACATATTTTTTAGGTGGTGAAATTATGATTTCCATGGAAACTATTATAAGTGGAGGCGTCGTTTCCGTCATCGGTATGGGCACAGTTTTCGCGGTGCTCGCTATTTTATGGGGAGTTTTGGAGCTTATGCGTGTTATATTTGCTCCCAAAACAGATAAACCCGCAGTTGCTCCAGAGGCAGTTCCTGCTCCTGTTGTCGCACCAACAGTTCCGGCTCCGGCTGAGACAGACGATAGCGAGCTTATCGCAATTTTAACCGTTGCGATTGCCGTTTCGCTTAACACATCGACATATAAATTAAACATCAAATCATACCGTCAGATTGACAATGGTACACCTGTTTGGAACAGTGTATCACGTCGCGAAAATCTGAAATAATGAATTAGGAGGAAATTAACTATGAGAAAATTTAACATCAGCGTTAACGGAAAATCATATGAAGTAGAAGTAGAAGAAATCGGCGGTGCTCCAAGTGCTCCGGTATACAGTGCCCCTGTTGCTCCTGCAGCAACTACGGCACCGGCAGCGGCACCAGCACCAGCTCCTAAAGCAGCACCTGCTCCGGCAGCAGGCGGCACAGAGGGAAGCACAAAAGTAAGCTCCCCGATGCCGGGAACTATCCTCTCCATCAATGTTAAGGTTGGTGATACTGTAGCAGAGGGTCAGGCAATCGTTATCTTAGAGGCAATGAAAATGGAAAACGAAATTGTCGCACCTAAAGCAGGAACTATCACATCAATCAACACAACACAGGGTGCAAGCGTTAACTCCGGCGACCTGCTCGCAACAATGGAGTAATTGCTTTATAACCTAACTTGGAAAGGGTGAATCTCATTGGAACTGTTTATAAACGGTATGGAAAGCTTTTTAGCTAATACCGGTATTGCTAAAATTTTTGCTGCAACAGAGACAACCGCTATCCAGTACGCCGGAATAGATTTCGGTGCAATTATAATGATTGCTATTTCTTGTCTTTTGATATTCCTGGCTATCGGTAAAAAGTTTGAGCCCCTGCTCCTTTTGCCTATCGCATTCGGTATGCTCTTGGCAAACCTTCCGGGCGCAGGAATTATGCATAACAACTTTTTTGTTAGCGACGACCCGAATTTCCATATGGATTTCGGGACGATTCTCTCAAAGGGCGGCTTGTTCGACCTTTTGTACTTAGGTGTTAAGCTGGGTATTTATCCCCCGCTTATCTTCCTCGGCATTGGAACTATGACAGACTTTTCTCCGCTGATTGCAAACCCGAAGAGTCTTCTTCTGGGTGCCGCTGCACAGCTTGGAGTTTTTGTAGCATTCTTTGGTGCCTTATTCTTGGGCTTTAACGTATACGAAGCTATGTCTATCGGTATTATAGGCGGTGCAGACGGCCCGACAGCTATCCTGGTAACCAAAACGTTGGCTGCACATCTTCTGCCGGCAATTGCTATCGCTGCATACTCATATATGGCGCTTATTCCCATTATTCAGCCGCCTATTATGAAGCTTTTAACAACAAAAAAAGAACGTCAGATTGTAATGACTCAGCTTCGTCCGGTAAGCCGCATTGAGCGTCTTTTATTCCCAATTGTAGTAACAATCGTTGTTGCTCTTTTTGTGCCCGACGCTGTACCGCTTGTAGGTAGCTTAATGCTTGGTAATATCATCCGCGAAAGCGGTGTTACAGACAGACTGTCAAAAACTGCTCAAAATGAGCTTATGAATATCATTACCATTTTCCTCGGTGTTACGGTTGGAGCAACCGCAAGTGCAGACTATTTCTTAAGACTTCAGACAATATACATCATTGTTCTCGGTCTGGTTGCTTTCTGCATAAGCACCGCCGGTGGAACATTGTTTGGTAAGGTAATGTGCTGGGCTACCAAGGGTAAAATCAATCCGCTTATCGGTAGCGCGGGCGTATCAGCCGTTCCTATGGCTGCTCGTGTTGCACAGACGGTCGGTCAGAAAGAAAATCCGACAAACTATCTGCTTATGCATGCAATGGGACCAAACGTTGCAGGTGTTATCGGCTCAGCAGTAGCTGCAGGTGTATTCCTAGCACTTGCTAAATTCTTCTAATTTAGGGGGAGCCTAACCCCTTAATGTTTAAAAAGGAGGTCATAAATAATGGCTAAAGTTGGAATTACAGAAACTATTCTCCGTGACGCACATCAGTCCCTAATCGCTACCCGTATGACTACTGATGCTATGCTTCCGGTTGTTGAAAAATTAGACCAGGTTGGCTATCATTCATTAGAGGCATGGGGCGGTGCTACATTTGACTCCTGTCTGCGCTTTTTAAACGAAGACCCGTGGGAGCGTCTTCGCAAAATTAAGGACAAGGCTAAAAACACGCCTCTGCAGATGCTTTTCCGCGGACAGAACATCTTAGGATATCGTCACTACGCTGATGATGTCGTAGAATATTTCGTTCAGAAGTCCGTGGCAAACGGCATCAATATAATAAGAATTTTTGACGCATTAAACGACGTCAGAAATCTTCAGACTGCTATTAATGCAACAAAAAAAGAGGGCGGTCATGTTCAGGCTGCTATTTCCTACACCATCAGCCCAATTCATAACATTGAGTACTTTGTAAATCTTGCAAAGGAATATGAAAACTGCGGCGCTGATTCTATCTGTATTAAAGATATGGCAGGTCTTTTGGTTCCCTATGAAGCAGAAAGACTTGTAAAAGAGCTTAAGAAAGCTGTTAAGGTTCCGATTCAGCTTCACACACACTACACCAGCGGCGTTGCTTCAATGACTTACTTAAAAGCAATCGAAGCAGGTGTTGATGTTGTTGACTGTGCTCTTTCTCCGCTTGCTTTGGGTACAAGCCAGCCTGCAACAGAAACTATCGTAAAAACCTTAGAAGGCAGCGAGTTTGATACAGGCATTAACATTGATGCATTAACTGACCTTGCAGATTACTTTAAGCCTATGCGTGAAGAATATCTTGCAAGCGGTCTTTTAAACACTAAAATGCTTGGTATAGACATTAACACATTAAAATATCAGGTGCCCGGCGGTATGCTTTCTAACCTTGTTTCTCAGCTCAAACAGCAGAATGCTGAAGACAAGTTTGAAGACGTATTAAAGGAAATCCCGAAAGTTCGTGAAGACCTGGGCTGGATTCCTCTCGTTACTCCTACAAGTCAGATTGTTGGTACTCAGGCAGTATTAAACGTATTGATGGGCGAACGTTATAAGATGACAACAAAAGAGACTAAGGGTATCGTACGCGGCGAATACGGCAGAACTCCTGTTGAAATCAAGGATGAAATCGTTAAGAAAATTATCGGTGACGAAGAACGGATTACCTGCCGTCCTGCTGACAACTTAAAACCAGAGCTTGAGGATACAAAAAATAAAATGAAAGAGTATTTAGAGCAGGATGAAGATATCCTCTCCTACGCTCTCTTTAACCAGGTTGCTGTTAAATTTTTTGAGCAGCGCCGTGCAGAGAAATATAAAATTGATAAGGACCTCGTTAATATGGACGAGATGACTCATCCGGTTTGATTATGACTTAAATAAAAAACTGCGAAATGCCTCTAAAAGCATTTCGCAGTTTTTTGTTTGGTGAAAATTTCAAAAAATACTGTACAACAATAAGATTATGTTGTATAATATATAGTACAAAGCTTAGAAAAGGCGGTGTACGTTATGAAAGATAATACTATCATTACAATTGGAAGACAGTTTGGAAGCGGCGGTCGTGAAATAGGTCGTGGCATTGCTGATGCATTTGGTATTCCTTTCTACGACAAAGAGCTCATTGTTGCTTCTGCAAAAAAGAGTGGTCTTTCTGAGGCTATGTTTGAAAATGTAGATGAACAGGCAGCAAACAGTTTGCTCTACTCTCTTGTACTTGGAGCTTATGCTTCTTCTGGTACCATAACAGGTATGCCCCCTCTATCAATAAATGAAACTCTTTTCCAGGTGCAGTCAGATGTAATTAAAGAACTTGCAGCAAACGGGCCCTGCGTAATCGTTGGCCGTTGTGCTGATTACATTCTGCGTGAAACAAACGAATGTGTCAACCTATTCATCCACGCTCCAATAGAAAAAAGAATTGAGCGCGCAATCGAAAAATGCGAGGTAACTGACCCCGATAAAGCAGAAAGCATCATTCGTAAAACTGATAAAAAGAGAGCAAACTTTTATAATTACTATACGGGACAGAAATGGGGAGAGTCTAAAAACTACCATATTTCATTTGACAGCTCTTTAATGGGCGTTGATGGTTCGATAGAGGCTCTTGTTGCAATTTTAAAACATATTTAACCAATAATAAAAAGCGGACGATAAAATCGTCCGCTTTAGTTGTTATTTACCCATATATAAAACAATAGGGATATATTATCTATATAAAATGACAAAACTTAAATTTTAAGCAATCTTCGGGTTGCTTTTTTTGTCGTTTCGTACTATAATAATATTATCTATGTTTATAAAAAAGAGGTGATAGCTTGTTTCGTTTTATTAAAGAAGAGGTGCGCGCAATAAAAGAGCGTGACCCCGCTGCAAGAAATGCATTCGAAATTATATTTATGTATTCAGGTTTCCACGCAATCTGTTGGCACAAGCTCTCACATTGGTTATACAAACACAAACGCTATTCCCTGGCAAGATACATTTCTCAGTGCTGTCGTTTCTGGACAGGAATTGAAATCCATCCGGGAGCAAAAATAGGTCGCGGGTTGTTTATCGACCACGGTATGGGCGTTGTAATTGGCGAGACTACAGAGATTGGTGATAACGTCACTATATATCAGGGTGTCACTCTCGGCGGTACGGGAAAAGAAACCGGAAAGAGACATCCAACCATAGGCAATAACGTAATGATTGGCTGCGGCGCGAAGGTACTTGGACCTTTCACCGTTGGTGATAACTCGAAAATCGCATCAAACGCCGTTGTGTTAAGCGAAGTTCCCGCAAATTCAACCTGCGTCGGCGTACCGGCAAGAGTTGTTAAAATCAATGACCAGCGTGTCGGTCCTCAGGAGCTTGACCAGATTCATATTCCTGACCCGGTCGCTCAGCAGCTTTGCAGCTTAGAGGCAAAGCTTGCCCGTCTTGAAAATTTAATTGGAAAAAGTGAGGAGATATCAGAAAATGAAAATATATAACACACTTACAAGACAAAAAGAAGAATTTACACCTATGGAAGAAGGAAAAGTTAGGATGTACTCCTGTGGACCTACTGTATATAACTATTTCCACATTGGAAACGCACGTCCGTTCATCATTTTTGATACCCTTCGTCGCTATCTCGAATACTCGGGTTATGAGGTTAAGTTTGTGCAGAACTTTACCGATATTGACGATAAAATGATTAATAAAGCAAACGAACTTGGCATAACGGTTAAAGAGCTTGCTGAGCAATATATAAAAGAGTATTTCACAGACGCTGAGGGACT
This sequence comes from Clostridia bacterium, assembly GCA_045578185.1. Classification (GTDB taxonomy): domain Bacteria; phylum Bacillota; class Clostridia; order UBA1381; family UBA9506; genus RGIG1666. The sequence continues at coordinate 7,805 of JAZNJS010000003.1, forward strand.
TAACATTGGAAGAGCAACCATCCATCCCAAAGCGACTGAAAATATTGATGCTATTTTATCCATCATTCATAAGCTGATGGATAAGGGTTATGCATACGAAACATCTGACGGTGTATATTTTGACACCCGTAAGTTTGATTCATACGGAAAGCTCTCTAAGCAGCCATTAGAAGACTTGGAGGCTGGTGCTAGAATTGATGTTGACGAGGGTAAAAAGCACCCTGCTGACTTTGCTCTTTGGAAAAAGAAAAAAGAAGGCGAGCCTTTCTGGGAAAGCGCTTGGGGCGAGGGCCGTCCCGGCTGGCATATTGAATGCTCCGCTATGGTTAATAAATATCTTGGCGAATCAATCGATATCCACTCCGGCGGTCAGGACCTTATCTTCCCGCATCACGAAAACGAAATTGCGCAGAGCGAAGCTGCAAATGGTAAACCATTCGCTCGCTACTGGATGCACAATGGATATATTAATGTAAACAACGAGAAGATGTCAAAATCCAAAGGTAACTTCTTCACCGTTCGTGACGTAGCAAAAAAATATGATTATGAAGTTATCAGATTTTTTATGCTTTCTGCTCACTATCGCAGCGCTATAAACTTCTCCGATGAGCTTTTGGCGCAGTCTAAAGCAGGACTTGAAAGACTCTATAACTGCTTATATAACCTTGATTTTATTGCAAGCAAAGCTAAAAAACGCGAGCTTACCGATGAAGAAAAAGTAGTACTTGATAAAATCAAACAACATAAGGTTCAGTTTAGTACCGCAATGGACGATGATTTAAATACAGCTGATGCAATTGCTGCACTTTTTGATATGGCACGTTCAATAAATATAGCAGTCAGCGCTGACTCCCCTCTTGCTATGATTGATGAGATTGCTAAAGACTACCGTGAGTTAGGTGCGGTTTTAGGTATATTTACAAAAACTCAGGAGGATACTATATCAGAAGACGCAAAGGCTCTTATTGAAAAGCGTAAACAGGCGCGCCTAGACAAAGACTGGGCTCTTGCTGACAGTATCCGTGATGAGCTTAAAGAAATGGGCATTGAGCTTGAAGATACACGTCAGGGTGTAAAAGTTCACATTATAAAATAGGCACAAACATCGAAAGGCAGGTATAACCATAATGGATATAACTCAAATTGTGCCAGACGGACTTTCTACCTCACCCAGAGAGTATTCTCCGCTTGCTCTTGCTTTTATCGGCGATGCTGTTTATGAGGTTTTTGTGCGTGCTCGTGTTTTGGCTGAAGCCAACACAAGCGCAAACACGCTTCACAAAAAAGCGATTGCCTATGTAAAAGCAGCAGCGCAGGCACGCGCAGCAAAAGCTCTTCTTGATATTTTAACTGAGGACGAGCTTGCTGCATTTAAGCGTGGCAGAAATGCAAAATCTGCAACTGTTCCGAAAAATGCTGATTTGACCGATTACAGATATGCAACCGGACTTGAGGCACTCTTCGGTTATCTATACTTATCCGGCGAGTCCGAGCGTCTTAATGAACTTATGATGATGGCATACAGCGCAAGTATTATGTAGCTTTTGCCCCACAGGGAGGTTATTATGGCGCAGACAATTACTCTAAAAAAAGTTTTTACTACCGCTAAAATCTATGGGCTTATAACCATAGGCACGCTGATTACAGCACTTGGAATAAACCTTTTCCACGCTCCCTCGCAGATAGTATGCGGAGGGTTGGTGGGTATCGGTATAATTGTCGAATCCGCCTTAGGAATTAAAAAAGGAATAATAATCTTTCTTTTAAACATTCCGCTTTTCTTAATCGGTCTTAAGTTTTTAGGCGGACGCTTTACTTTGCGGACATTGTACAGCATTATTATATTTCCGCTTTTAACCGACTTAACTGATTTCCTGCCGCCATTAACCGATGACCTTTTGCTTGCCTCAATAGCCGGTGCCGTTTTGCTGGGCGCTGGGATGGGTATGGTTTTTTTAACCGGTGCATCAACCGGCGGAACAGATGTTGTAGCTTATATAGGTCATAAGTTTTTATCAGTTTTTACTGTTGGCGGTTGGCTTTTCGGCATTGAGGTTATAATCGTTTTATTAAATGTCATAATATCAAAAAACTACGACCTTGGTCTATATGGATTACTTGCTTTGTTTATCAATACCTATTTGGTTGATTTTATGATACAGGGCGCAAACGCCGCCAAAATGGTTTATATCATTTCCCCACGCTTTGAGCAGATAGCAAAATGTGTTTTGGATGAAATAGAGCGTGGTGTAACTGGAATATCTTCAAAAGGTATGTACACTAAAAAAGAACAGCTTTTGCTTATGTGCGTTATAAAACGCTACCAGATTCAAAAACTTGAGCAAATAGTAAAAAACATTGACCCCGACGCCTTTATGATTTTTACAAGTGTTAATCAGGTTACAGGGGACGGTTTTAAAATATATCCGATTAAATAATATTAATATAAAATAACTGGTAAAGGAGACAAATCTGTGGATAACAAAAGAGCAATTGAACTCAAAATCATTGCAAACCGCATCCGTAAGGACGCACTTACTGCTGTTTACACTGCTGCCTCAGGTCATCCGGGTGGTTCATTGTCAATAGCAGATATTTTAACTGTACTTTACTTTGAAGTAATGAACATCGACCCGAAAAACCCGGCTATGCCCGAGCGTGACCGCTTCGTTCTTTCTAAAGGACATTGCTCCCCCGCTCTTTACGGCACGCTTGCAGAACGTGGATTTTTCCCTGTCAGTGACATTCCTACTTTCAGAAAAATCGGTAGCTACCTTCAGGGACATCCCGATATGAAAGGTGTTCCGGGTATTGATATGTCAACCGGTTCACTCGGTCAGGGAATCTGTACTGCTAACGGCATGGCACTTGCCGCAAAAATTGATAACAAGGATTACCGTGTATATACCATTTTAGGAGACGGCGAGCTTGAAGAGGGTCAGGTTTGGGAGGCTGCAATGTATGCCGCTCACTATAAGCTTGATAATCTTACTGCGTTTGTTGACTTTAACGGACTGCAGATTGATGGCGATGTTTCCGAGGTAATGTCTCCTCTGCCCATTGATAAAAAGTTTGAGGCTTTTGGCTGGAATGTAATAGCAGTTGACGCTCATGATGTTATTAAGCTCTATGAAGCTGTAGAAGAAGCTAAAACCGTAAAAGGTAAGCCTACACTCGTTCTTATGATGAGCACAAAGGGGAAAGGCGTTTCCTTCATGGAAAACAACCCCGCTTGGCACGGAAGTGCGCCGAACGAAGAACAGTACAATCAGGCAATTAGCGAGCTTGATGCTCAGATAAAGGATTTGGAGGTGCAGTTAAATGGCTAAAACAGCTACCCGTGAGGCATACGGTCTTGCCTTAGCGGAATTTGGTGATACATACGATTTTGTTGTGCTGGATGCAGACCTTTCTAAATCCACTAAAACAGATACATTTAAAAAGAAGTTCCCGGAGCGTTTCTTTAATACAGGTATTGCAGAAGCAAATATGATGTCTACCGCAGCAGGTCTTGCTTCCTGCGGAAAAACAGTATTTGCAAGCTCATTTGCTATGTTTGCTGCAGGAAGAGCGTTTGAGCAAATCAGAAACTCTATCTGCTACCCTAACTTAAACGTTAAAATCGGTGCTACACACGCCGGCATATCTGTCGGCGAAGACGGTGCAACACACCAGTGCCTAGAGGACATCGCTCTTATGCGTTCGCTACCAAATATGACAGTTATCAATCCAGCCGATGCTACAGAGGCATTTTTAGCCGTAGAAGCCGCTTTAAAGCTCGATGGTCCTGTTTATCTTCGTTTTGGAAGATTAGCAGTTCCCGAGATGTTTGACCGTTCTAGCTACAAATTTGAACTTGGTAAAGGCGTATTATTAAAAGACGGAACTGATGTTACAATCGTTGCAACAGGTCTTATGGTTCCCGAGGCTCTTTCTGCTGCTGATATACTTTCAGAAAAAGGAATTAGCGCCCGTGTCATTAATATCCATACAATCAAACCAATTGACCGCGAGATTTTAATAAAGGCAGCAAAAGAGACCGGTGCAATCGTAACCGCTGAGGAGCATAGCGTTATCGGCGGTCTCGGCAGCGCAGTTGCTGAGGTGCTCTGTGAAGAGTGCCCTGTACCGCTTCGCCGCGTTGGAACTCAGGATGTATTTGGTCAGTCCGGAAAACCTGCTCCACTTCTTGAACTGTATGGCTTAACAGCCGAAAACATCGCAAACCAGGCTGAAGAAGTAATAAAATTAAAATAATTACAATATGAAAAAACAGTTCTTCTTTCGAAGAACTGTTTTTTTATTAATTTTTATCTCTTGTTGCAGGATTATTTAACAGCTTTCCGTTTTTATCAAATCTCGAGCCGTGGCAGGAACAATCCCAGGAATGTTCCTGTTTGTTGTATTTTAGTGCACAGCCCATATGAGGACATCTCGGCACTCGAGGTGTAATCAAACCCTTCACAGATTCAAACATATTTACTGCAAGTTGTGGATGAAGTATGGTTCTTGATGGCGAATATACCTCTTCATATTCGCTTTTTCTTCCAGATATCATATCCGTCAAAATCATGGCTGAAACCATCGAGGACGTCATTCCCCATTTATTAAAACCTGTTGCTACATATAAATCAGGCGTTGATTTTGAATACTTACCAATATACGGAATCGCGTCAAGCGTCATGCAGTCCTGGGTTGCCCATCTGCCAACTTCCCTCGCTTTTGGGTAATATTTTTCTGTAATCTCTAACAACTCTTTCCAATTGCCACCTTGACTGCCTGTGCGATGGCTTCCTCCGCCAAGAAGTAATAAATCACCATAGTTTCTAAACGACAAACCGTCTTGCGCTTCATCAACATACATATTTTTAATATCTTGCGCATTTTCAAGTGCGAGTACATACGATCTGTGCTGATACATTTTAATAAAATATGCTCCATGTTTATTTATAAAAGGGAAATGTGTTGCTACAATAATTTTTTTAGCCTTAATTGTTCCCTTTTCCGTAATGGCGGAATTTGATTTTATCTCAACAACTCTGGTGTTCTCATATATTTTTAATTCTTTTGCTATTTCATATGCAAATTTTAGTGGGTTAAAATTAGCCTGGTCTTCTATCATTACAGCTCCTGCTACACCAAAAGGCAATTCCGTTTTTCGGCAAAATATGGCATTACAACCAATTTTGTTTAACGCCCCTACTTCTTTTTCTATCACTCCTCTATCGCTTAAGGAATATACAAAAGAATTACAAGTTTTAAAATCCGTATCTTTATCAGTTGCCATATTCCTTATCGCCTCAAGGGCATCTTCTTGACTTTTATAATATAATTGCGCCTTTTCTACACCGTATTTTTTAATTATTTTATCATATATGAGACCATGCTGAACTGTAACCTTTGCCGTGGTTGAGTTTGTTATGCCTGCGCATATTTTATCAGCTTCAACTAAAATGCAGTCAACTCCTTCAGTCTTTAACATATACGCACATAAAATACCGCTCAAGCCTCCGCCAATAATCACAACATCCGTTTTTATATCGCCATCAAGCATACTAAATTCAGGTTTTTTAATGTTGTTCCATATAGATTTCATAAATTCACCCCTCGTAAACAAATTTGTACAGATAAGAAAAAAGAAACGACGCTCTTCTCTACAGAAAATTATCGTTTCTCATTGATAAAATCGAACAATAAGGATAGCTTATTTAAATGATGGTTTTTCTACATTTATTTCTGACGGACTTTCGTTACCTGATGATGGATTAGACATACTGAAATACATTCTCGCTGCCTTTGTTGTTCCAAAATCACGATTAGAACCACTATCCTGTACTTTATTGAATGCATCACGAAACATCTGATTGTGTGCCTCTTCACGATTCAAAAGAAAATCTATAGTTTCTCTGACTTTTTTGTCATTAATTTGTCTGTAAAGATATTCATAAACAACCTTTGCTCTTTGTTCTGAAGCTATATTAGATAATAAATCCGCACATAAATCCCCTGTTACAGTGACATAGTCACTTGTCCAGGAATAACCTGAAGCATTGATAAGACCGGGGTTTAAGCCTAGTATTACATGTGACTGGATTTCTCCCGCAGGCACTTTTTCAGCATCAACATCATGGCCATTTAATAAGTTTATAGTCTGCGCAACCATTTCCATATGACCAAGTTCCTCTGCAGCTATGTCTAAGAATAAATCCTTAATTTCCGGATCTTTTATTCTAAAACTTTGTGACATATACTGCATCGCCGCCTTAAGCTCACCGTTTCCACCCCCAAGCTGTTCCTGCAAAAGCGCCGCATACTGCGGATTTGGTTTTTCTATTCCAACCGGGTGAAATAACAATTTTTCGTGTTTAAACATAAATTACACCTCTCTCGATAAAAATATGTTAGTATTTTTTGCAAATTAAGATGTAATTATGCGATTTTTTTAATCTTTCCTTTTCAGGCACACATTAAATTGGTTTTTAAACATATTGATTTTCACCAGATTTTTGTTATAATATTAATAAGCGTGCAGTTATCATTACTGACCACAAAACAAATTATGAAATTGAGGTGTTATTATATTGAATCCATTAGATATGCTGGTTCTTGTATTTGCAGCATCAGCTATACTTGGTCTGCTCTCCATTATACTAATGTTTGCTCTCAAAAAAACATGTGCAAAAAAAGTGTTTTTCTACATAGCTGCTATAGTTGCTCTTTATACTACATACGGCGGACTCAGAATGTACTGGCCAATGTACACAGGTAAGGCTCTCCTCAGCGCTGCTATAGGCTTGGCAGACATTGTATTCATTGTTTTAGCAAGCATATGCAAAGATAAGGAAAAATTATTTTTAATTGCTCGTATCATAGTTTCCGCATCTGTTATACTTGGTATTTTAAATACATTTTTATTTTAAAGCTGAAAATATGAAATATAAAAGGACACCCTATGTGGGTGTCCTTTTATGTTGGAATAGGCGAATAGTTTAGAACCCAGCATCTTTTATACCAAAGATACATTCATAAATAATTTTTGAGACTTCACTTATGGTCTTTTCGCAGCCATCTTTTAACCACGCTCTTACAATGGCAGTTATTCCGTTAAGATAAAACATCATAACATACCTTCTGTCAGCAAGTGGATAATCAAATCTCTCTAAAATCGGATTAAATATATTTTCATAAAGCCTTTGAAATATCTCGTTAAAACCAAAAGAATCCGCATGCAATAAAGCAGTCGAAAACACGCTGCTGTTTTCTTTAATGTATGAAAGATACGGATGCAAATACTTATCCGATATAAAATTCAGCTCATCAAGAGATTTTTCCTTAAACTTATTTGTTATATCTTGTGTATCAATACTAAAACATGCAATGAAATCATCAAGGAGAAATCTTGTTGTTTCGTTAAGCAAATCAACAGTGTTTTCATAGTGCAGATAAAATGTAGAACGATTAACACTCGCTTTTTTGCATATCTCACTGACAGTTATATACTCAAAATGTTTTTCTTCAAGAAGAGATATAAGTGCCTTGTCCATCTTTTTAGCCGTATTAAAATATTTGCTTTCTGATTTATTCAAAGCTGTCTCTCCTTTTAAAATTTAGTTTCCCTCACTGATTTCACGAGCAAGTTCAACAATCTCATAAGCATACTTTGTTTTTCCTTTTTCAAGAATTCTTTTGTAAATAGGATAGTTAATTCCGCAAAGAACAAACCCAATAATACCTATAACGATCCCTGCAACCATTGAAACAACTCCGCTGCCAATCACCTGCATAGCAAGGCTCATACCAGTACCAACAATAAGAGATGAAATTATGCCAAAAGTATAGGTAAATATTGTTGCCGGAAGTTTTGCTTTGTTGTCAAGCTTTTTAAGAGCAACTATTTTAGAGTTATCCTTTGGTGCATAGTCCTTTGCTATTGCCTCTGCTAAAATTTTGTCTGTGTTCATAATGAATCCTCCTTTTTTCATTTTACACTTTAAGTTTAAATCAAATTTAGATTAAAATGAACAACATAATTTGTCTTTTTTGTTGTTTTTAAAACTTTATACTCTTATATCCTATCAAAAAAAGCACCAAAATGCAATTATTCTTCCAAACTAAGCCTAAAAAGCAAACAAAAAAGACATCCTATTGAATGTCTTTTTTCATGGCTTTCGGCTACATAATAGATGCAGTATATTTTTAAATGATTTGACAACTTCGTTGTCATGAATTGGTTTTACAATTAATTATTAAAGTACTCTTATATTTCTCTTGGAATTGAAGCACCACAAAAAGAGCAAAAACTACTATCAGCAGGAATTTTATTTCCACATTTGTGGCAAAACAAGTTTCGACTAATAGGGGTGTTGTTTTGAATTTTTTGTTCATTAATATTTTTATCTGCAATATCAATTTTATTTTTAAAAAAATGTGTGTTCATATTGTTGCTTTTTCTGTGTTTTAAAATTTTCAATAATATGTAAATTAAAACCAAAATCACAGACAAACATATCGTTAAAGCACCAAGAGGGTTGCTATTATACAATTGAGCAACACCTATTATCAAAATCAATAACCCACTTATGAGAATCAAACATAGACATATATTTACAAAAAACGATTTGCGATTGTCCGTTATAAAAACAAACGGCAAAGCATCTAACACGACCATACCCAATAACCAAAATCCTGCTATTATAAAATCGTCGTAGTATGATTCCGAATACATTTTAATTGCCGAACTAATCAAAAAAGCAATACAAAACAAACTAGCAAAAAATAAAATTAAACCGACAAATGTAGTTCCATAGGCTTTCATTCGATTCGATTCTGTTTTTTGGGGGTCGTTTGGGTCGATTTCGTATCGAATATAGCTCATAATATATTCCTTTCGATTTTACTGCCACAATTACTACAAAAAGCACTATCAACCAATAATTCAAATCCACAATTTTTGCAAAACTTAACTTGTGGAACTTCTACAATTTCATTAGTAGGTACTACATCCTCAATTAAATCATTTTCAACTGAATCTTCTAGTTCGCTTGGGATTTCATGTGGAGAAATTAAATACACTAAGGTTTTGCGAATTTGATTAATTGAGATTTCGTTTGTATAACCATAAGCAATAGGTTGAACTTTTTGCAATTCAATTTTATTGTTTTGAATAAGATTGCGTGGCTCTGCTTCTTTCTTTGAAATAATTTGTTGCAATTCTGTAAGTTGTTTATTAATCGTTTTAATCTTTTTTCTTAAAACTTTCTTTTCTTTAAAATTAAATATAGCAAGATTTTTTTGTTGCAATTCGGCACTCTTTTTTTCTTGTTCGATTTCAAATTGTTTAGAAAGTTCGGGTATTTTCAGTAATTGTTGCTCTAATTCTTTATTATGCATTAATAGACGAGCAGTTGTTTGTTGTGCTATATTAATTTCATTGGTATTAGAACGCTTACTATCGATTTCTTGCATTAAATTAGCAATAATACCACGAGACCAATTTTCAGCTGCCTCAATGGTATCAAAAATTGTAGGATAATTTTCGGGGCCTGTAGAATAACCGTTTTCTTTTTGCCATTTTTCAATATTAAAACAATTTGGACATGGGGTCATCACTTCTTTAATTGAAGATTCACAATAACTACCATAATGCATACCCGAAACAGTATTAACATCAATGGACAACGGTTCGTGTTTATAAATAGAATTATTTATTCTATCAATTTCAAAACTAATTGCCTTGTCGCATTCTTGTTCAGCGGTTTCTTGTGCCTTAGTTTGAGAAAAAGTGTAATATTGAGTTGCTTCCGTATTAATGGTAGCAACAGCTATAATCGGAAAACCGCAGCCCGAACATATATACCCCATAATAACAGGTGCATTTTTTCTCATTGAGATATACGACTGTGCCATATATTACCTCCAAATCAATTGTTGCATAAATTATACCATATTGATGAAATTTGTGCAAGCCATTATAAAATATTACTTGTAAAATAAATCTCCTTTTCACACGCCGTAGGCGTATTTCACTTGCTGCAGGCAAATTTCATTGAAAAAGCGACTTGTCGAAACAAGTCGCTTTTTCTGGAAGAGCCGAATGGTTTAGATGCCATTCGTTATATCACTTTTTCTGTTTCTTATACGGCACTCTTGCTGATGGTACTAACTTAGATGCAGGTTCAGTATGTACGGCTTGATCATCAAAGAATATATTCGCTCCAAAAGCCTTTAAAACTTCACTTTTTTCAATTCCACCAAGGAAAAATACCTCGTCTATTCTTACATTCCATGCTCTTAATGTTCTGACAACTCTTTCAT
>JAZNJS010000004.1:0-2287 GCA_045578185.1 Clostridia bacterium
GAGCCTATTTACATAAATCCTTGCACCTCAGTGGGTGCGTTTTTACTATTACGGAGGTTACGAATGGCACATCAGGCTATTTACCGAAAATGGCGGCCGATGATTTTTGAGGATATCATAGGTCAGAGCCATATCACAAACACGTTAAAAAAGCAGATAACAACAGGACGTATTTCGCATGCGTACCTTTTTTGTGGTACACGCGGTACGGGTAAAACCACATGTGCAAAGGTGCTTTCGCGTGCAGTTAACTGTCTTAACAACAAAGACGGTAGTCCGTGTAATGAGTGTATGGTATGTAAAGGCATAATAGATGGCTCAATTCTTGACGTAACCGAAATTGACGCAGCCTCAAACAACGGTGTGGATAATATCCGCGAAATCCGTGATGATGTTAAGTACGCCGCATCAACCGCAAAATATACCGTATATATAATAGACGAGGTGCATATGCTGTCGGGCGGTGCATTCAATGCACTGTTAAAAACACTCGAAGAACCTCCTGAGCACGTTATATTTATACTTGCAACAACAGAGCCTCATAAGGTTCCGCAGACAATTCTGTCAAGATGTCAGCGCTTTGACTTTAAGAGAATTTCTCCATCTGATATAACTGTACGTATGAAGCAGATTGCATATGGCGACGGTCTCGAAATTTCCGATGACGCTTTCACACTCCTTTCACGTCTTGCCGATGGCTCAATGCGCGATGGCTTAAGTCTTTTAGAGAGAGTGGTTTCGTCATGCGGAAGTACCATAACTGCGGATAGTATTATTAAGACTCTTGGCATTTCGGACCTTGATACCTCTTACAGACTTTTAGATGCGATTATAAATTCTAATGTAGAAGAAATTCTGCAGGTTATAGACGCTGTTTTATCAGACGGAAAGGATTTGAGGAATTTTATTGATTCTTTTATAAAATATATCCGCGACCTTATGGTTATTAAGGTTAGTCCGTCATCGGAGAGCACTTTAGACTACAGTAACGAGGAGCTTGTAACACTTCGTTCACAAGCGAATAAACTCACATTCGAAAAAATTTCACATTCCGCAAAGGTTCTGTCCGATGCGCAAGCAGAGGCAAAATGGCTAAAATCTCCAAGGATTGTGTACGAAATGGCACTTATAAAGCTTGCACGTCCTGATATTGACCGCTCACCCGAGGCGATATTGGACCGCTTAAGCTCAATGGAGAATAACTTGGCTCCATCCACACCGCAATCCTTTGATACCTCTGCACTCGAAAAGCGAATTGCCTATCTTGAGGAAAAAGTAAAAAACGGCATAAAGGTTGAGGAGGCTCCAAAAAAAGAGCCTACTCCCGAGCAACCAAGAAAAGAGGTTTCCAAAAGGTTGTACGAGCCAATTCCAAAAGACGAGTTGCATAGCCAAAATCCCCTTGTTAAAATTGTCAAAAACTGGGCCACAACGGTAAAATCAATAATAAGCACATACGGTTATCTTACAGGTCCGCTTATGGGACGCGACATAACAATCGACCGCGAGGGCATAATACTTCTGTATGACCGCGACGAAACAGTACAAAAAAATCTCGCACAAAGGTATATAGAAAATATACAGAGCGGTTTTGAAAAAGCAACGGGAACAACGTATCGCATAAAGGTTGTGTGGCGTAATGACCTTGATGATGACTGCATAATTGACGTGTGGGCATTGCAACCACCATCAACCACCAATACAACTCCTACAGAGGAAACTGCCACAGTGCAGAGTGCTGACCCACTGGGTGCGCTTGTGAATGACTTTCCCGAGATTGTCGACCCCACAGACGACAGAGAGTTTTTAAGCTACACATCGGATAAAACCGACTTTTCTCAGTCGGAGCTTGACGAAGATAAGGAAGAATTTTTAACAGATGACGAAATGTCAGAAGATGATGAAGATTAATAATTTGAAAGGAAGATATAATAATGGGAAAATATAAAGGATTTTCAGGAGCAGGTATGAACTCCAACAAAAATGTAAGCAACGTAGTAAAGCAGGCACAAAAAATGCAAGAGGAAATGGAAAGAGTTCAGTCAGAACTTGAGGAAAAAACCGTTAAGGCGTCTGCCGGCGGCGGTGTGATTGAAGTTGAGGCAAACGGTAAGAAGGAGATTTTATCAATCAAAATCAAGCCGGAAGTAGTTGACCCCGACGATGTTGAAACTTTAGAGGACTTAGTTATGGTTGCCATTAACGATGCAATCAAAAAGGCAGACGAGATGATGGCAGAAGGAATGAGTGGGGTAACAGGCGGACTAAATATCCCCGGCTTATTTTA
>JAZNJS010000005.1:0-18537 GCA_045578185.1 Clostridia bacterium
AAAGTTTAAGATTAGAATTAGATTTTGAAGAAAGCGAAGAAAAAAATAAAGATGTTTTGAGAGTAATTGAAGCACGACCATATATTATATCTTTTTCAAATTGTATGAATGATGATGGACGTGAACTTTTATCACAGTTGCGAACTATTGAAGATGAAATAGGAAATATTATTCACGATAACAAATTAAACAAATCAAAATGTATTTTATATCGTGGAAAATTATTAAAACTTGAACTTGAATTTTTAAAGAAACAAAATAAAATTAGAGTAAGTTGGAATGAATATAAATCTATTGACCAAAAAACTGATGTTGCCGAATAAAAGGCAACATCAGTTTTTTAGTTCTCTGAATATTTGTGGTAAATTTGTGGTAAAACCTAAAAAGAAAATCCCAGAAACGGCTTGTTTCTGGGATTTGTAGTAGATAATAATTATCTCTTTGAGAACTGCGGAGCACGACGCGCTGCTTTTAAGCCGTACTTCTTTCTTTCCTTCATTCTCGGGTCACGAGTGAGGTAACCAGCCTTCTTAAGAATCGGGCGGTATGTCTCAGCATCAGCCTCTAAGAGCGCTCTTGCAATACCATGACGGATTGCGCCTGCCTGACCGGTGAAGCCACCGCCAACAACAGTTACGATTACGTCATATTTACCCTCAGTTTTTGTAGCAACGAGGGGCTGCTTAACGATAACTTTCAAGGTCTCAAGACCGAAGTAATCGTCCATAGTTCTTTTATTGATAGTGATGTCGCCTTTACCCGGTACAAGACGTACTCTGGCAACAGACTGTTTTCTTCTTCCTGTTCCATAGAAAAATTCACTTGCCATCTCGATTACTCCTCCTTATTTAATCTCCAAAGTCCAAGCTTCGGGCTTCTGTGCAGCATTGTTATGCTCGCTACCTGCATAAACACGAAGTCTGGTCAATGATTTTGCGCCAACGGTGTTGTGCGGCAGCATACCTTTAACTGCCTTCATCATAGCAAATTCCGGTTTCTCAGCCATAAGCTTGTTGTACTTAACTTCCTTAAGGCCGCCAACATAACCAGTGTGTCTGTAATAGATTTTCTGATCCAGTTTTTTACCGGTCAGAACAGCTTTTGCAGCATTAATGATGATAACATGATCACCGCAATCGCAATGCGGAGTAAACTCCGGCTTGTGTTTTCCTCTTAAAATGGCAGCAGCCTGAGCCGCAACTCTACCGAGCGGTTTACCGTCAGCATCTATGATATACCATTTTCTGTCCAATTCATGAGTTTTCGCCATAAATGTACTCATAAAACTCCAACCTCCTGTAATATTTCACTGTTTTATTAACGATTTTCCGGAAAAAGACACAAAAAAATAATATCTCTTCCGACAACAAGAGATATTATAAAACACTTCTATGCTTTTGTCAAGTACTTTTTTCACATTTTTTAAAATAACTTTTACGAAGTCTCAAATGCTCATTTTTTCTCCATTTTGCTCCCAAATACTCGAAAGTCATTTTCATTTTTTGCACAAATTATATATTTCTTCACCTATTTTTTCAATAGATTTTACAGAATTAGCCTCAACACAGGATAAAATCTTCCATCCGCACTCGCCCGCAATCTCCATTGCATTATTATATGACTTTAAAAGATACGAATCGTCGCTTTCGTGAATGTCTTTTTCTTTTTCACCGGTAATTTTGTTTGCTCGGTCTTTCATAAGCATTTTTGCAAACTCAGGGGGCATATCCAAAAACAAGACAAGGTCTGGTACCGGCAGACCCATTTTGTCATACTCAAGGTCAGACAGCCAGTTTATAAATTCTGTTTTATCTCCGTCTATTTTAGAAGCCTGATGAACCAGATTACTCGTTACATATCTGTCAGCGATAATGGTGCCTCCACTTTCATAAAACTCTCCCCACTTGCGCTTAAAGCTTGCGTAACGGTCAATCGCATAAAAAACTGAAGCAGCATATGCATTAACATCTTCCGGCTTATTTCCAAGGTCGCCAGCAAGATAGCGTTTTACGGGAACAGAAAAATCACTTTCATAGTCGGGAAAAGAAATCAATTTGACATTTTCGCCCTCAGACAAAAGTCGTTCGTAAAGACAGCGGGCCTGCGTAGCCTTACCGCTTGAGTCTACACCCTCAACAACGATTAATCTGCCCATTACTTGTCACCGCCTAAAAATTTTTCACGCATTTCTTTTGTTTTTCCGCAGCACATCTTACCCTCAGGGCACGGACCGGAAAGGCAACCGGGACCTGCATAGCGGAATAATGTCGGCGCAACCTCTTTAACTAATTCAAGCATTTTTTCAGCAAGCTCACGGATTTCCCACTGCGCACGCGAGCAACAACGCAGACGGAAAAAGTTCATAAGACTTCTTGCGTTCATAGTCATTATCATTTTTGTCTCGCAAGCGTTAGGAAGCACAAAACGAGCATCTTCAATAGCCTTTTTCTCAGCGCTAGTTTTAGCTTTCTTTTCGCTCATTCCTTCAGCCAAAAATGCCTTGTAGTGCTTATCCATGAGAATTTCTACAAGTTCATCATACGCACGCTGGTCTTCTTCCATTGCACGCAAAAATCTCTCTTTAGCTTCCGGTACTGCTTCAATTTCAGGAGGAAGCACGAAGGTAAACTGACCCTCTCTTACATATCTCTGCGACTTTACAGAAAAACTTGCTATACGGTGACGGGTAATCTGAGCCAAAAGTGCACGACTTACTCCCTCAATCGCAAAAGTAAAAGACGAATGTTCAATCGGGCTCTCGTGACCTAAATCAGTAAGAAGTGTTAAAAACCTCTCTACGCTCTCACTGTCAAGTCCATCCAAAATATCGTCAACACCTGCACTTGAATAACAAAGTTTTGCTGCTGCTGAAATCACCTTTTCAGGCTCGCCGGTATGCTGAATCAGTTTTACATTTATCATCGGTACTCTCTCCTGCCATAAAAATATCTGAACTTCTCGAAATAAGCGCCCAAGCCGCCATACGAGGCCCAGGCGCCTATCTTTTAATTTTCTTTTAATTATGCATCAAGACGGGTTTCAACGTCTTTTTCAAGCTGAGATTTTAACGAATCCAAACCGTCAAATCTTTCTAAATCACGAATCTTGGTTAAAAATTCAATCTCTAAAGTTTGTCCGTACAAATCGCCCTCAAAACCAATTATGTACGTTTCAATGCGTGCCGGTTCGCCCTCACCTATAGTTAAAGCTGGGCCTACATTTGTTATGGACGGATATCTCTTTCCACCCGCCAGGGTGTTAGTTCCGTACACACCCTCTTTTGGCAGAAGCAGGCCGGCATCCGGAATCATATTTGCAGTCGGGAAACCAAGAGTTCTTCCGACCATTTTATCCTTAACGACAACATTTGAAATTTTAAACGGATGACCTAAAAGCTCATTTGCCTTGTTAACCTCGCCCTCGGCGATGAGTTCTCTGATTTTTGAACTTGAGCAAACGAAATCTCCGCAGTAAAGCGGCTCAATCATATACACCGCAAATCCAAGTTCCTGACCAAGCTCGCGAAGTAACTTTACGTCACCCTTAGAATCTTTACCATAGTGGTTGTGTCTGCCCACAACGGCAATTTTCATATTAAGCTTACCAACTAAAATATCACGAACAAAATCTTCAGGAGATAAATCCTTAATTGATGCAAAATCCTCAAAAAACAAGGTGTTTGCCTCACAGTTTAAAAGCAGCTCCTCTTTGTACTTATTATCAGCTATAAGAGGCAAGGTGTTCTCACCCTTGATAACATTAATGGGATGCTTATCGAAGGTGTAAATAACGGAGGGCAGGTCATGTTCAGCCGCAACCTTTGCGAGCATATCCATCAGCTTGCGATGACCAAGGTGAAGTCCGTCGAAATTTCCTATTGCTACTGCTGTTCCTTTTGCTGTGTCCACCATGGAGTAATCATGCCATACAGTATTCATTTCGTTCTACCTCCCTGTAAAATTTATATATGATAATGGTATTGCTAACAATTAAAAAATGTCTTCTCTAACTTAACAACCTTTGTGTTTGTATTATCTAAAATTACCGACACCAAACACAAAAGTTTCCTATCTTCATACAACCTGAAAAAATCGCCCACATTTGCATTGTCCAAACCTAGTTGGTTTGTTCTTAGCCTTAATCCGTTCCTGAGCTTTGCTGCATTTTCATTCGTGACATCTTTTAAAGGGTAATCTAAAAGCGCCTCGTCTAAAGGTATAAGGAGCGACTCTCCTTCTCCAGTCGAAACCTTTTCTTCTATTTCTTCTAAGGTATAAGCTCTCTCAAGCGTAAATCTTCCGCTTTTTGTTCTTAAAAGCTCTGCCATACACGCCCCCGTACCGAGCTTTTCACCCAAATCATAACAAAGCGAACGGATATATGTTCCTTTTGAGCAACTTACCTTTAGTGAAAATAATGCGTTTTCTATATCAAAATCAAAACAGGATATTTCCTTGATTTCTATTTCTCTTGCCGGTCTTTCTATTTCCACACCCGCTCTTGCTAGCTGATAAAGTTTTTTTCCGTTAATCTTTATCGCTGAATACATAGGCGGAACTTGCTTCTGCAGTCCCAAAAACTGCGAAGCTGCATTTTTAATGTCATCTTCCGATATACAAACATCATTTTGTTTTAATACATTTCCGGAAATATCATATGTATCGGTAACAATTCCAAGTTTTACGCGCGCAATATATTCTTTTGCATCGGCTGTTAAAATATCTGACAGTTTAGTTGCTCCGCCCAAAAGAATCGGGAGCACTCCCTCCGCATCGGGGTCAAGCGTTCCGGTATGACCTACCTGCCTTGTCCCGAAAACGCGTCTGATTTTTGCAACAACGTCATGAGACGTCATTCCCCTTGGTTTGTTAACCACTAAAATTCCCTGCACTAAAACACCTCTATTCTCTTTTAGTATAACATATCTTTTTAAGAAAATAAAGAGTAAATTAATTTTTTCTGCAAAAGATAAGCGCCTTTTCTTTCCATGTTTCGCTGATGCGATAAGAGTCTTTAATCTTCTGTACTGCCTTGTTTAAAACCTCCCCACAAAAAGAGCTTTTTTCAAGATATGAATAGGTCAGTTCAGGAAACTTGGTATAACATTCGGCAATAAGCCACGCCTGTGCCATGTGCACATAATAATGCTCATGTTTGTAAGACTCTGCAAGTTTTAAAATATGCAAAATATTCTCTTCTTTAACATAATAAATTTTTAAAAGTACAATACCCACACGGCAAATCCAAGGATTATCAGATTGCAAATATTTTTTAATAACCGGCAAAAATTCATTTTCAAAATTTTTAACACGCTTTAACCCACCGCAAAAATAGTCGCAAATCGCCCAGTTGTCAACCAGTTTTACATACGAATCCACGAGCACCAGCAGCTCATCAAAATTCACTTTGGCATGCCCAATTACTGCGCCTTTTAATGCAATCTCTTCGAAACTGTCAGAGGTCGAAACAGATAAATACTCCCTCCAGTTGCCCTGCGATATCATTTTTGCAAGAGCGCGTATTTTTGGAATGCGCACACCCATTATATTATCGCAGCCGGGAATAAGCTTTGACGAAAACTGTCTGTATTCTTCCTCCGAAAGTTGTTTTAAATACTTGACCAGTCTGTCATAATCCTTCTCTTTCCAGCTATCAAGTCTGAAATCTTGAGCTATCATATATAATCCTTTCAAAATAAAGTCTAAATATCAAATTTAAAAATTTCCGCGAGCTCTGATTTTTCAACTTTTATATCTGCGCCACTTAATGAATCTTCAATCTGTGCCAGTTTGCTGCCGCCAATTACAGGAAAAACATCAGGCTGTGTAAAGCTAGAAAAGGCTCCGCAAATTACTCCCGCAACGCTTACGTTATGCTTCTTAGATAATCTTTTTAACACTTCTAAACGATTCAAGTTTTCCTCGCACAAATAACGTTTTTTAGCTTTTTCAGAAAGCGCAGATTCGCCCTGCTCTGCCATCTTAGAGAAAAAACCTTTAGCCTGGGACGAATATGCAACAACCGGCATATTGTTTTTCTTGTAAAACTCGAACTCGTCAGCGTCCATACCTACAAGTCCGCCTCTTTCTCCCAGACAGTATGCAGGATTAAAACGAATCTGGCTTGCCGAAAAGCCCATAAGTCCGTTTTCTTTGGCATATTTATTTGCCAAGTCTATTCTTTTTGAAGTCCAGTTGGACGCACCGAAACGGACAATTTTACCCTCTTTTACAAGCTCATTTAAGAGATTTATTATTTCTTCAACAGACATATTTTCATCATCTTTATGAAGCCAATAAAATTCTATTGTATCCTTTTTTAACGCTTTAAGGCTTTTCTCCAAATCAAAGCGAATGTCCTTTTCATTTATTCTCGGTGTTTCTCCCAAGTCGCCCTCATAATAGCCACCCTTCGAAGAAACAAGCATCTCGTCCGCACCTCTTGAGGATAGCCACTCACCAACAACCTCCTCAGCTTTGCCACCCGCATAAAGTCTTGCGGTATCAATATGCGTTCCGCCCATTTCGCGAAATCTGTCCATCATCAAAAAGGCTTCATCTTTACTTATTCCGTCACCGAAATAAGCCGTACCTAAAAGTATCCTTGAACTTTTCTTACCAAAACAATCAGAGTATTTCATATTATTCCCCATTTCTGCAAATATTATCAGTTCGTGTCAAAACTGAAACAAAAACTCTTCCACTATACTTTCTTTGAATATCGGAAATGCCTGTGCATTATTTCTGCGCTTGTTGTTTTCATATGTCGAAGTTGTAATTCTTATCAATGCAAAAATAAAAAGTAAAATCAAAACAATAACTACAATCTTTTTCATTGTTTTCACTCCCCTACGGCAAGTTTTTACAATCATTAAAATTATTTTTATGTATCAATTATACCACCAAAAAAAGAAAATGACAACATCAATAAAGACATTGTCATTTTCCTCTTTTATTTAATTGCTTTCTTTTTAGTTAAGAACTGAAGCACGAGAACAACTGCTACTAAAGATATACCAATTGAATCTGTTATCAAGCCGGGGTATATTAAGAGCAATCCGCCTACCAAGCAGATAATTCTTTCATACCAAGCCATATTGTGCAGGAAATATCCCTCCAAAGAAGCCGACACAGAAAAAATTCCTATCAATGATGTGATTACAATTGTAACAACATCTATAGCGGTTGTGTCTATGAAAAGCAACGCCGGATTTAGCGCAAACACATATGGAACAATAAACGCTCCTATTGCCAATTTTGTAGCCGTAACTGCTGTTTTCATCGGATTTGCCTGTGCAATCGCCGCACCGGCATACGCCGCTAAAGCGACAGGTGGTGTTAAGTCTGCAACAATACCAAAGTAGAAAACAAAGAAATGTGCTGCAACAGCAGGAACGCCCATTCGCACTAAAATCGGTGCACACGTTGCCGCCATAATACAATAGTTAGCTGTTGTAGGAACACCCATTCCCAAAACGATACAGCAAAGCATTGTAAGGAACAACGCAATAATAACATAATTGCCCGCCAAAACAACGATTGCGTTAATCATCATATTAGCAAGACCTGTCATAGTGATCGTTCCGGCAATCATACCTGCAACACCACAGGCAGCAGCAACCGCAATCATACCCTGACCGCCGGCCGCCAGCGCTTCCCAGATACGCTTAGGAGTTACTCTGTTCTCCTTGTTGAAAAAGCCAACCACGATAGCCGCTAATATAGCAATTGCTGCAGCATACTGAATAGAACGCTGAGTAATGCTGACAAGATAAATCAACAAAATCAGCGGAATCAGCAAATACGCTTTTTTAAGAAGAGGTAAAAACTTTGGCAACTCTTCTTTTGTCAAGCCCCTGAGACCCTCTTTTTTTGCTTCTAAATGAACCGTGATAAACACGCCCGCGAAATAAAGAACGGCCGGCAAAATAGCACGAACTACTATATTGCTGTAAGGAACACCTATGTAATCTGCCATCAAAAATGCCGCCGCACCCATAATAGGAGGCATAATCTGACCACCGGTAGAAGCGGAAGCCTCTGCAGCTGCTGCAAATTCAGGTTTATAACCCGTCTTTTTCATAAGCGGAATAGTTACTGAACCAGAACCAACTGTATTTGCAACAGAAGAACCGGAAACCATTCCCTCGAACGCACTGGCTACTACTGCAACTTTTGCCGGGCCACCGGAAAAACCGCCAACAACCGCATTTGAAATATTAATAAAGAAATCTGCGATACCGGTACGCTCTAAGAAAGCACCGAAGATGATAAATACAACTATAAATTTAGAACATACATTTATAGGGGTAGATAAAATACCCTCTTTACCATAAAACAGATAATGCACAATATAATTGAGTTTTCCCCATAAATTCGGGTTTGAAAGGCCCCAAATTAATGCATATACGATAAAGCATCCTGCTACAATTACAATTGGAAGACCAACGCTGCGACGGCAAGCCTCCGCTGTTGATATAATACCCAGAATACCAATCACAATCTGGTACCACTCAAATTTACTACCCTGCTGAATAATAGTCTCGGCATTTGCAGCAAAATACAAAAATGCGCCTGTGCCGCAAATCATTAATAAAACGTCATACCAGGGCATAAAATTAACCTTTTGTTTTCCTTTTTTTGCGGGATAAACAATATAGGCAAGACAAACGATAAATGCTACAAAGGTAGTCAGTCTGAGTTCTTCCAGCCAAGTAGCAAATAATGTCACATAAATACAAAACAAGGAAAAAATCGCCAAAATGCAGGTTACAACCGTCTTCTGCCAGCCTTCCCAAACGCGAACATTGGATTCACGGTCAAACTTTTGCATAACCGCATCTAAATCCATAGGTGCTTGCGCACTTGGCTGATTCTTTTTACGAAAAAACATTAACTTTCCTCCTCGGAATCTAATAAAACAAATGCGGCGAAAGGCAATTTCGCCGCATTAAATAATCAATACAAAATTACTCTACAGGAACCTCCACGTTATTTTCAGCAAAGTACTTTGCAGCACCGGCATGGAACGGAACAATCATACCGCTTGTTGCGTTTTCTAAAGAAAGTTCTGCGCCTTTTGCATTCTCTGTAGTGATAGCATCGATGTTATCGAAAATAGCTTTTGTTAATGCATAAACATCATCTTCAGAAGCATCTGTGTTAACAATCAAAGTTGCTTTAACAGTAACAGTTTTTACATCTGCTTCCTGACCGGCATATGTGCCTGCAGGAATGATATGTTCTGTGTAGAACGGATTTGTTTCCATAAGTTTCGCTGCAACATCGCCATCAATTGGAACTAAGTATGCACTGTTTGTTGTGCACAATTCAGTAATTGCAGGAGTCGGTGCACCTGCTACTATAAATGCCGCATCAATTTTTCCGTCTTTTAAAGCGTCTGCACTATCAGCAAAAGACTGATACTGAGCTTTAATATCTTCCTCTGTAAGACCGGCTGCTCCTAAAACGTCAACAGCGTTAAAGTAAACACCGGAACCGGGAGCACCGATAGAAACGGACTTGCCTTTTAAGTCAGCAACTGATTTAATAGCAGGGTCCATTGTAACTAACTGAAGAGCTTCAGCATATAAGCCTGCAACTGTACGGAAAGAATCAATCTTGCCTTCAGCCTCGAAAGAACGAATACCTTCCCAAGCATATGCCATAACATCAGACTGTACTGTACCTAACTGATAGTTTCCTGCATCAATACCCTGAATGTTAGCTTTAGAACCGTCTGTAGAAACAACTGTAACATTTATTCCGGCATTATTAGTTATGTACTGACCTAAAACGCCGCCGTAACCATAATATGTACCCGCTGTACCGCCTGTACCCATTGTCATTTTAGTTCCCGCAGTGCCGCAAGCAGCTAAAGCAAAAACCATTACCAAAGTTAACACAATCGCTAAAAACTTTTTCATTATAAACTTCCTCCCTTAGAAAATATTAGAGACATAATTATTATATAACATCCTTAAAATTTTTTCAAGAATTATTTTATATGTATACATAAAAATACGTTATAAATACCTTGACTGTATTTTATTATATAACCCCAGAACAATTTAAATTTCATATGTATCAATTTACAATGCAAACATAAAATTAACAACACTAGCTATAAGAATTGACATAACCACTAAAAACGTGATATATTAAAATCATAAGCTTTATAAAATAAATATTAAGGAGAAACATATATGAAAGTACTTGTAATTGGCGGCACAGGCCATATGGGAAAGTTCGTTTGCAAAATCTTGAAAGAACGTGGTCACAATGTTTATGTTGCCACAAGAAGCGGCAATGCACCTGACGGCACGAGCGCCATAAAATGCAATTGCTCCGACCCCGCTTCTCTTGCAGAATTAAAATCGGGCGGTTATGATACAATAATTGAATTTCCCGGAAATGCTAAAATGGTTTACGATACACTTGCCGAAAGTGTTAAACACATTATTGCCTGCGGTTCACTATGGATGTACGGCGCACCGAAAGCCGTTCCTACTCCCGAAGAATATCAGTCGGAATGTCCGTTTGAAAGCTACAAGCAACGTTTTGCCGATATGCAGGTTATGCTTGCTGACGAAAAATGTCTGTTTACCGGAATTATGATTCCAAATGTGTGCGGTCCGGGCAAAATCCCTCTTGATTGCCTAGGCGGTAGAGATGCCGAAATACATAAGGCACATCTAAGAGGCGAAAAAGTTTATCTCCCTGACGGACCGGAGGCTCTTGTTGCTCCATGCGACGCTTATGACCTCGCAATGCTTTTTGTTCTCGCAGCAGAACAACCTGAAAAATCAGGCAATCAGCTATTTAATGCAGGACCTGCGGATGCTGCGGTTACAATGACCGAGCTAGTCAGCATTTACAGTAAGATTTATGGCAGAAATATCCCTGTTGAATACGTTTCATGGGAAAGATATAAAAACGAAATTTCCCCGTCAATCGGTTACTGGTGGCATTTTTATGCTCATATGTCTCCCGATTATTCAAAAGCTAAAAATATCCTTGGCTACAAACCAAAATACACTATTGTCGAAACACTTGAGCGTGCTGTAAACTGGATGCGCGAAGAAGAAATAATCTAATTTTTATAAAAAAGGGAAACCCTTTAAAATGGGTTTCCCTTTTTTATTATCTTTTATGAATTAAAAATCTTTGCTTTTTCAAAAACCTTAACAAAAAGTGTCCCAATAATAATTCCCGCTATTCCCTGAACTGCATTGGGAGGAATATTTACAAGAGATGGTACAAAGCCATACAAAAATCCTTCAAGCACAAAATACCCAAGAATCATCACAATCTCAGCTACTCCACCGCCTATAATTCTTGACGGCGTTATGCCAATCTTATTTTGCATAGTTCTGTGGAAAAAATATGCTATAATAGCCATAATTCCTTTTATAACAAATGTCGCCGGTGCATACAGTAAATAACCCGAAAAAACATCTGCCAAAGCAGAGCCGATTCCCGCCGCAATAAATCCGTATGCTGGCGTAAGAAGCCAGCCCGAAAGCAAGACTATACTGTCTCCAAGATTAATATATCCTTTAAGCGGCGATGGTATTTTAATACTCATTGTTGCAACGCAGCAAAGCGCTGCAAGCATTGATGCCATCACTATTTTCTTTGTTTCTGTTTTCAATTTTACTAAACTCCTTTACAAAACGTCAAATTTATTATATAATCAAACTGACCATATCACAACTACCAAATAAGGAGTTTTTAATATAACCAGATGAAATATTCAATTGATTCAAATTCAAAGAAAAAAGCATACATACAACTATACGAACAGCTCAGGACCGATATAATAAATTCTGTATACAAATTCGGTGATAAGCTACCTTCCAAGCGCATCCTCGCTGGCGAATCATTAACAAGCGTTATCACCGCAGAACACGCATACAGTATTTTATGTGACGAAGGATACATAGAGTCAAAAGAGCGAAGCGGTTATTATGTTGCATACAAAAAGGACGATTTCGTTCCTATGCCTGAACACGAGTATCCTGATATAACTGTCGGTCACACGCATTACGAACAAAATGATTTTCCCTTTTCTGTATTTGCAAAGACAATGCGGACAGTCATTTCAAAATATAGCGAAGAAATCCTGATAAAATCTCCCTCTTCTGGTTGTTACGAGCTCAGGCAGGCAATCTGCAAGTATTTAGCCCGTGGCAAGGGAATCAACATTACTCCAAAGCAAATTATAATTGGCTCAGGCTCCGAGTACCTTTACGGTCTTATAGTGCAGTTTTTAGGACGTGAAAAGATTTACGCCATCGAAGACCCGTCCTATGAGAAAATTCTGTCTGTGTATAAAGCGAACAACGCCAAATGCGATTTACTTAAACTTGGAAAAGACGGAATCCTTACGTCGCAACTCAACAAAACCAAAGCAAGCGTTCTGCACATCACACCATTTCGAAGCTTCCCGAGTGGTATTACCGCAAGTGCTTCAAAACGAAACGAATATATTAAATGGGCAACCGACAGAAACGGCGTAATAATTGAAGACGATTTTAATTCTGAATTTACGGTTTCAAGCAAAAATGAAGATACTGTTTTCTCGCTTGAGCCGACACACAGCGTTATATACGTTAACACATTTACAAAAACAATAGCTCCCTCTATGCGAATTGGATATATGGTTTTACCTGAAGAGCTTATTGACTCTTTCATAGAAAAATTGGGTTTCTATTCGTGCACCGTGCCGACATTTGACCAATATGTTCTCGCAGAATTAATTAATAACGGTGATTTTGAAAGGCATATAAACCGCACAAGAAGAAAACTTCGGCAGATGTTAAAAGACAAATAAAAGGCGCAGCAATTTATGCTGCGCCTTTTATTTGTTAGCAATTCTTATTATGCTCTGCTATACACTGAGGATCAACTATAAAATTGTTCCCAAAACATATTCATTCATATATACGCTTCCAAAAACCTAAATATTAAAACAAAAGAGCAGAGCTTTAGCCCTACTCTTTTATATAAACAATTAGTTATTTGTTAATAAGTTTTGCAACCTCTGCAGCTACAAGTTTTGTAAGCATCTCAATGTTGTCCTGGCTCAATCCGCCATTCTTTCTGTAGTCAGCTTTTCCGTCACTGCTAAAGAGCTGCATTTTCTTCATACTCTCCTGCTTAACAGCTTCAACAGCCGCAGGAATGAGGTCGATGATACCCTTGTCCATAGTTGAAAACTTCTTAAACTCTGCTTCAACAGCCGCTACATTGATGTCAGTAAAGATATTTACCTTGCTGATACCTTCTTGTATAGCCTGTTTAAAGTCGTTATCTGTAAGACCAGAACCACCATGAAGTACGAGTGGAACGTCAACAGTATTTGCAATAGTACGAATTCTTTCAAAGTCAAGTTTTGGCGGGAGTTTGTATGCACCATGTGCATTACCAACTGCAATAGCCAAAGCGTCAACACCCGTCTTTTCTACGAAGTCTTTCGCAAGAGCCGGGTCAGTAAAGAACGCAGACGGATCAGCAAGATGCGAACTTCCCTCTGCAGAACCTTCGTTGTCACCAACATGACCAAGTTCACCTTCAATTGTTGCACCGTAAGAATGAGCGATATCAGCCATTTCCTTAACTTTGCGAACATTCTCTTCATATGTATCTGTAGAACAGTCATACATAACGGATGTAAAACCGAGTTTTAAAGCTTTAATACATGTGTCATATGTAAGACCGTGGTCTAAATGTACAACAACAGGTACAGATGCCTTTTTAGCCATCGGAATCAGGTAATATGATACCTCATCAAGCGGGCCATACGGCAATAAGACTTCAGCAGTACCCATAATTACCGGAGACCTTGTAGCCTCTGCAGCATTAATGATACCGCGTGCAAGCTCTAAGTTTACGGCATTAAACAGACCAACCGCATAACGGTTTTCTTTAGCCGGTCTTAAAACTTCATTCATATTAACTAACATTGTTCTTCCTCCCCAGTCAATGATTTATTAACACAGTTAAAACTAACAATAGTATTATATACTATTTTGAGATAATATGTCAATATTTATTTCCTATTTTATGTTATTATTTTAATTCCTTTTCTGCTAAAGACGCAAATTCATCAAGTGGCATTTTATGCACCTTAGCTTTCCCTATTTCCTTAAGAAGCACAATGTTAATATCCTTGCCCTCATTCTTTTTATCAAGTCCTAAAGTATCTGCTATTGGGTTTTTCAAAGAAATTTCATAAGGCAAATCGAACTTTTTAAGCACATCTTTTATCTTTTCTGCAGTTTTTGCCGGCATAAGTCCCTGCTTTTCGCCTATCAGGCTAATTAAATACATGCCGAAACCAACCGCTTGGCCGTGCGTATATGCCTCATAGTTATACTCTTTTTCAGCAACATGACCGAGAGTATGACCAAAGTTTAAAATCATACGAAGGCCCGTGTCGTGTTCGTCTTCTTCAACCACCTTGCGTTTTATATCACAGCAGTTATGCACAACATCATCAATTGACTGCATAAGCTCTGCTCTGCTGCTGCAGTTATTCAACAATTCAAAGAGCTCTTTATCCGCAATAAGACCGTACTTTATAACTTCAGCAAGACCATCAAAAAACACTCTGTCAGATAGCGAATTAAGTACATCCGTATCAATAATAACAAGTTTCGGCTGATAGAAAGCTCCAACAAGGTTTTTACCTTCTTTAACATCTATCGCAACTTTGCCGCCTACCGAGCTATCAACCTGCGCAAGTAACGTTGTAGGAATCTGCACAAAAGGTATTCCGCGCAAAAGAGTTGCCGCCATAAGCCCGGTCAAATCACCTATTACTCCGCCGCCAAGCGCAATTATCATATCCTTTCTTGTAATTGAAAATGATAACGCCTCGCTATAAAGATATGAAAGCTGCTCCAGACTCTTAGTCTGTTCTCCGGGTGTTAAGGATACGAGCTTTACGTTAAAGCCTGCCTTCTCAAGAGATGTTTTTACCTTGTCGCCGTAAAGTGCGTTTACATTATCATCTGTCACAACAACAATTTTCGATGGTGAAAATCTTTCGCCAATAATAGCACCAACACTCTCTATAAGTTTTTTTTCTATTAATATGTCGTATTCTTTGCCGACAAGATTAACACGAAGTGTCTTCATTTAAATATCTCCTTTTTCTCGAAGATGAGTTCTCTAAAAATGATAATAACGCATCTGGGTCATCGTTGTCAAGTGCCGCCTTTACAGTATCCAGACTTTTTTCAAACGAATTTATGCAAGCGGCAAGTGCTTCTTTATTTGCCATAAGCAACTCTGTCCACATCTTACTGTCCATTTTTGCAACGCGTGTACAATCACGCAGACTTCCTGCACTAAAACCTTCTGCATTATCAAGAAGCGGATTGTCGCACAGGGCAGCTGCAACAACATGCATAAGCTGACTTGTGTAGGCAATCATTTCATCGTGCTCCTTGGTAGTCGTAAGCACAGTTTTACGGCAGCCAATGTATGTCGCCATTTCTTTTAAAAGCTCGATATCTTTTTCCAAAGCATCTTCGGGCGGTGTTAACAAATAACTTGCATTTTCAAATAACTTAGCATCAGAATTAGCGTATCCTCCAACTTCTTTGCCCGCCATTGGGTGACCGCCTATGTACCTAAAGTTTCTATTCTTAACATATTCTTCAAAATACTGTTTGACGCCGCAAACATCCGTAACAAGACCTCCGTCTGTAAACGGTGCACTTTTAAGCATATTAAGTGTAAGCTCCGGTTTTACACAAAGAACTGTCAGCTCACACTCAGGCGCTTGGAAAATATCTTCAAATCCGTTCTCTATTATCCCGTCCGCCATAGCCTGTTTAATTACGTCTTTATCTTTATCCACGCCATAAACAATACCGCCACGAAAGCCTCTAAGGGCTTTGGCAAGCGAGCCGCCTATAAGACCAAGGCCAACTATTAAAATGCTAAATCGAGCTTCCTTCATTTTTATCACCATTATAAAACCTTTCCTGCAATACCTGCAGCACTTTTAAGATGTGCCATTACTGTATCAAATTCTGCAGGGGTAATTGACTGCGCACCATCACATTTTGCATTTTTCGGGTCGTTGTGCACCTCAAGCATAATTCCATCCGCTCCCGCTGCAACAGCAGCAACAGCAAGTGGTGTTACCATCCAGTTCATACCGGTAGCATGTGACGGATCCACAACTATCGGAAGATGCGACAGTCTCTTAATCGCTGGTATTGCGCTTATGTCAAGAGTGTTTCTTGTGTAAGTTTCAAATGTCCTGATTCCGCGCTCACACAAAATTACGTTCTCGTTTCCGCCTGCCATAATATACTCAGCTGACATCAACCATTCCTCAATGGTAGATGAAAGTCCTCTTTTTAATAAAATAGGTTTTTTGATATGACCAAGCTCTTTTAAAAGGTCAAAATTCTGCATATTACGCGCGCCGACCTGAATTACATCAACATCTTCATCGAATTTCTCAACGTGTTTTGGGGACATAATCTCGGTTACTATCGGAAGACCTGTTTTTTCCTTGGCTTCTTTTAACAACTCTAACCCCTCAAACTCCATTCCCTGGAATGAGTAAGGTGATGTACGGGGTTTGAATGCCCCTCCTCTTAACAAAGATGCGCCCGAAACCTTAACGTCTTCTGCAATCTTTATAATCTGCGCTTCGCTTTCAACAGAGCACGGTCCTGCAATAACTGCCAATTTTTCACCACCGATTTTTACTCCGCATACATCTATAACAGAGCTGTCCGGATGAAATTTGCGGTTTGCTTTCTTAAAAGGCTCAGATACTCTCATCACTCTTTCAACGCACGGATGCAAGGTTATAGAGTCCGGGTCAACCTCATATGTATTACCAATCACGCCCAGGACTGTACATTCCACACCTTCGTTGACTTGCACGTCCATACCAATATCCTTAAGCTCATTTACAATACTTGTTACTTCCGCTTTTTCTGTCCTCGGTTTTAAAATTACAATCATAGTTCTATCTCCTTTATACAAAATATTTCTACAAAGTCAAAGCTATGCAATAAAAAACGGGAACTCATATTTAATGAGTTCCCGTATCTAGCAAATAAGTCCAACTATGCATAGCATACAATGGATCGAACATCATTAAATATAAGCTTTTTAATTTTTGCGCAGAAAAAGTAACCGAAGTAAAAATAACTACGGCTAAAGTAAAAATAATATGCTTTCTTTGCGAATTCTTTAAAAAGCTCCATTATTTAATGGCTCCTTCCCTTGCATTTTTTATAATTATAGCAATCACTAAAATAAAATGCAAGTATTTTTTATCATTTTTTCAAAATTCATTAATAAATTGATATTTCAAAAGCAGAAAATGTGTGCTCTTCTAATACCTCAGTCCAGGTGTTTTCGTGCATTCTTACATTTTCGTCAAAATACTCCTCTTTGGCTTTCCATGTCCACGCAAATTTGTTGTTGTGTTCCATTTATACCAAATTTTCAAATAATGTTAATTACAGTTTTGCGATTGCCTTAAACTTCTCGTATGCAGCATTCCAATCATCCGTATCCTGCGGCTCATAAACCTTAATCGGGAACGAATCACGGATGATTGTACGAGCCTCTGTAAGAGTGGAAATCTTACCAAGCGCCATAAGCTGAATAATCGCGTTACCTGTGCTTGTTGCTTCTACCGGACCCGCAACCACACGTTTTCCGGTAGCATTTGAAACAAAGCTTGTAACCATAGTATCTTTAATTCCGCCACCGAGCATATGTATAGCATCGAGATTTTTGCCCTGTACGTCCTCTAAAGCATCCGCAACCATACGACATTTAAGAGCCAAACTCTGTGCTGCACAACGAATAACTTCGCCCTCGGTCTGAGGAACTTTCTGACCGGACTTTTCACAGAAATTTCTAATTTTCTGCGGCATATTACCCGGTGTAGCAAAATCATAATAGTCAGGGTCGATAAATGATTCAAACGGGGCTGCTCCCCAAGCTGCCTGCTCCAAGTCGTTAAAGGAAAACTCTTTGCCTTCTCTCTCCCACTGACGACGGCATTCCTGGATAATCCAAAGACCCATTATGTTTTTAAGAAAACGGATTTTTCCGCAAACTCCACCCTCGTTTGTAAAATCATATTTAAACGATGTATCGGTTACGCTGGGACCATCAAGTTCAGCACCCATAAGCGCCCATGTACCCGAAGAAATGTATGCATAGCTATAGTCTTCTGTAGCCGGTACGCTGGCAACAGCTGAAGCTGTGTCGTGTGAACCAACTGCAATAACCGGGATTTTCGGGCATCCAAGCTCTTCGCAGATTGTATCGGAAAGCTCTCCAACCACACTACCCGGCTCAATGATATCACAGAGAATATCTGTAGGAATTTCAAGTTTCTCTAAAAGCTCTTTGTTCCACTGTTTTTTAAATGGGTCAAGCATCATAGAGGTAGATGCCTCAGTATATTCATTCTTCATTACGCCTGTTAAAAGATAGTTGAAAATATCAGGGATAAAAAGCAACTTTTTAGCAAGAGGAAGAG
>JAZNJS010000006.1:0-13186 GCA_045578185.1 Clostridia bacterium
TGTCCGTAATGAAGAACCATACAAGCCGGGTCCATCTCAAGCGGTGCATAAGGAATGATGCGAGCATCATACCAACCCTTGCCATCAGCATAGTCCATTACAAACATATGGTCTGTAAAATATTTTCCGAATCCAAGTCCGTCTACCGGAGGCTTTGCTTTCGGAGCAGTTGTTTTAGTGATTTTAATCTCCACTTTCTACCATCTCCTTAATATAATTCAAAGAATATTATACATCTTAATATTCTGTTTGTCAATTTAATATCATTATTTATCTTGTAAAAAATACAATAAAATATTGTTTTCATACATCTGTGAAACAAGCAAAGAATTCTGTACTGTCAGACCGAGTTCGGATGTAGTATTTAGTATGGTTGTAAAGGTAAGCGCACCCAGGAGTAAATACGCAATTAATACACCACTTACTCCGCCAAAAACAGCACCTAGAAACTTGTTGCATCCATGTATTATCGGCAACCGCGTCATAATATCAAGCACTTTTGCCAAAATCCATATTAGAATTTTTACAAGCAAGAATACTGCAAGCATTCCCACTATGTTAATCGCAGCATCAGCTACACTTTTGCTCACAGCTTGTTTGGCATTTTCTGTTGCCGCATTAATTGGCTCTTTGATTATATCCGGAAGAAGTTGTTGCTCCTCCTCTACTATAGGTTTATTTTTATCCTGGCCAAAAATATTTTCAACGCTTTCATATATAAAGTCTCCTACAGGACTTTTTTCAATCACGTCGGATACAACCGGGTACAGAGTCAGTGCCAAAACCAATGATAAAACTATAGATCCAAGCCCAAAAAGCGATTTAACAAACCCTCGCACAGAGCCTACGATTACAAACACCGCAATTATCCCTATTAAAATAAAATCTGCAATATTGAGCATTGTTTTGCCCCCTTAAAATCAGTTTTTACTAAGCGTTATCATATGTGCACCCGCCGCAGAAATACCTGCAGCTTTTAAGTTTCCGCCAAAAAACATTAAATCCAGTAAATCCGTCTCCGGACTTATCTGAAAACTTTCTCTGCATTTTGAGTCCAGAACAGAAATAACCCTTCCGTTTTTAACCGCCATTTTTCCATCCTGGCAATCTACAAAAGATATTTCCTGAGGCGAATGGAATTGACCGAGCTTTTCACCTTTTACATTATAAGTCTCAAGATCGCCGGCGCCAAGACTTAAACCGGAACCTGAAAATACTAACGCAAGAGCATTACCGTCGGTATTGCAACTTAAAAGTTCACGCTCTGCATAATCTACCGTGCCGCTGATCTTGCCGTATCCGTTATATATGTACGCCGCACCTTCGCCTATTGCATACATCGTATTTCCACTAAAATGTACGCCGGCAAAAACTTCATCTTTATAAACATCATTGGCGAATGGTTTTTCTTTATTTACAGAAAACATAATGACGTTGCTCGTTAACACTCCGCCGTCGGTATTTAAAGCTGAAACAGCAATGTCTTTACTGTTATCAGAGATATCCGCAGCTAGAACATAAAGTCCACCGGAATTCCACTTAAACTTCTCATTCCCCTTAGAATTTAAAACTGACACCGAACATTGATGGGTCTCACCCTTAGTTACAAAAACACTATTTCCGCTATCGTTTACATTTGCTAAAATTATAGACTCTGTAAGTTCTATCTCCGTAATCTGCTTACTGCCACGGAATAAATACGCCTTCCTTCCGCCTTTATCTGCAATTAATGCATATTTTCCTCTGGTGCTTATAAAAGGCTTAGAAACCGGAAGAGAAAAATCCTTTTCAATCTCTCCTTCATCATTAACTATTTTTATGTTTTCTGAGCTATAAAAGAACAATTTATTTTCTGTAGCAGCATGCTGATAGGAAATTCCCGGGTCAAGCTCAAAGTTCATCTTGACAGAAACAGGAGACGTATTACGCGGAACCGGCTTATCTTTACTAAAAGTGCCACTTTTGGCTGTATAAAAGCCAAAGGCACAGACAACAACAATCGCAGCTACAATTATAATAGTCCACAAAATACGATGATTTTTTTCTTTTTTAAAAGATTTTCTCATGAAAACCCTCCGTTAGTATGTAATCTTATATAAAACGAGTCCCTCCGGTGGCGCTGTAATTCCCGCATGCTTGCGTTCTTTTGACTCAATTATCGCAGGTATATCATCAGGTCTTATATCTCCGCGTCCAACGCTGACCAAGGTTCCTGCAATAATTCTAACCATATTATAAAGAAAACCGTTACCGGTTATCGTCATCCGCAGTTTATCACCAAGCACCTCAAAATCATTTGAATAAATCTTGCGAACAAAGGTTTTTGCCGTGCCTCCTTGCGACATAAATGCAGAAAAATCGTGCTCACCTACAAAATATCCCGCTGCCGCTTTCATTTTTTCATAATCAAGCGGATATCTGTAATTCCACATATACCTTTTTGTAAAAACATCGCAGAATCCCGAGTTGTCAATGTTATACACATATGTTTTATATTTGGCATCATAGCGCGCATGAAATTCATCCGCACACGGTGCTATACTCTTGAGGCGTATCCCTTCAGGTAAAAGCGCATTGACACCAGCCCAAATGGAATACATGTCTTTTTCGGTATCCATAAAAACATTTGCGGTATAGTCATAAGCATGAACACCAGCGTCCGTGCGGCTTGCGCCCGTTACAGAAATTTCATTACGCGTTATTACCGCCAAAGCTCTCTCAAGCTCGCCTTGTATGGTTACAGCATTTTTTTGACGTTGCCAACCGCCAAAATCAGTTCCGTCATACATTAAATGCAACTCATAATTTTTTCGCAAAATTTCACCGCCTGTTAAACAAATCTTAAAACAATAATTAAACTGAAGAACAATGCGAAAATTAAAGCAGCCCAAAGGTCTACAAGCGCAAATCTGATAGGATTGAGACGTGTACGACCACTGCCGCCGCGATAACAACGGCTTTCCATCGCCACAGCTAAATCATCAGCACGTCTGAATGCGCTTATAAAAAGCGGCACAAGCATAGGTATAAGCGCTTTGGCTCTTTTAATTACATTTCCAGAGTCAAAGTCTGCTCCTCTTGCCTGCTGAGCCTTTGATATCTTTTCCGTTTCCTCAATAAGTGTAGGAATAAATCTTATCGCAATACTCATCATCATCGCAAGCTCATGCGCCGGAAGTCCTATTTTTGAAAATGGCAAAAGTAATTTTTCTATACCATCCGTCAACGAAATTGGCGATGTAGTATAAGTAAGGGCAGAACTTGAAAGTATCAAAAGTATCAAACGAAGCGCCATTTTACCAGCTAAAATTACGCCCTCATAAGTTATTCCGGTTGAAAATTCATTTATATATATTTCAGTACCCGGTGTCAGGAAAAGATTTAAAACACCTGTAAAAATGATTATAAACCAGATAGGTTTTAGTCCCTTAAAATACACTTTAAAGGGCACTTTAGAAAGCGCAATAATCAGAATTGTAAATAAGGTTACTGCCAGATAAGCAATAGCGCTATCTGCCAAAAATATTGCTGCAAGCATAAATATAAGGCCAAGAATTTTCGTACGAGGGTCCATTTTGTGGAGCGGTGATTCAATAGGAAAATACTGACCTAGTGTTATATCCTTTAGCATTCCTTTGCTCCCCTCTTCTCCTTTGCTAAAAGCATAATTGCAGCTTTAGCACGTTCTATTGTATAAATATTTGAATCAAGTTTTACCCCTCGCTTTATAAGTTCCTGCGCAAGCGCACTAACCTGCGGGACATCAAGACCGATTTTTTTTAGTTCCTCTGACTTAGAAAAAATTTCAGAAACCTTACCGTCCATTGCAATACTGCCCTGATTCATTACTATTATTCTACTTGCAATTCTTGCAACATCTTCCATAGAATGAGAAACTAAAATAACAGTCATTTTACTCTTTAAGTACAGCGCCTTGACTTGCGTAAGAATCTCCGCTCTGCCGGCAGGATCAAGACCAGCCGCAGGCTCGTCAAGAATAAGCGTCTTAGGTCTCATCGCAAGCACTCCGGCTATTGCAACTCTGCGTTTTTGTCCGCCGGAAAGCTCAAAAGGAGACATTTCATAATAAGACTCATCAAGACCTACATAGGTCAAAGCTTCTACCACTCGCTCGTGAATTTCATTCTCAGAAAGTCCCATATTCTTAGGTCCGAAAGCAACATCTTTATACACGGTTTCCTCAAAAATCTGATGCTCAGGATACTGAAATACCAATCCCACTTCCTGACGCAATTCTTTTAATCCGGCATCCTTTTTGGACGTACTTCTTCCATTAACGGTAATTTCACCGATTTGAGGCGTTATAAGGCCGTTTAGATGCTGAATAAGAGTTGATTTACCCGAGCCTGTATGACCGATAAGACCAACGAACTCTCCGTCATTAATACAGAGATTAATGTTTGAAAGCGCCTTTTTTTCAAAAGGCGTACCCTGCATATATACATAATCAAGGTTTTTAATTAAAACACCCATTTTTATACTCCCAATAAACTTTTATCCTATGAATTCCATAAGTCTGTCTGCACATTCTTCTACTGTCAAAACGTCGTGCTCTATCGGCATTCCTGCTTTTTTAAGCTCGTACAAAAGCTCCGTAACCTGAGGTACATCAAGACCTATTTTTTTAAGCAGTTTAACTTCCTCAAATACCTTTCGGGGCGAGTCATCAAGCAGTACGTTACCTTTGTCCATTACTATTACTCTGTCAGCTTTAGCAGCCTCATCCATATAGTGCGTTATTAAGACTACAGTCATGTTTTCTTCTTCTTTTAATCTTTTGATCGTATCTAATACCTCTTTACGACCTTTAGGGTCAAGCATGGCCGTCGGTTCATCTAACACTATACACTTAGGTCTCATAGCAATAGCACCAGCTATTGCTATTCGTTGTTTCTGACCACCCGAAAGTCTGTGCGGAGCATGTTTTCTATACTCATACATACCAACCGCTTTAAGTGCTTCATCAACACGCTTTCGTATTTCAACCGATGGCACACCCAAATTTTCCGGTGCAAAAGCAACATCCTCTTCAACAACTGTTGCAACCAACTGATTATCTGGATTTTGAAAAACCATACCGACAGAGCGTCTGACATCCCAGTAAAGCTCGTCATCTTTTGTATCCATATCACATACATAAACATTTCCGCCGGTTGGCAATAAAAGACCGTTAAAATGTTTAGCAAGTGTTGATTTACCGCATCCGTTATGGCCTAAAACCGCTACAAACTCACCTGAATTGATTTCTATATTTACGTCATCAAGTACGAATTGTATCGGTGTTTTATCTGTGCGGTATGCATACTGTAGGTGCTTAGTTTTTATCATTTGTGCATTATCTCCTTACCTGTCCATCTCCGTAGATAATATACTTTGTTGTAGTAAGCTCACAAAGTCCCATAGGACCGCGTGCATGAAGTTTTTGCGTGGATATACCAATTTCTGCGCCAAATCCGAACTCAAATCCGTCCGTAAATCTGGTTGATGCATTAACATATACAGCCGCTGCATCTACTTCGTTTAAAAATCTGTTTGAGGATGAATAATCAGATGTAATTATCGCCTCGGAATGACCTGTTCCGTAAGTATTAATATGACCGATTGCCTCGTCTATACCTGAAACAACCTTAACTGCAAGGATATAGTCATTGTATTCCGTTTCATAATCCTTTTGGGTTGATGCGTTTATATCTGGCAGGATTGCACATGTTTTTTCGCAACCTCTCCACTCAACATTAAATTCTTTCATTGCTTCAAATGCAACAGGCAAAAACATATCCGCTATTTCTTCATCAACAAGCAGGGTCTCAGCCGCATTACATACAGCAGGGCGACTTGTTTTAGCATTTGTTATAATTTCAGCGCCCATATTTATATCTGCAGATTTTTCAATATAAATATGACAATTACCCGTACCGGTTTCAATTACAGGCACAGTTGCATTTTCTACAACACTTTTAATTAAGCCTGCTCCACCACGTGGTATTAAAACGTCAAGGTATTCATTCATTTTCATAAGTTTTGCTGCCGTCTCGCGCGATGTATCTGTAAGAAGCTGAACGCTGTAGGCAGGAAACCCAACAGAATCAAGAGCTTCTGTTATAGTTTTTACTATAACTTTGTTGGAATTTATTGCTTCACTGCCGCCTCGTAAAATACATGCATTTGATGTTTTGAGACAAAGCGCAGCCGCATCAACCGTAACATTTGGTCTTGCTTCATATATAATACCAATTACACCAAGCGGCACTCTTTTTTTGCCGATTACAAGTCCGTTAGGACGCTTAACCATTCCCAAAACTTCGCCAACTGGGTCATCGAGTGCATTAACCTGTCTAACACCTTCCGCCATATCGACAATTCGCTTTTCGGTTAATGTAAGTCTGTCTTTCAACGCTTCGCTGCCGCCTTTTTCTAAAAAGGCATCTATGTCCTTTTTGTTCTCTGAAAGTATTTCAGGAATATTATTAACAAGCGCATCTGCAATCGCCAAAAGTGCCTTTTGCTTTAAATCTGCGCTGATATTCATCAGTTTATAACTGGCTTCTTTGGCTTGTTTTCCCATTAATTCAAGCATTTTATCACCTCTTTGCCGTAAACAGCGTTCCAACACGCTTTCCGTCTAATATATCATAAATAATTTTAGGATTGTCTCCGTTTGTAATTACCATATCCACGCCGTGCTCTGTTGCCCTGCGTGCCGCTAAAAGCTTGGTAAGCATTCCGCCGGTGCCACGGTTAGAGCCTGCACCTCCTGCGGTAGATAAAAGTTCCTCTGTTATCTCATTAACCTCTTCTACAAGTTTTGCCGAACTATCAGTTCTCGGGTCAGCACTGTATAATCCGTCTATGTCACTTAAAATAATTAGTGCCTGTGCACCAATAATGGATGCTACAACTGCAGAAAGAGTATCATTGTCACCAAACTCAATTTCTTCAGTAGAAATTACGTCGTTTTCGTTTACAATTGGAATGACGCTCCAATCCAAAAGTTTACCAAAGGTATTTATAGCATTTTCCTTTCGCACTGCGTCTTCTAAAACATTTTTAGTAAGCAGTATCTGTGCAACACTGCAACCATATTCAGAAAACAGTCTTCCGTAAATACCCATAAGCTCACTCTGACCGATTGCCGAATATGCCTGCTTCTCTTTTGTGCCGCGGTCAGCGTTTTTAAGGCCAAGTTTACCTATCCCTACACCAACAGCTCCACTTGAAACCAGTACGACTTCTTTGCCGCTGTTTCTTAAGTCTGCAAGCACTCTTACAAGCTCTTCAACACGTCTTAAATTAATATGACCAGTATCGTGAGTAAGAGTTGAAGTGCCAACTTTTATTACTATTCTTTTTGCATCTTTTAATGCTTTGTGACCTGACATTTGTGCGACCTCTTTCTGTATTATCTGAATTATTCTTCAATTACCGCGATTCCGTCAATAGTCGGTGTAGACTCAATGGTCGGAGTTACAATTTCAAACGAAGAGTCATATACAAGGTGTATATTGTTTCCGGTAAAATATCCGTCATCTGTGCGCTTTCCGGCTACTTCCACCAACATAATTACATCCATGCGCTCAGGCACTTCCGCCTGTGCGGCTCTGCCATCATTTCCGGTAATTATTCTTTTTGCCGGCTCTGTCTCAACACCTATAACCTCACCAAGATACTTTCCGGTATCTTTAGTATACACACCGTCTCCGATATGTATAGCATCTTTTGTCATAGAACGCACTTCCGTAAGTCTCAATCTCACTTCAAGTTTATCAAGCGTGGAATCCTGGCTTAAGATTGCTTTATTTTCAGTAAGCACATCTCCACCTTTTACTTTAGCGAAAGCGACAATAGACCCGACAATTGCTACAATAATTACTAATATTACAAACAAATCAATGATGCTGATTTTACCGAACAATTTTCCTTTATCATCAATAAACATTATTTCATCTCCTTTAAAGCCTGCACATCATAGTCAATTCCTATAATATATCCATGAATAGCCGCAGATTCCGAACGATATTCAACGGATTTTCCTATTTTAATAGTCTCATTACCTGATTTAAAATCGGGATATGATACATCAGCATCGAGTCGAATTTTGATTGTTCCATCAAACTTTCCCTCAACAGTGTCAAGCTTTAATGACATATCTCTGTCATCTTGTGAGATTATCTTGCAATCGTGTTTTTCAAAGGAAACTATTTCACCCATAGGTTGTTTCGTTTTACCGTCTACAACCGATTCGCCGGGAATTATATGCTCAAAAAATTTCTCGTCTTTTTTAACAACCTCAACCGTATACTCTATAGACATTTTTGAACCAACACTGCCGTCTTTACCAATAAAATAATATCCACCGAATGCGAGTGCAACAATAATTATTAAAACCACAAGCAGGTCTAAAAGATTAACCTTGCCAAATAGTTTTCCTTTCTCATCAATAAACATCTCCGCTAACCTCCTTATAGAATTTTTCTAAATTATCAACCATTATTTTCGCACCAAATTTTTCCTCGTACATCTTTCGTGCATTTGATGACATTTCGTTATATATAGACTCATCTGACATTATCTTAATCATAGCCTCAGCCAATGACGTAGAATCAGCCACCACTGTCAGATAACCATTGATGCCGTTTTTAACAATCTCAGGATTTCCGCCTGTCAATGTTGCAATGGATGGCTTTCCAACGCTCATAGCCTCTAATATTGCAAGGCTCATAGCCTCTGATTCTGAAGATATAACATTAACATCTGTAGCATTAAGCAAGGTTGTTGTATCTTTTACATAACCCGTAAAAATGACATCATCGCTGATTCCAAGGCTTTTTGCTTTATCTTTTAGTTCATTTAATAAAGAACCATCACCAACAATCAAAAACTTTGCTCTGTAGCCAGCACGCTTAAGTTCACGCGCTGCTTTTAAGAAATATCTGTGACCTTTAACCTTTTCAAGTCTTGCAAATACACCAAATACGAAATCATCGTCTTTAATTCCATATGTTGTTTTTTCTAAGCGAACCGCTTCAGGTAAAACTGTGCGCATCGGCTCAACACCATTGTAGATAGTCTTGATTTTATCAAGTGATATTCCGCCATCTCTTAAGTTTTGAGCAACTGCCTCAGCAACAGCTATATAATAGTCGCACAGTCTGTTATTTATAAACCCTAAAACAGCAGCCTTAATTGGTGAATACATCGGTTCAATACAATGTCTTGTCGCCACTATGCAAGGAACCTTTGCCAGTCTTCCGGCAATTCTTGCAGACAAGCTCGCGTGAGTATGTAAAATATCCGGCTTTATATTCTTAAACAAACGTTTTAAATATTTTACACACCTTTTATCAAATGATTTATCCGTCATAAATGGTGCCTCGACAAGATGCACCTCGCTGTATTGCTGTACGAACTCGCATAAAAGGCTGCCCTCAGGAACAATTACCGTAACGTCATAACCTGTTCGGTCATAGTATTTCAAATAATTCAGAAGATATCTGCCTGCGCCGCCAATATTACTGTCCGATACAACCTGAACTATCTTTATCATACACAGCCTCCTTTATCTGTTTTTTAAATCATTTTTATCATTATTAACATTTACTCCTGCCGATACCAAACCAAGCACTATCCAGAAAATGAGTACCATTTTGTAATTGTACCAGACATTATCCGTCAGTCCCTGGAATAAGTATCCCAAAATACCTGCGGCAGCTCCTATAATAACTGCACCGCAAATTCCACTACGTTTTTTGTAAACCGCCAAAGAAAATGCCTGTCTGACAAATGCAATTATCATAGCTAAGAATGAAACTATACCTATTATACCCATTTCAACCCAAATCTGTAGGAAAAGATTATGTGAATGAAGAGCAAAGTTAGCGCCTGCCAAAGCATATTTTGGATATATCATTGAAAAAGCATCAGAGCCTAATCCAATTCCCGAAATCCAGAAATCACCAATGAGTTTTGCAGATGCATACCATATTGACACACGGTATGCCGTTGATGTATCTTTTGTATTTCCTATAGATAATAGTCTTGCCGTTATTGCATTATCAGTACTTAAAACAAATGGCAGAGCAAAGAGCGCAACTAACGCTGCTAAGCCCCAGCGTTTATCCATAATAAGCAAAAACAAGCCAACCGCAAGCATAACACCAAGCCATGCTCCGCGTGACCAAGTGAATACGATACACATACAGAGACACAGTATTATAAATGTATAAATAATTTTATGCCCAAGTTTTTTGTTCGCCCATATAAGTGCTGCCGTGGTTGGTATCATAATTACCAAAAATTCACCTAAAACATTTGGATTTCCAAAGGTAGAATATACACGGGTCTTTATAGACTCAAACATTTCTTTGTCAACCCAAGACTGCGTTGAACTTACACCTGTAAAATTCTGCAATATTCCGTAAAGTGCCACTAAAGCACCTACGAGTACAAACGATGTAACAAGCGCACGCCATTTCTTATGTGTATCTATCGAAGCAACAATGACAAAGTAGAATAAAATATAAGAAAAATAAATCATTAATATCTGCGCACTTTTAATGAATGTAAACGAATTAAATGTTCCATATGCGAGCGCACCCATAAAAAATATAACAAATACATCAAGCGCAGATGTCCTCGGTCTGAACGAACTGTCAGTAAGCATCCTAAATACGAGTGACAATACGCAAATGAGACACAAGCCTACTAACACCATTGTAGGAAGAATTGGTGAACATATTACTGTTGCGAATACCCCTAGTTCTAAATATCTCATTATTAATAAGCTGCCAAATAACCCGCATATAAGCAGAATAAAAATCTTGGCAGGTAAAAAAGCAGCGAGCACTGCACAGCTTATACCTATAAATGCACCGAAAAGCGTTCCACTTACTACAATATCTTTATCCTGCAAAAACAGGCGGCTTGACTCTTTTCTTACCTCACAGAACAAACCACCAAACATTCTCAAAAAGAAACTGCCTTTAAATAACGATTTAGGGCTTCTGTTAAGCATTGTCATTAATAAGGATATAATGAGTAAAAAAGCGTATAAAATATACATAAATTTATCCGCTCTTTGCATCATAATGCTGATAAACCCATGTGCAATAGTGAAGAAAAATAATACCACTCCATATACTCTGATGCTCACAAGCTCCCAGTTGTCAACGAGTCGTAACACATGGCTGCCTGCACAAATTTTCCCAACAGCTTTTTTGCCTTTGATTGCAATAAAACGACAAAACTTCGATGGCAGACTTAAAATTCTGTAAAGCAAACTTGCTTGCCACCAATTCTTGCCGTCAACAGATTTATTAAACAGACGTCCTATCAAAGAGCCTGCAAAGCACTTGCCTGCAAATGCACAAAAGGCGTTATAACATTTCCCGAAAACGCTCGCATCAAACCATATAGCAAGCACATGGAATACTTTT
Organism: Clostridia bacterium; assembly: GCA_045578185.1. Taxonomy (GTDB): domain Bacteria; phylum Bacillota; class Clostridia; order UBA1381; family UBA9506; genus RGIG1666. Next base: position 11,454 of record JAZNJS010000006.1, read on the forward strand.
GCGAAAAAATTATAAATATTGCTCTGCATGTGTCATCCCTCCTTTTTAACAAATCTTCCCTTTAACATAGAAGCCGCACCGCAAATCTCATCAACCCTGATAATAAAGGCTAAAATAAGATATAAAATTAATCCAACGATTCCCGGCACGGAAAGATTTAAAATCCTTCCTATAAAACTTGCACCAAAATCAACGATGCTTAAAACATAAGCCGTTGCTATACCGGTTATAATGCCACATATAAACAATTTAATAATTAAAACAAAGAAATTTTTGCTGAAAATTTGATATCTATTATTAAATGCAATTAAAAGTATTACTGCAATAACACACGAAGCCACCGAAGCAGATAGTGCAAGTCCGCCGAGACCTGTATGTATGCCATTTACCATTACAAAGCACAACACGATATTAAGAACTATTCCTGCCATAGCTATATACATCGGCGTTTTTGCATCCTGCGTTGAATAAAATGCCTTATTTAAGATTTCCTGAACACCAAACCCTAACATACCAAGCGAATAAAACATAAGCGCCTGTGAGGTAAGCTTAGTAGATTCTGCGCCAAACTCTCCTCTTTCAAATACGAGCTGAACCAAAGGCGTTCTGAGTACAAAAAACAAAACCATAACAGGCATAATTACAACTAAAACAACTCGAACAGCACGCATAACTACTTCTTTAAATTCCATTTTATCTTCGTTTACCGCCATTCTTGATATAGACGGAAATATCAAATTGGAAATTGAATAAGTAAGCACGCCTACAAAAATTATATAAAGTTTATTCGCATAATCAAGCGCCGGAACTGCCTGTCCGCCGTTTAAGCCGGAGGCAAGATTAATGTTTATCATTGAATTAATCGGCTGCACCCATGAGCTTATCAATATTGGGAGAGCAAGCTTTGCCGATTTTTTAATTCCATCATTCTTTAAATCCAGAATAGGACGATATTTATACTTTTTATTGATTAATGAAGGGAGCTGAATTACGACCTGAAAGCCCCAGCCTACAAGCATTGCTATAGCCACGCCGTAAATTCCGAACTTTTTGCCGAACACCAAAAGGTAGACAACCATCAGTCCGTTTGATACAAGGCTTATAGCCGCCGGGATATTAAACTCACCAAACGACTGAAGTATTCCTGCAATAGCATAAGCAAAAGCAGTAAATATCATAGTTGGAAAAAGAATAATAACAAGCTGTGATGCTAGTTCTTTTGCCTGCGCTCCAAGACCGCCCCCGATTAACGATACAATCTGGTTAGAAAACAATATACCCAAAGCACAAATTATTCCCGTGATAATAAGTATTCCATTTAAAAATGTGTTTGAATACTTAAATGCCTCTTCCTTCTGCCCCTTTTCAAGATACTCATTAAACACAGGTATAAACGCCGACGAAATAGCCGCTCCAAGAGTAATATCAAAAAACAAAAGCGGTATTCGGCTGGCTGTAGAAAACGCCTGCGCAATGTGGCCGGTGCCGTAAAGCGAAGCAAACAAAACCTCTCTGTACATTCCCAAGAGCTTCGCAAGCAAGGTGGCAATAATCATTATACCGGCTGTTTTAAATATGTTTTTAACATTAAGCATAATAATCTGTTCCTTTTTAAAGCAGTATATCAGCAATTTATTACATAATATATTATTATATAATTTTATATAAGTATTGTCAATATTTCGCATTTAAATTATAAATTTATATAATAAATACATAAATAATATAAAAAA
>JAZNJS010000007.1:0-23120 GCA_045578185.1 Clostridia bacterium
CATCCATAATAAGTTACACAGAGCTATTGGCTAATGTAGATGGATTACCCGAAGAAGCAAAAGACTATGCTCAAATTATAGCAAACAAAAGCGACAGACTTAAAACTCTGACACAAGACTTGTTTGACATATCAAAGGTACAAAGCGGAAACGAAAGTGTTGTTTTAGAAAAGCTTGATGTATCACTACTTATCAATCAATCGCTTGGAGAGCAAGACAATGAAATTAAGAAATCAGAGCTTCCGTTCTGTGTTAATGCTCCGAAGGAACTTTATATTTCTGCAGATGGCAGAAAGATGTCCCGTGTAATTAGCAATTTGATAAGCAATATTCTCAAATACACTATGAAGAACACGAGAGTATTTATTTCTGCTTATGAAGAGAACGGCGAAGTTATTATGGAGTTCAAGAATATCGCATCTTACCCAATGGACTTCAATGCAGAAGAAATTGTGGGCAGATGTGTCAGGGGTGACGAATCAAGAACACAAGAAGGTAATGGTCTTGGTCTTGCAATCGCAAAGTGTTACACCGAGATTTGTAACGGTAAATTTGAGATTGTCTTGGATGGAGATATGTTCAAAGCAATCCTGAAGTTCAGAAAATATAGCTGATTTAATGTACCATCTAAACCATTCGGCTCTTCCACATCGGAACAAGCGTAGCTTGTTCCGATTTTTTATGTAAAAACATCAGCGTATCTAAGCGTTTTACTTTAAAATATAAAATAATTTGCTAATTGCACTTTTTCCCAAAAAACTATTGAATTGATTGGACAAATGTGATAGAATTTATTTAATTATGTGAAAATCTTGCCGAAATGGCGTGAGAGGAAGAATAAACGTGGAAAAATTGGGACTTAACGAAATAAGAGAAAGATACTTAGCCTTTTTCGAAAGCAAGGAGCATTTGCGTATGCCGAGCTTTTCGCTCGTTCCGCAGAATGACCCGAGTCTTCTTTTGATTAATGCCGGTATGGCTCCGCTTAAGCCGTACTTCACAGGCAGACAGGTACCACCTAAAAAGCGTGTTACAACTTGTCAAAAATGTATTCGCACACCTGACATTGAGCGTGTTGGTAAGACTGCTCGTCACGGTACTTTCTTTGAAATGCTCGGTAACTTCTCGTTTGGCGATTATTTCAAGCATGATGCAACCAAATGGGCGTGGGAGTTTGCTACTCAGGTTATGGAAATGCCGGTGGACAAACTTTGGGTTACCATTTATGAAGACGATGACGAAGCGTTTGATATTTGGACAAAGCATGTAGGCGTTTCGCCTGACAGAATCGTTCGTATGGGCAAAGAAGATAACTTCTGGGAAATTGGAACAGGTCCTTGCGGTCCGTGTTCTGAACTCTATTTTGACCGTGGAGAAGAGAATGGTTGCGGCTCACCTGATTGTAAGGTTGGTTGTGAATGTGACAGATTCGTAGAGTTCTGGAACCTTGTATTCACACAGTTTGACAAGCAGGAAGACGGCAGCTACGAAAGACTTGCAAACCCTAATATCGATACCGGTATGGGTCTTGAGAGAATTGCCTGCATTATGCAGGGAGTTACCTCTATTTTTGATGTTGACACCATTGCAAACGTTTTAAATAAAGTTTGCGAGATTGCAGGTGTTAAATATAAGGTTGACGAAAAAACAGATGTATCTATCCGTGTTGTAACCGACCATATCCGCAGCACAACCTTTATGGTTTCTGACGGCGTTCTTCCGTCAAATGAGGGCAGAGGATATGTATTAAGACGTCTTCTTCGCCGTGCGGCTCGTCACGGAAAACTCCTGGGAATAGACGGCGCTTTCCTTTCAGAACTTGCAGATACTGTTATAAATGAATCCAAGGGTGCATATCCGGAGCTCGAGGAAAAACGTGAGACTATAAAGAGCATCATTCGTACAGAAGAAGAGCGTTTTATGCAGACAATTGATGCGGGCTTTGCTATTTTGAATAGCTTCTTAGATGACAGAATGGTTGACGATATTGAGAAGAATACCATTTTTGCCGGTGAAGATGTATTTAAGCTTTATGACACATATGGATTCCCGATTGACCTGACTCGTGAGATTCTTGCGGAAAAAGGTATCGAGATTGACGAAGAGGGCTTCCATCGTGAGATGCAGGCTCAGAGAGAGCGTGCTCGTGCGGCTCGTGCTAAACTCGGCGAAGTTGGTTGGGACGATAAGCTTGCTGATATTTTGGCTGGCGTTGCCCCGACAGAGTTTGTTGGCTACGATTCTTTAGATGCTGAAGCAAAAGTAATTGAGATTGTTTCAGATGGTGAGAAAGTGCTGAGCCTCAGTGAAGGTAAAAGCGGAATCGTTGTCCTTGACAAAACTCCGTTTTACGGCGAGGGCGGCGGTCAGATGGGTGATATGGGCAAACTTACATCCGACCTTATGCAGACTAATGTAAGTGATACTAAGAAAACCCCTGACGGAAAATATTATCATATAGTTGAAGTTAAAGAGGGCCATATCTCAGTAGGTGATACAGTAAAAGCAACTGTAGATAACGCAACAAGACGTGCAGTACAGAGAAACCACAGTGCGACCCACTTGCTCCACAAGGCACTTAAAAATCGTTTTGGCACACAGGTAGGACAGGCAGGTTCTCTTGTTACAAATGAACGCCTGCGTTTTGACTTTACTCTTAATGAAGCAATAAGTGCTGAAGACCTTGCTATCGTTGAAAGAGAAGTTAATCAGTGCATTTTAGAGGCTATGAGCATAACATGGGAGAATATGCCGATTGACGAAGCTAAAAAGCGTGGTGCAACCGCTATGTTTGGTGATAAATACGGCGATGTTGTCCGTGTTGTAACAATGGGCGATTGCTCGATGGAACTTTGCGGCGGATGCCATATGTCAAATACTTCTGAAATCGGATTGTTTAAAATCCTTTCTGAGAGCGGTGTAGCTGCCGGTGTGCGCAGAATTGAAGCTGTAACCGGTGACGGCGTAATCAGAGAAATTTACGGTCTGCAGAAGGTTATTAATGATACGGCAGAGATTTTAAAATGTTCACCGAAAGATTTGGCTAAGAAGGCACAGACGGTGACAGATGAGCTCAAAGCTACACATTCACAGGTTGAGAGCCTTAATGCAAAACTTGCAAAGGGTTCTGAAGGTGAGATTTTAAACAGTGCAAAAGAAATCGGTGGCATTACTGTTGTTACCGGACGTGTTGATGGAACAGACATGGATGCACTTCGCACACTTGGTGATTCACTTAAAGCAAAACTTGACTGCGGATTTATCGCACTTGCTTCTGTTACAGACGGAAAAGTTTCATTCGTTACAATGGCTACTAAAGCTGCAACAGAGAAAGGCGCTCACGCAGGTAACATTATACGCGAAATTGCGAAAATTGCAGGGGGCGGCGGCGGCGGCAAGCCGGATTCTGCACAGGCAGGCGGAAAAGACCCCTCCAAGACTGATGAAGCACTTTCAGCAGTTTATGGTTTAATTGAAAAATTATAATTTATATTAAAAGGCGGGCATGGGAGAAATTTGTCAATCAGGATAAATTTCTCTTGACAATGTTCGTCTTTTGATGTATAATATTATAAGCATATTTATGCGTATCCTTGCTCTGCATGCAAGGTGCAGGGCCAAAGTCCAAAGGGAGGTGAAAAAATGGTTGATGTAATCAATAAGTATGAGACGATTTTTGTTGTTGATGCTTCTTTAGAAGAAGACAAAATTACAGCGCTTGTTGAGAAGTTCAAATCATTAATTTCTGAGGCTGGAGAAATCGAGTCCATTGATGAGTGGGGCAAGAGAAAGCTCGCTTATCCGATTAATGATCAGACTGAGGGTTATTATGTACTGGTTAATTTCAGCGCAAAACCGGATTTCCCGCTTGAGCTGGAAAGAATTTACCGCATCACAGATGGTATCTTAAGAGACATCGTGATCAAAAAAGAAGACAAGAAGAAAAGAAGCTAATTGAAATTAGCCGGGAGGGTAATCTTCATGAACAAAGTAGTATTAGTAGGCAGATTGGCAAGGGATCCTGAACTGCGCACAACACCGTCCGGTGTGAGTGTGTGTAATTTTACTGTGGCTTGCGACCGCAGATTTGCTCAAAATGGTGAGCGTCAGGCAGACTTTATCAGCTGTATTGCATGGAGACAGAGCGGTGAGTTCGTTTCGCGTTATTTCAAAAAGGGTGACCGCATTGCTTTAGACGGCAGTATCCAGACCCGTAGCTGGGATGATGCAAATGGCAACAAACGCTATGCAACAGAGGTTGTTGTAGAACATGTTGAATTTGCTCAGTCCAAAGGCGAAGGCAGCGGTTCATATGCGCCGCAGGCAACTCCAATGGCGCCTGTTATTCCGTCAGCTCCTGAAGGTGATATTGACGGCTTTATGCCTATCGAAGAGGAAGACTTGCCCTTTTAATCAACAAACGCAAGATGTAATTTGTTTTTAAGGAGGTAAAATCATGGCTGAGAGACCGATGAACAGAAACCGCAAAGCTAAGAAAAAGGTTTGCGCATTCTGCCAGGATAAGGTTGACTATATCGATTACAAGGATGTAGCTAAGCTTCGTCGTTTTGTTTCTGAGCGCGCTAAGATTCTTCCGAGAAGAATCACCGGCACTTGCGCAAAACACCAGAGACAGCTTACAGAGGCAATCAAACGTGCAAGACATATTGCACTTCTGCCGTTTAGTGCTGACTGATAATCGAATAATATTTTAGATAATCGAATAATATTTTATATAAAAAGGACTGTGACAATTGTCACATTCTTTTTTATTTTTCTTTTGGCGGTCTGGGCATTTTATCATAGTCCATTTTATGCCATTTCGTTTACCAAATCTTTCATACTGTACATTCCAGCAGGTTTATTAGCCAGGAAAAATCCTGCACGGATAGCACCAACAGCGAATACTTCACGGGAAGTTGCGGAGTGATTAAGCTCAATAACTTCGTTGTTGCCGGCGAAAATTACGCTGTGCTCTCCGACGATGGTACCACCGCGAACGGCATGAATACCAATTTCGTTCGACTCGCGTTTTTTGCGAACGCTATGACGGTCATATATATACTCAGGAGCGTTCTCAAGGCTTTCAGAGATTGCATCTGCAATAGCAAGTGCAGTACCGCTCGGTGCGTCGAGCTTCTGATTATGATGCTTTTCAATTATCTCAATATCAAAACTTCCTTCTAAAAGCTTTGCTGCACGTGATGCAAGTTCAATAATGAGGTTAACGCCTAAAGACATATTGGCCGAATAAAATACCGGAATTACTTTTGATGTTTCAGCTAAAAGCGCAATCTGTTCCTTTGAAAGACCTGTGGTACAAACTACGACAGGCAATTTTTTTTCAGTTGCATACGCAATCAGTCTTCCAAAATTTGCAGGGTTGGAAAAGTCAATAATTACATCAGCACTTCCGGAAAAATCATTATAGTTATCATAAACGGGATAGTCATTTAACTGCTTTGTATTAATATCGAAACCGCATACAATGCGGCAGTTATCCGATTCTTCAGCAAGACGGCTTATTGCCTGACCCATACGGCCGTTTGAGCCGCTTAAAATGATATTGGTCATTTTAAAAACTCTCCTTTATAATTGAGTTTACAAGAAATCCGCCTTACGGCGGATTTCAAAATAATTTTTAATTGTAAGTTTACAGATTAAAGTATGCCTACTTCTTTCATAGCTGATTTTAAGAACTCAAGATTTCCTTCTTCCATCTCATAAAGCGGCATTCTGAGCAAGCCTGCATTCATACCCATAAGGTTAAGAGCGGTTTTAACAGGGATGGGATTTACTTCGATAAACAACGCTTTTACAAGGTTAAGAAGTTTAAGCTGAAGAGCAAGTGAACCAGCAAGGTCACCGTTTAAATATTTCTCGCACATATCGTGAGTTTCCTCAGGCGCAACGTTTGAAAGAACGGAAATTACGCCTTTGCCGCCGAGACTCATAATAGGAACAATCATATCGTCGTTACCTGAATAGATGTCAAGCTCAGGACATTCAGCAGCAACCTGTGCAACATATGAGATGTTACCACTTGCTTCTTTAATGGCAACGATGTTGTCAACGCTAGCCAGTTTCTTAAGTGTCTTAATGTCAATGTTAAGACCTGTGCGGCTTGGAACATTATATAAAATAATGGGAAGAGAAACGGACTCTGCCATTGCTTTATAATGCTCATAAAGACCTCTCTGAGAGGTTTTGTTGTAGTACGGTGTAACAAGAAGCAGAGCATCTACGCCACAAGCCTCGGCCCTTTTACAAAGCTCAATACCGTGTTTAGTATCATTACTGCCTGCGCCTGCAATTACAGGCACTCTGCCTGCAACCTTTTCTACGCAGAAACGAATTGCTTCAATATGTTCGGCGTCAGGCATGGTAGCAGATTCGCCAGTTGTTCCACATACAATAATCGCATCGGTTTTGTGTGCCAGCTGGTATTCAATTATCTTGCCAAAAGCATCAAAATCAATACCGTTTTCGTTAAACGGAGTTACAATTGCAACGCCTGCACCGGTAAAAATAGTATTCTTTGACATTTTTTAAGTCCTCCTGTTTTTTAATCTAATTATTTGGACTCCCAGAACTCAATCAGCTTCTGTGCAATCTGGATTGTGTTGGTAGCAGCACCTTTTCTGATGTTGTCAGCAACAACCCACATATTAATACCATTTTCAACACTTTCGTCACGACGGATACGACCAACAAAAACTTCATCCTTGTCAGATGCATCAATAGCCATCGGGTAAACTGCGTTTTCGGGGTCATCCAAAACAACGATGCCCGGAGCGGCAGCAAGTGTTGCGCGGAGTTCATCTAAATCGAACGGTTTTTCAAGTTCAACATTAATTGACTCACTGTGAGACATAAATACAGGTACACGAACAGTTGTAGCTGTAACGCGCAGAGTATCATCACCTAAAATTTTGCGTGTTTCATTTACCATTTTCATTTCTTCCTTGGTGTAGCCGTTAGGAAGGAATACGTCAATCTGCGGCAGGCAGTTGTTGAAGATAGGATGGTTAAACTTTTTCGGAGCTTCGCCCTTGATTCCATTTTCCAAATCCTGATATCCTGCCATACCTGCGCCAGATACAGCCTGATATGTTGAATAAACTATACGTTTAATGCCGTATTTCTGCTGAAGCGGACGAAGCGGAACCATTGCCTGAATGGTTGAGCAGTTCGGGTTTGCAATGATACCCTTATGCTTTAAGATATCTTCCGGGTTAACCTCAGGAACAACAAGCGGTACCTCAGGATCCATACGCCACTGGCTTGAGTTATCGATAACAACACAGCCTTTAGATGCTGCGATAGGTGCAAACTTCTCACTGATTGAGCCGCCTGCTGAGAAAAGTGCAATATCAAATCCTTCATCAAATGAAGTTTCTGTAAGCTCGCGGATAGTGTACTCCTGGCCCATAAAGGTTACCTTTGAGCCTGCTGAACGAGCTGAAGCAAAAAGTGTGTAGCTTTCAGCCGGCAGTTTTCTTTCCTCTAAAACTTTTAAGAATGTTCTTCCTACCATGCCGGTTGCACCGACAACGGCAATTTTGTACTGTTTCATCTATGTTTCCTCCTACATTATATTACTTAGTTTATTATTTCAGCATAAGTAAAATGCTGCAATTAACATAATTAAAGCCGAACCCGCGTTTTATGACGGAGCTCGGCTATCAATGCAAATTCATTTGGGGTTATGCGCAAACATATACCCCTTAAAAGCATAAAAACGCAGATAGCTCTCCATCAGTAAATCAGGTGGTGAGGGGCGTATAGCTCTTCATCAGTAAATCTACCGGTGACAGTGATATGGCTGTTAACCATACCCCCAGCAGCAGCATTCCGGGTTTGCTGCAACTTCGGCGTTTTTTCCTTTTTAGTCAGAGTCAACAAGGTCCCGTACCCTAATCTGAAAATACTGATAAAAAACGCACCTCTATCAATATACCAATTTTACCATTTATTTTAAGCTGTGTCAATGCTTTTTATATATAAATAAGTATATTATTATAAAAAAATTAATTTTTTGGAAAAAGACTTGCTAAAATGTTAAAATAAGGTTATAATTATTTATTGTTATTATATTATAAATTGGAGGTACTAATTATGTTAGTAGCATTTGCAGAAACCGCTGCGCAGACAACGGATGCAGCAGTAGCTGGTCAGCAGGTAGCGGGACCTTTAGGAATGATTGGTCCGCTTATCATGCCCATATTATTAATTGTTATTTTTTATTTTCTGCTTATCCGTCCGCAGAGAAAACGTGATAAGGAAAACAAGAATATGCTTGCAAACCTTAAGGTTGGCGATAATATTATCACTATCGGCGGTATAGTTGGTACTATTGCAAAAATTAAAGATGAGAAAATCGTTGTTGAAATCGGCACAAAAACCGAAAAAACACTTATGACAATGGAGCGTTGGGCTGTTCGTGAAGTAATTAAGCCTGTAAGCGCTGATTGATTTTTGCATATTTTGCTCTCCGTGGGAATAGGTATATGATGAGAAAACCTATTGTCCGGGAGGAGTCAATATGCGCTATGAAGAGTATAAAACGGTTAAAGACACCGGTGCGGTAAAAACATATTCGATAGCTTTCTCAAAAGCGATGGCGAAAAGTTTTTTGTTTACGGCTATAGTGTTTGCACTGGCGGCACTATTGCTTACATACACACCGCTGTCTGAAAGTCTTATTTCACCTATTGTGATTTTGACCTCAGTGATAAGTGTAATTATTGCAGGAGCGTCAGCGTCACGGGAGATAAGACACAGAGGGCTTTTAACAGGCGCTCTTACCGGTATTTTATACAGTATTATTTTGTATTTATTTTCGTCACTTGCAGGCGAGAGTATAGCTGTCAGTCCTTATATTTTGATAATGACTGCAGTAAGTCTTTTTGCAGGCTCTGTCGGCGGAATTTTGGGCATTAATTTGTCCGGCAAAAGAAAAAGGTAAAGATGGAGGGAATATCATGAAACACATTAAAACCTGTAACAAAGCAAGTCTTAAAGAGAGCGTAAAGAAGGGCGGCTGCGGCGAGTGCCAGACTTCTTGCCAGTCTGCTTGCAAAACTTCTTGCACAGTTGCAAACCAGAAGTGCGAAAGAGTATAAGCCGATACATATTTAAAGTGCGTGCTTTCTTTTAACTGCGGTTTTGCAGAGTACAAAAGATTGACTCGGAAGACGTAGGCGGCGACAATTTATGTTGCCGCCTGTTTTTTCGCATATTGAAAATGAAAGAAATTACGAATAGTTCGTATTTATGATAAAAAGGAAGGTAGAAATTTTTATGGTACATCAGTTTACAATAGATGACACCAATATAGTTTTGGACGTTTATAGCGGAGCAGTGCACGAAGTTGATGATATGACGCGCGATTTAATAAGTGCGCTGGGAGAAAAACCGACTCAAAAAGAAATTCCGGCTGATATTTTGGACAAGCTTTGCACAAAATATCCTAAAGAGGAACTTGTTGAAGCGTATGAAGATATCGTAGAGCTCTCTGATGACGGTCTTTTGTTCTCCGACGATATGTATGCAGAGTATGCAAAAAACTGGCATAAAAACTCAGTTGTAAAAGCAATGTGTCTGCATATTGCGCATGACTGCAATCTGCGCTGCAAATATTGTTTTGCCGGAACCGGAAATTATGAGGGACAAAGAGGTCTTATGTCTTTAGAGGTGGGCAAAAAAGCTATAGATTTTGTAATTAAAAACTCAGGTAACCGCCGTAATATAGAGATTGACTTTTTCGGTGGTGAGCCGCTACTCAACTTTGATGTAGTAAAGGGTATTGTTGCCTATGCCCGTGAGGAAGAGAAGAAATATAATAAAAATTTCAGATTTACCATAACCACAAACGGAATTCTTCTCGATGAGGAGAAAAAACAGTTTATCAATGAGCATATGGTAAATATCGTGCTGAGCTTAGACGGTCGTAAAGATGTCAATGACCGTATGCGTCAGCGTGTAGACGGAAGCGGAACATATGACAGTATTGTAGGAAAATTTCAGGATATGGCAGAATCAAGAGGTCAGGACAACTACTATGTTCGTGGAACATTTACACGTCATAACCTTGATTTTGCGGAAGATGTGTTGCACTTTGCAGACCTTGGATTTAAACAGGTGTCTGTTGAACCGGTTGTGGCAGAAAGTACAGAAGATTATTCGCTTCGTGATGAAGACATGGATAAAATATACAGCGAGTATGAAAAACTGGCTATTGAATACGTCAAGAGAAGAAAAGAAGGAAAGGGATTTAATTTCTTCCACTTTATGATTGACTTAGAGGGCGGACCGTGCGTTGCCAAACGTCTTTCCGGTTGCGGCTCCGGTCACGAGTACATAGCTGTAACACCTGATGGTGACATATACCCGTGTCATCAGTTCGTAGGTGATGAGTCTATGAAGATGGGCAATGTATTTGAGGGCACAATGGACGAGAAAATAAAGACAATGTTTGAGACCTCAAATGTATATACAAAGCCTGCGTGCAGCGATTGCTTTGCTAAATTTTATTGCAGCGGTGGCTGTCCGGCAAATGCTTACAAGTATTGCGGGGACATAAATACACCTCTTGAGATGAGCTGTAAGTTGCAGAGAAAGAGAGTAGAGTGTGCACTGTATTGTGCTGTGAAGTTTCAGCAGATGAAGGAAGAAGAGGAAAACTAAACAACGGATAAGGAGAGAACTTAGTGCAGGAAAGAGAAAAATTTTCTTCGCGTTTGGGATTTATTTTAATTTCAGCAGGATGTGCAATCGGACTTGGTAACGTCTGGCGTTTTCCGTATATCACAGGCCTTTATGGCGGCGCTGCTTTTGTTGTGATGTATTTAATATTTCTGCTGATATTCGGCTTACCTATCATGACGATGGAATTCTCTGTTGGCAGAGCGAGCAGAGCGAGCATTGCTACATCATTTAGAAAGCTCGAGCCGAAAGGCACGAAATGGCATATATTCAGCTATTTTGGCATTGTGGGCAACTACCTTTTAATGATGTTTTATACGACAATTGGCGGCTGGATGCTTTTATATTTTGTAAAAATGTTACGTGGCGAATTTGTCGGTGTAACTGCCGAGCAGGTAGGAACAATCTTCAGTGATATGACGGTGCAGCCTGCAACTATGACTTTCTGGATGATAGTTGTCGTGTTTCTAGGTTTTGGAATTTGTTCGCTCGGTCTGCAAAAGGGCGTAGAAAAGATTACTAAGCTTATGATGTCAAGTTTATTTGTCATTATGCTTATTTTAGTTATCCGTGCAGTTACGCTTCCAGGAGCAAGTGAAGGTCTTAAGTTTTATTTAAAACCAGACTTTTCAAAAATGGCAGAGCACGGAATATTTGATGTTGTTTCTGCAGCGATGGGGCAGGCATTTTTCACTCTTAGTATAGGCATAGGCTCTATGGCTATTTTCGGCAGCTATATTGATAAAGACCGTTCACTTATGGGTGAGTCTGTGAGCATACTGGTTTTAGATACTGCAGTGGCGGTTTTATCCGGCCTTATAATTTTCCCGGCGTGTTTTTCATTTGGGGTTAATCCGGAGAGTGGTCCGCAGCTGGTTTTTGTGACATTGCCAAATATATTTAACTCAATGCTAGGTGGAAGAATATGGGGAACTTTGTTCTTTGTATTTATGTCGTTTGCAGCATTGTCTACAGTTATAGCGGTGTTTGAAAACATTATATCTTTTGCTATTGATTTGTGGGGCTGGTCAAGGAAAAAGGCAGTTTTAATAAATATTATTCTGATTATAGCATTATCATTGCCTTGTGTTTTAGGCTTCAATCTTTGGAGTAGTTTTGAGCCTTTAGGTGCTGGTTCAAACATCATGGATTTAGAGGACTTTATCGTCAGCAACAACCTATTGCCGCTCGGCTCTTTGGTATATCTTTTCTTCTGCGTATCAAGGTACGGATGGGGATGGGATAATTTTATGCTTGAAGTTAATTCAGGTAAGGGCATGAAGTTCCCAAAATGGATAAGAGGATATGTAACGTATGTTCTGCCGATTATCGTTCTGTTCCTGTTTGTGCAGGGATATGTCAGCAAGTTTTAATATTTAAAGTGCTTTACAAAGCTGAAAAAGCGTGTTAAAATATTGATATTAAATAAACTGCCGTGAAATTCACGGCAGTTTATATGCCCTCTTAGTTAAATGGATATAAGAACCGCACGCCGTTTTCAAAATCAGAGATTTTGACGGCTGAGCGAGCCTTGATATTCGCTTCGCTCATAATAACAAGCCCTTTTATCTTAGGAGGGGCTTACACTTAGATTTTGCAGTATTTTAAAAAAGTTAATCATATGCCCTCTTAGTTAAATGGATATAACAAGCCCCTCCTAAGGGCTAGTCATGTGTTCGATTCACATAGAGGGTGCCAAAAAGCCGCGCACGGTAAGTGTGCGGCTTTTTTATATTCGGGATAAAAATAACATAAAAGCAATATTAATTATTTTATATCTTGCTTTGCATGATATAAAATAATTTACTTTTTAAAGTGCGAAATAGAAATGGTGCTAATAGTCAATTTTCACATGAAAAAGCAGTGCGTCTTAGAAAAGATTGGTTTGCATTGAACTTTTCATTTCCTGTTGACATTTGTATAAAACCGTGGTATGATTATTCATACTAATCATACGAATGGGGTTTGGATATGAACATACACGAAGATAAGTATGCATGGATGGTCAAAATCGGTGAAAAGGGACAGTTTGTTATTCCTAAAGAAGCAAGAGAATTGTTTGACTTACAACCCGGAGATGAAATTTTAGTCCTCGGAGACAAAGAAAAAGGAATAGCAGTTCTTCCTAAAGCAAAGCAGAAAGATGTTATTAAACAAGTTTTTAGTGATATAGAAGAATGAAATCAGGTGAAATAATATGAGCAAAATAGTTTTCTTTTGTATTCCGGCGCACGGACATACGAACCCTACCTTGGGCGTTGTTAAAGAATTAGTATCTCGCGGACACGAGGTTTGGTATTATTCATATAACATTATGCGTGAAAAAATTGAGTCGGCAGGTGCAACATTTATATCCTGCGACGATTATGATACAGAGCAAAACTTAAGTATCAAAGATTCTGCTCGTGTGGGAAGAGACCTTGCTTTCTCTACAAAGATATTGGTAGATACAACATTGGTGCTTGTTGACAAGGTTTGTAGCCAGATAGCAGAACTTAAGCCTGATTGTATAGTGGCAGACTCTATGGCACTGTGGGGAAAAGCGGTTGCACTGAAGCTTGGCATTCCTTTTGTTTCTTCGACAACAACTTTTGCCTTTAATCAGCAATCGGCAAAGATTATGAAACAAGGTCTTGGAGATTTGTTTAAGATGCTTTTTGCAATTCCAAAAACCTCTAAACAAGTCAAACGGCTAAAGGATAAGGGGTATCCTGTTAAAAATATTCTTGATATTATCGGCAATGACGATAACACTCATACTATTGTTTATACCTCACCTGAATTCCAACCCTGTTCAGAAACTTTTTCGGAAAAGTTCGCATTTGTCGGCCCCTCAATTCGTCCTGCAACTGAGAAAATTGAGAAAAAGAGGGATAAACTGATTTATATATCCATGGGAACCGTCAATAATGATATTATGCCTTTTTATAAAACCTGTATATCTGCTTTTAAGGGCACTGATTATCAGGTTATTATGTCTGTTGGCAATTTAGTGTCTATCGAGGATTTTGGAGAACTCCCTGAAAACATATCGGTTTTTTCACATATTGATCAAATTGCGGTTTTAAAAAAGGCGGATGCATTTGTATCGCACTGCGGAATGAACAGCGTCAGCGAAAGCTTATTCTTCGAAGTTCCGCTTGTTATGCTCCCGCAAACAACCGAACAAAAGGGTGTTGCCGAGAGGGTTTTAGAGCTTGGTGCAGGAATAAAACTGGACAACTCGGATGGAACTTTTGTTTTGGGTGCTATAAATCAAATATTCAGCGATAGCACATATAAGAAAAATGCCGAGAAAATTGCCCGGGGATTTAAGAACTCATCAGGCGCAAAAGGGGCTGCTGATAAGATTATACAGGTGTGTAATCACACAATATAAATAAAATGTATCGTGTGGGCATTTTTGCATAAAAAACTAAACATATAAAAAATGACCGCTTAAAAAGCGGTCATTTTGATTGCGGCGAAGTTTGCTGCGACGTGGTGGAGACGAGGAGAATCGAACTCCTGTCCGAAAATGCCGCCGAATCAGGCTCTCCGAGCGCAGCCGGTGATCAACATTCCCTCATACCTAAGCTCACAGGCAACCTCAGGTACTTGGTAGCTTCATTATACCTGGTCGGGGCAAAGCTTACCCGACTCATGTTCACTGCTAAAATGATGCCCTTACTTAAAGTGCAGTAGCTTTAAGCAGGACAGCTGCCATAATTAGGCAGCAGCTAATTCAGTATTAGCGTTTAATTTAAAAAATACGGCTTTTATAGTGGCACCGCACCACTGCTCGCTCCTAAAACTTTAGCATCCCCGTCGAAACCATTGCGTCCCCATATTTATAGTCTTGACGACAGGAACTTTATTATACCCTGATTTATAAAGTTTGTCAAGTGTAAATGGCTGGTATTAATTTGTTTTATCGGGTAGAAAACAATAAAAATAACTGTTTTTTTAATTATTACAGAAAACAAAAAACCGTTCACGAAATGTGAACGGTTTTTTGGCGGAGAAGGAGGGATGCAGGTTGTATGCACAATGCTGCAGCTAAAGCAGATATCGTTTATACGCGTTATTCAAATGTCAATATTGCTAAAACCACGATATTTTATTTCGGCATCACGGCGTGCGCGGACAGCGTCTTCATAGTTTTCAAAGAGCCCGATATATACGGATTTGCTTTTGCCGACTGTAATTTCTACTTTCCATTTTCTGTTTGCCATAACCCATTTGACCCCGGGTACTTTTTTCCCGTTATATGTTCTGTTTTTTTCGGGAATTTCCGGCAGGTAAACCACACCACCAGGGTTCTTAAAAAACTCATATTCGCAATCCCTTACAAATCGGCATATGTCAATAAATCTGTTTATGATTAATGATACCATAGCTGAACTTAATTTATATATCCTGCCAAGTTCGGATAAGTTCGGTTCATTTTGGCTGTTTATGCTTTTTAGCCAAGTGCGAATTAACTTTTTATCCCTGTCAAGTTTAATTCCGTACATAGCGGAATCAATTATATAATCGATGTATGATTGATTGTCAAAGTTATCTGTTTCGTTGTCGTTATAAACCAAAAGTGCATACATATTGCTATCCGTATCTTCGCCTGCTATCATATCTAAAGATGCGGGACTAATTATTTTCTTTGCTTTTAAATACCAGTCATAGCGAAGACCTGCCTCTTTCATGAGGGATTTTATCTGTCCTTCCGATATATCCGGATTTGCGCTCAAAAGCTTGGTTGCCTTAACGAAATTGTGCCACTGCTTGTCGCTTATTCGTATTAATTTTAATTCCTGTAATAAGGCCGCCATTTCGTATCGAATATATGTACAAATTGTAGCAATAAATTTTTTGTGGTCAAACTCTTCTGTCTCCTTTCTATAATAGGCCAAAATTCCTTTCCACAGTCCTATTAATCCTACATGGCACAATTCCTCTTTGACAGAGGGAGATACAAAGTAATAAAAACGATTAACTATTTTCCCAACATAACCATTGTACTCTTCTATTAGTTTTGCTATTTGCTCATCTGATATTGACATAAATTAAACACCGCCTATCACTCGTTTTGCGTATTCTTTTGCCATATACTGCCCAAAGGAAAGATTTTGTAGTTTAGCTTCTTTTTTTACCTTTTCTATAGATATAGGAACCATAAGAAATGAGGATTTTACTGCCTTTTCACTACGCCTGCAGCGCCCGCAAGACTTTGCGTATCCACTCTTTAGCGCATCTCCACGAATGGTCTTTTTGTTTCCGCAATCGCATAGGCAATTCCATGTTGTCCGCCCCGGACCTTTACTTTCTCCCTTGCCTAAAACTACAAGCTTTCCAAACCTTTTTCCTGTAATATCATATCCTTGGTTTTTAGCCATATATTTCACTCCTTGACAATAAAGATAAAAGGTCCCGCAAAAGCAGGACCTTATTAATTAATTTACATCTTCAAATATAGGTTCTTCGCCAATATTTTTAGGTTCGTACCATATATTTACACCGACAATACGCTTACGGGTGCGCTTCTTATAATCTCCGCTTTGCCATTCTACAAAAATGACATCTCCAAGCGTATAATCACACCTGTTACACAAATAGTCTTCATAACTTCCAAAATGAATGCCGACCGTTTTTCCTTGTATTTTGTTAGCGATTTGCATATTATAAAGTGCCGAAAGAGCTGCACTTTCACTATTTCCGGGCAACAAACATTCCCATCTTAAAATTCCTTTATTATATGCAGGCATTGAAGTTTTTGCCCAAAACATATCTGCTTTGTCGGATTTTGTTAGTATTCCGTTTTCGTTGTCGCATATTACAATGTCGCCTGCCTTCAAAAACATCCCAAATATTCTATATGCTGTGAATTCTGAATCTTGTTCAAACTGTACCTTCCAGCACTTGCCGAAATTGCTAGGTATGGGAGAGGCCTCTGTTCCGTTTGAAATAGCTGTCCCTAATACTTCTTTGCCGTCAGAATCTAAAAGAGCATTTATCTGCGGGTCCCATTCACCCATATTTTGAAATTTCCTTTTGTACCATCCTTGTGTGCATACCTTTAGCAAATCGCTTTGAGCCGAAACATCATAGGCATTTCTGTTTACATTGGATATAACGAGTGGATTATCCTCATTTCCTCTTAATATTTTAAAAACCCATCTGGAGTTTACGGGGTCAAATTCTAATTTATGCCCCAAGTTTTCCAATTGCAAACTTTCCTGTACGAATGAAAAAGTCTCGCATTTATCATCGCGACTTGCTGTAATTTGCGGCAGATTAGAAATTGTATTTATTAAAGTAAGCGGAGAATCTGAAAAAGCCGCTTCAATTTTTGATTTCAGCAACGAATCAATTGCATCGGTGGTGCTACCAAAAGCATTGGTAATACGCTTTGTAAGCAACCAGTTGCAAGTGCGGCCGTATAAGACAAGCTCATCTGCCGCCTTTTTGCCTACGATAATAGCTGATAAACTATCCTGCACTACGACAAGGTAATCATTTTCCATGACGACGGGTAACGCATCACTTTTTAAGTCAAAATGTGCTTCAAAGGTGCCGATGTCGTTATAATAAACAGTCCAGTTACTACTTAAAAATTCGTTTTCTGTATGAAGTAGTTGAAAATTGAAATCATAAAAACGAATATCTGAAACCTTATGGCTCATACAATCACCGCCTCAATATATTTATTGGAAAATTCACACTTAATCAAACAGGACTCCGATATGTAGTTATCTACGCAAATCTGATTTTGTCCTTTTTGCAGCCAGAAATCACTTAAAAAACTGGTAGGTGCAAGATGATGTATTAAATTTTTGTTGTCCTGACTGTATATTTTTCTGGTGGGAATGTCTATAGTAACCTCTTTTATATCATCTGCATCTTTGAGATTTAACTCAATTTCCTGATTTGTAGCTTCATTACGAAGAACAAGCGTTCCGCGAGTCGCCTCTGGTCCTTTATAGCTTCCACCATTTAAAAGAATTTTAATAATCGGTTCGGTGTCTACATCGCCGATATTTACCACGGTTGCCTTTGATATATGACGAGTGAGCAAACAAGGAAGCATAAACTTTCCATGCTCGATATATTCCTTTGTTATTTGACCGTCTTTTAAATACCACCTTGTGCTGCTTCCTAAAAGATTTTCGACCTGATATAGAGGTACAGTTTTTGTTTCTTTGTCTTCAAAATACGGATAATCACATACAAATTGCATTGCAAACGCAACATAACCGCCGTAGCGTTCGCCCTGGACGGCTTCTACACAGCGAGCGTTGATTTTTCGTGTTCTTAAGCCATCAGAAATAAGTAAAGTGCCCGGCTCATTTAAAATTCTTAGCGCCTTTGATATTTCCCATTTGTTGTTTGACGCTCCGCCATATTGACTCTTAATGGAATTAACATCACACTGAATGGTAATCGTTCTTGCTTCTATTGCCTCAGACAATGTACGCTGTCCGATACTACCTGTATACTCTGCTTTGTTAAAGCTTTTGGGTGCAAGACCAAGGCCGTCTATTTCAATTATTCGCCATGAATTACGACCTTTTCCTCCTTTAAAATCAAGTGTTCCGTTATCGTTTTGGTATTTAATATGTAACATAAGTTTCCTCCTTATCTTGTAGCAAACAGCATACGCTGCATTGTCATCTGGTTTTTAATTGCATCTGCTGTTGCTTTTGGTGAATTGTTTGTAGTATTTATTGTGTAGTGATTGTTAAATGTATTGCCGTTGTTGTAGGTGTTATTAGCAGCTGTTGGTGCCCTGAAACTGCCAAGTTCCAAAGATGCTGCAATCTGAGCATTTAAAGAATTCTGAACCTGCGAAAGCTGAGCCTTAATAAAGTCTAAAGACGGTCTTATTTTTTCTTTAAAAGCCTCAAAGTCAAGAGATTTTGCGGCTACCTCGGGCTCTACAACAAGGTCAGAATCGGCTACAACATCTGCCATTTCGCCCATGGCATCTGCTACGGCATCTGTATTTTTGGTAATGCCATCTGCCAGACCTAAGGCAAGGTTTTTACCAACCTCGTCACGCATAATTGCAGACGGCGAGTGAATACCGAAAATGTTTTTTATTCCACTTACAATACTCGCTCCAAAGGCTTTAAGTTTCTCTAAAAGCCAGTCTCCGGCATTACTGATACCGTTCCATATGCCCTGCACAAGGTTTGTTCCTATTTCAAGCATCTTTCCTGGCAGTTCCAAGAAAAAGCTTATAATAGAGGATATTACTCCCGGCAATACCTCTCCTGCTTTGCTGATTAAGCTTGTGGCCCACTCTCCGAGTTTACCTACTGCCTGAGATAAAAACTCCCATATTTTCCCCGGCAGCTCGGCAAAGAAAGTAACAGCAGCTTCAAGCGCGGCGGGTAGTGTTTCTGTAAAGAATATCACCATTGCATCCCAGACCTTTGCACACGCCTCAGCAATTAAATTCCATGCATTAATAAGTGCATTTTTAAAATCTTCATTTGTGTTCCACAAATAAATAAGGCCGGCTACTAAAGCTGCGATTGCAATCGTAACCAGAGCTATCGGGTTAAGGCTCATAACGAGATTTAATGCTGCCTGAGCGATAGACATTCCCTCGGTAGCCATTTGAGCTGCCTGTAAACCTTCTACCAATGGGCCGCAGTCTATACCCATGTTTTCCATTAAACCTGCCATTTCGGTTAGCACTCCGATACCTTCCTGAGCACTTGATAGAGCATCTCCTCCCATTTTATCTCCTCCTTTGATTTCTTTTTCGGGCATAAAAAAAACACCCTCTTCGGTGTCTGCCAGTTCTTCTTCAGTATATCGTTTTCGTATGTATTTGCTTATTGACGGTGCCTCGCCGTCTTTAAATGTCGTTACTGTTTGAGTCTTTTCGTCATAGTAGCCGTTTGAAGGCTTGCGAGTGTTTCTGCCGTGGGCCTTGTAATGGTCGCCGGATTTATATGCTTCTCCTTTCTCCTTGGGCTGCTTCAGGAATTGTATGTTTTCCGGGTCTAAGGCGTATTCAGGATACGCCATTACCGATTTCATATGGTGTCCTTCATAACCGGGAACATGTTTTCTTTGTTTTAACAGTTCAAATTCCTCGTCTGTCCAGTCTCTTGTCTGCAAGCCTTGAGCGGCACGGTCATATTCTCTTTTCCATGCCTCTTCTACGGCCTTCTGAGCTCGCGCTCTAAATCTTTCCTTTTCTTTTTTTGTCATCTTAGCTAACATTTCAGCTGTAACAATATCAGTCATAATAGTCGTCACGCTCCTTATTTTTTATTTCTTCAGTTACTTCATCTATATATGAATAGAAATCGGGAGATAGTTCACAATACTCATTTCCCACGTCTTCGCAATCCCATAATGCTATCTCACCATTCTCCAAATTTACGCCTATTAAATAATTTGTAATGTCCTGACCAAAAAACAGAAGGTTATGTTTTTTTGCTTCAGCAATGTAGAGCCAATCAGCGTCCGGCTCGAAGTAGTTCAAGTCTTCAATGTTTCCTATTATTTTTCTCTCGTGCACTCCACGTAAAGTTACGCAACCTTCGCCCAAATTGGCTCCGTCTGTAAATTTTAAGAAATCGCGATATGCTTCAGGAAGAGTAACGCCCATACGATTTTCAAATTCTTGAATTTCTTCTTCTGTCGCACCTTCGTAAAATTCCATGTGAAATTTATATTTTTTCTTCATTTTGTCCTGTGCTTTCAAAAGATTTATAAATGAAGGATGCATTTTTTCTTTTTTTGCCCTTTTTATCATCCTTTTTAATTCTTTGTTTTTTTGCCTATGCCATTTTCTTCCTTCTCTGTTCATTGCGCTCTCCTCCTGTTTTTGTTAAGTCTTGTAATATTAACTAATTTCTTCGTTCATAGAGTCTGTTAAATCTTCTTTAAAGTAAGTATAAAGGTCTGTGTTTAACCAGAAATATCCATTTTCGCCATCACGATAATCCCAACCTACAATTTCTCCTGTTTTTGTGTTAATACAAACCAAAATGTCTGCGATATCTTTGCCTATGATTAACAGGTCGTTTTTGAAAGAGCCTATAATATTACCTGTTTTTTCGGCGTGGTTGACGCTGTATAATGTGTGTATTTTTTCACAATCTTCATTTTCGCCAAAAAGCGCAGTTATTTTTTCATCCGAATCAGAACCGTCATTATACTTTAACACCTTGCGATAGGAAGCAGGGAAGATGCTGAGTTTTTCCTCATTATCGTTTATGCCGAAAAATTCAACCATTGCATTGCCAAGAAATGCTCCGTCAGTAAATTTCAAAAGCTCACGGTAAGGAGCAGGAATGCTGATGCCTAAGTCGCGCTCGAAATTTACGAGTTCATCCTCAGTTGCACCTTTGTAGAAAACGTTGGGAAGTTTGCTGCTTCTACTTGCTTTATCGCATGCTTCCAAAAGGCTGATAAACTCAGGATGCATGCCTACCTCTCTTGCTTTTTTAATCTGTTCCTTTAATTCTTTTGCCTTGTTTTCGTACCAGTCAATAACGTTATCAGATGAGCTTTTGTCTTCTCTTTCAAGCTTTAAGAATTGTATGTTTTCCGGACTGTCGGCATACTGAGGGTATTCCAACGGCGATTTCATATAATGTCCCTCATATCCGGGGACTCTTTCGCCCTTTAATAACAATTCGAATTCCTCGTCTGTCCAATCTCTTGTCTGCGAGCCACGGGAAGCGCGCTCGATTTCGTTTTTCCACGCTTGTTTAATAGTTTTTCGAGCCACGAGCCAGATTCTTTTGTATTCATCATCAGTTATCAAAGAATTTTCGTTTTCCATAAATACAGTCAGCTCGTGTAAAAAGGTATGGAAATCGGGGCTTATTAAAAACGCTTCTTCGTCAGCATAACGAGCTTCCCAACCGACAATTTCGCCGGTTGCGATATTGATGCAAATTAAAACACCGGTTATATCCTCGCCGATAATCAATAAATTTTGTTCATGCGCACCGCTGATGTTGTATATTTTCCGGGTGTTGTTGATGGTGTATAATATGTAATTTTTATGCTCTCCGTAGTTCAAGCCGAAAAGTTCGACGCCTGCCTCGCCCAAATCCGCTCCGTCAGTAAATTTCAAAAATTCACGGTAGGAGGAGGGAAGAGGACTGCCTATGGCTTCCTCAAATTTTACAAGTTGCTCTTCGGTTGCGCCATCGTGTAATACCAGCGGTAATTTATGTTTAACATTAATTTTACCTTGCGTTTCTAAAAGTTTTATAAATGTGGGATGCATACCAGCTTTTTTTGCTCGTTTGATAGCTTCTTTTACTTCATTATCCCTTTTTTCATAGTATTTTTTTATTGAGTCAAAATTAATTTTCATATATCATTTCTCCTTACGTTTTGTATAAGTTTATTTTATCACTAAGCAGAGTTATTTTCAAGTAAATATTATACTGCAATCATATTTTCCATCGCCACCTTTCGACAGGTTTCGACTTATCGCGTAGCAAACAGCATGCGCTGCATCGTCATTTGATTTCTGATTGCATCAGCCGTTGCTTTTGGTGAATTGTTTGCAGTTGTAATATTGTAGTTGTTGTTAAAATTAGTTGTTTTATTATAAACGCTTTCCATTGTCGCACATGTTTTTGCTGCGACAAGTTGCGCAGATGCACAAAATCGCGCGGTCATTATATCCTGAGCCTGCGAAAGCTGAGCCTTGATTAAGTCTAAAGAAGGTCTTATTTTTTCTTTAAACGTTTCAAAGTCAAGAGATTTTGCGGCTACCTCTGCCTCTACAACAAGGTCAGAATCTGAAACTACATCAGCCATTTCAGACATAGCATCAGATACTGCATCTGTATTTTTAGTGATACCCTCTGCCACACCTAATGCAATGTTTTTACCAACCTCATCGCGCATAATTGTAGAAGGGGAATGGATGCGAAAAACCTTTTTTACTCCGTCTACAATAATGTCTCCAAAGCCTTTAAGCTTCTCTAAAATCCAGTCTCCGGCATTGCTGATACCGTTCCATATTCCCTGAACAAGATTTTTTCCTATTTCAAGCATCTTTTCCGGCAATCCCGAGAAGAAGTCTACAATAGAGGATATTACTCCCGGCAACACCTCTCCTGCTTTGCTGATTAAACCGGATGCCCACTCTCCGAGTTTAGCTACTGCCTGAGATAAAAACTCCCATATTTTTCCCGGCAGTTCAGCGAAGAATGTTATCGCAGTGTCAAGCGCCGCAGGTAGTGTTTCTGTAAAGAACAACACAATTGCGTCCCAACAAGTAGAGAAAAATTCTCCTATGCTTTGCCAAAGACCGGATAAAAACTCTCCAAATGTAGTAAAAAGGTCCATGAGTGGGGCTAATGCTGTTGGTATAGTTTCGGTAAAAAACGTCACTATTGCATTCAACACAGAATGTGCAATAGCTCCGATTTTTTCAAACATACCTA
>JAZNJS010000008.1:0-9019 GCA_045578185.1 Clostridia bacterium
ACGATCCGACTTGGGTGATGGTGTGAAAACAATTTTATTGGCACCGAATGTGATAAAAGATAAAAATTTGGAGTTTACGTCGCTTGTTGCAAGGCTTTCAGCAGGCAGAGCAAGGCTTTTGCTCGATGAACGTTTTGCTGAATTTGATGTTCCTTTTGTAGAGCTTTGCACAAAAGCGGAGGCGTTGGCTGCCAGTGATGCAGTTTTTGCATTGGGCGGAGATGGAACGCTTTTGGGTGTTGCTCACGATGTGCTTTTAACCGGTCAGCCAATTTTGGGATTTAATCTTGGAAGACTGGGATTTTTGGCTGAGGTTGAGCAGAAGGAAGTTGAAAGCAATCTTAATAAGTTTTTTAACGACGACTATGTTGTTGAAAACCGCATGATGCTCAGAGCTAAGCTGGAGGATAGTCAGGGGAACGAGCGGATCTTTGATTCGTTAAATGATATCGTTGTATCACGTGGCGCAACATCACGTCTTTTGGATGTAAATCTCTATGTCAACTCTGAGTTTGTTGACGATTATAAGGCAGATGGTATGATTGTGTCAACGCCAACCGGTTCGACAGCGTATTCAATGTCAGCCGGCGGACCAATTGTTGACCCGTCTATGGATTTGATGCTTATTACGCCCGTTTGTCCGCACAAACTCTATTCAAGAACTGTACTGGTCCCTGCGAATAAGACCGTAATGGCAACTATGAATGAAAATGGAATAAGCGGAGCGATAGTGTCTGCTGACGGAAGAGAGGAGACACCGTTTACTGCAGACTCGAAACTAACAATTACACGCTCCCCGCACGTTACGGGCTTGATAAGAGTCAACGGAAGCAGATTCTACAGTGTACTGCGCAAAAAACTGGCAGGAAAGGATAACTGATATGAAAAACATCAGACATAAAAAAATTTTGGAACTCATTTCTCAATACGATGTTGAGACTCAGGAAGATCTGGCAAGCCTTTTGGCGTCTAATGGACATAAGGTTACACAAGCAACGGTGTGCCGTGATATCAAAGAACTCAGGCTTATGAAGGCTGCAAATGAGCACGGCGTTTATAAATATGTTCAGGATGGAACGAAGACGGATGTTGTTGCAAGCAAACAGCAGCGCACAATTCTTACGCAGACTGTTCAGTCTGTTCAGTGCGCACAAAATATTGTAATTATAAAAACGGCAGCAGGTATGGCGCAGGCTGCTGCAGCAGTAATTGATTCGATGAGATTTGATGAGATTATGGGTAGTATCGCAGGCGATGACACTTTGCTTTGCATTGTTCAAACAGACGAGGCTGCAATGAGCCTGACTGCAAAAATTTGTTCTTTGCTGTAAGGAGGCAATGATATGCTTTGCTCTGTTACAATAGATAATATTGCTCTTATAAGACATACAGAGATAGAATTTACAGATGGATTTAATGTGTTAAGCGGAGAAACCGGAGCAGGAAAATCTATTCTAATCGGTTCTATGAATATGCTTTTGGGAGAGCGTGTAAGCCGAGATTTAATAAGAAACGGCGAGAAAAAAGCAATGGTTCAAGCGTTGTTTTATGCAAACGAGCCTGAAATTTGCGCTTTTTTGAGTGAAAACGGAATAGAGCAGGAAGATGACGGCACTCTCATAGTATCGCGCGAATTGTCGCAAGACGGCAAAAATGTTTGCAGGATAAACGGGCAGATGGTAACGGTTTCAAAGCTGAGGGAGCTGGGTCGTCTTACTATGAATGTCCATGGTCAGCACGATAATCAGGCGCTGCTGGACAGAACAACTCATCTTGGATTTTTAGACAGTTTTGCAGATGGTGAGCTGCGTGGCATTTTAAACGAGTATAAAGAGAAGTATAAAAAACTTTGTGAACTGCGCAAAGAGCTTGATGATTTATGCGTAGATGAAGAGGAAAAATTAAGACTTACAGATATTCTAAACTATGAAATAAACGAGCTTACGGCGGCACAGCTTGATAGTGACGAGGAAGAGGAGTTAAAGAGAAGACGAACCGTCGCCAATAATTCTAAAAAGCTTGTGGGAGCCTTAGGTCAGGCACTTGATATTTTATATGAAAATCAGGGCGGAGAGTGTGCGTATAACCTTTTGGCGTCTGCTACGCAGCTTGTTGCGCAGGCTCAGGACATAGACAGTTCGCTTGAAGAAACCTCTCAGGACATAGAATCTGCGATGGTATCTGTTTCTGAAGCAGTAAGCAAATTAAGACAGTATCTTGACAGCTTCGAGGGTGATGGTTTGCGTTTGGAAGAAATAGAGGAACGTCTTGATTTGATTTACCGCATTAAAAGAAAGTATGGCGGCAGTGTTGAAAGTGCGCTTTCGCATCTTGAAAAAAGTAAGGATACGCTTAAAAATCTTGAATTTGCAGATGAAAGACGTTCAGAAATCGAAAATGAAATATCTGTTTTGCTCAAAGAGGTAACGGCACTTGCACGAAAACTGACCACCTTAAGAAATAATGCAGCAAAAATTTTGTCGGAGCAAATATGTGAAAACCTTGCATTTTTAAATATGCCGGGCGCTAAATTTGTTGCAGATATATCTGAGAAAGAACTTGGAGAAAGTGGAGCTGACTCGGTAGAGTTTTTGCTTTCTGCCAACAAAGGCGAACCACCCAAACCGCTTGAAAAGATTGTGTCAGGCGGCGAACTTTCGAGGATTATGCTAGCTATAAAATCAATTTTGGCAGAGGAAGATGTTGCAGGAACGCTGATTTTTGACGAAGTTGATACAGGAGTCAGCGGTCGTGCAGCGCAAAGACTGGGCGAAAAGCTTAAAGAGCTTTCTAAAATCAAACAGATTCTTTGTGTTACGCATCTTGCTCAGGTTGCAGCAAGCGCGGACGGTCATTTTCTTATAGAAAAAAGTACGGATGCTGATGAAACGCTTACTGATGTGACTCTTCTTGATAAAAAGGGCAGAATAGAGGAGCTTGCCCGCATTATAAGCGGAGATGCGGTCAGCGATACAACTCGCAAACAGGCGGAGGAAATGCTTGATGGTAGATAAAATCAAAGAATTGGCCTTAAATCTTGGCGCGTGGGAAGTCGGTTTCTCAAAAATAGAGCCTGCGGAAGAGTTCCCGACTTTAGATAATGCAATAAGTATTGTGGTTAAACTTTCAGACGGCGTTATAGACTCGATTGCCGATGCGCCAACTTATACATATTTTCATCATTATCGTACAGTTAATGCGTTAATAGACCAGATTACATTAAAAATAGGATTTTTGCTTGAACAAAACGGTGCTCACTATGCTTGCGTAGCGGCTTCACAAAGTTTTGGCAGAGAATACAGAGGTCTTTATTCCCATAAAAAAGCGGCGGTTAAAGCGGGTCTTGGATGTATAGGTAAAAATGCTTTGTTTATGTCGGGAAAATACGGTCCAAGAGTAAGGCTGGGGACAATTTTGACAGATATGGATTTATCGGCTGGCTATGCTAAAAAATCGGCTGAAAATTTATGCTTAGAGTGCGACCTTTGTGTAAAAGCTTGTCCTGCACTAGCTCTTTCCGGCGAGCGTTTTGAGTCAGAAAAACCGGAAAAATTCCTGGTCGATGCGGCGGCGTGCAGCCAGTATATGAAACAGAAATTTCAGTTAATAGGAAGAGGCTCTGTTTGCGGGATTTGTATGAGAGTATGTCCGTACGGAAGAAAAAAATAATGAATTTTGGAAAAAGTAATTGCATATATGCAAAAAAAATTATATAATAATTCTATTAGCGTGTTAAAGTATATTTTGGATAAAATTTGGGAGGGATAATAGTGTTTAATTTTGGACAGGACATCGGTATTGACCTTGGCACAGCAACTGTTTTGGTATATGTAAAAGGTAAAGGCGTAGTGCTTAAAGAACCCTCCGTTGTTGCCATAGACACCAATACCGGAAAAGTATTAAAGGTTGGCGCAGAAGCGCAGAGCATGATTGGCAGAACACCGGGTAATATTGTTGCAATTCGTCCTTTAAGAGAGGGTGTAATCTCGGATTATGACACAACGGAAAAAATGATTCGTTATTTCCTGCGTAAAGTTTGTAAGAGTAACTTAAGCAAACCGCGCGTTATGGTTTGTGTACCGAGTCAGGTGACAGAGGTAGAGGAGCGTGCTGTTATTGATGCAGCAACTCAGGCAGGTGCACGCAAAACCTGTATTATTGAGGAGCCTATTGCTGCTGCGATTGGAGCAGGCCTTGATATTGCAAAACCTTACGGAAATATGATTGTGGATATTGGCGGCGGAACAGCTGACGTAGCGGTTATTTCGCTTGGCGAAATTGTTGTCAGTAACTCAATAAAGGTTGCCGGCGATAAGTTTGACGATGCAGTTACAAAATATATCCGTAAAAAGTATAATATGATGATTGGTGACCGCACAGCTGAAGAGCTTAAAATTGAGATTGGCTGCGTTTATCCGCGTCCGGAACCGCTTACTATGGAAATCAAGGGTAGGTGTTTAGTTACCGGTCTTCCGAAGGTTGTTACAGTAAGTTCAGAGGAGATGCTTGAAGCGTTGGAAGAGTGTGCGTCTCAGATTGTTGAGGCTGTTCACTATGTTCTTGAAAAAACACCGCCTGAACTGGTTGGTGATATTTCAACAAGCGGAATCCTGCTCACAGGTGGCGGAAGTTTGATTTATGGACTGGACAAGCTGATATCAAAAGAGACTGGCCTTGATGTGTTTGTTGCTGAAGACGCAGTTTATTGTGTTGCAAAGGGTACAGGAATGTCTCTTGATTATATGGAGCAGTTCAATCAAAGCCGTTATCGTCGTAAAGGCTGATATAGGAGGAAAATATGTTAGACAATCTTGAAATACAGAAAATTATACCGCATCGTTATCCGTTTTTACTTGTAGATAAAATTCTTGAAATGGAAGCGGGCAAGCGCGCGGTCGGAATTAAAAACGTAACAGCGAATGAACCATATTTTCAGGGACACTTTCCGGGGATGCCAATCGTTCCGGGTGTTCTTATCGTAGAATCACTGGCTCAGGTTGGGGCGTGTGTTATCCTTTCAGAACCTGAATATAAAGGCAAAGTAGGCGTATTTACCGGAATGAATAACTTTAAATTCCGAAAGCAGGTAGTGCCGGGTGATACTTTAGTATTAGAAGCGGAGTTAACTGCATTTAAACGCAATATGGGTAAGGCAAATGTTGTCGCAACGGTTGATGGAAAAGTTGCGGCATCGGGCGAAATTTCATTTGCGATAGTTGATAAACCTGAATAATTAAAACAATCTGCAGAACGTTTTGTTCTGCAGATTGTTTTTGTTTTATAAAATATTATCTATTTTGTACAAAGAAAACAGTAAAAAAAGCTCATATTTTGTTATAAACTATTGACTTTAGAGGTATTTTGAGATACAATATATTTATATGTGGCCTTGATTTAGACGACAAAAGTATAACGACTGTTCTAAAATATAAAACGGTTTGTTTTGGGCAAAATTATGACGTATTTTATTATATTTCGGAACTTACTAAAGTTTTCAGAAGGTGAGCGGATAAAATGAATATGTTGGAGGAACTTGCGGCAAAAAATGTCGAAGTCACATCTATGGATGGGAAACTCGTGTATAAAGTCAGAAAGGTTCTTGTTGACGAAATGAAGCTTTACGACTTTATGAAGCGTGCGTTTGATATTTGTGCAAGTACTGCTGCTATCATAGTGCTGGGAATACCGATGCTTATTGTAGCTGGCTTAATCAGACTTGACTCTAAAGGTCCGGCACTTTACAGGCAGGAAAGGCTGGGAAAAAACGGCACGCCTTTTATGCTGTATAAGTTCAGAACTATGCGGCTTGATGCAGAAAAGGATGGTGCGCAGTGGGCGCAAAAAGATGACGACAGATGTACCCGCTTGGGCAAGCTATTGCGTAAAGTACGTGTTGATGAACTGCCTCAGCTTTTTAATATTTTCTTGGGTGAAATGAGTGTTATAGGTCCAAGGCCTGAGCGTGAATGCTTTTATAAAGAGTTTGAAGAGTACATAGACGGCTTTTCACAAAGATTGCTTGTAAAACCCGGTCTTTCAGGATTGGCACAAATTAACGGCGGATATGACCTTGCGCCCGAACAGAAAATACTTTTTGACCTTGAGTACATAGAAAAGCGCACGTTCTGGTACGATATTTTAATTATTTTAAAAACATTGGCTGTTGTTTTTAATCATAGCGGAGCAAGATAAAAGTAGGGAGGGACGGAGTATGATAAGTGTTGTAATTCCTGCATTTAACGCAGAGAAGTATATTTCTCATACAATAGATTCTGTCCTTGCACAAACCTATACGGATTACGAAATAATAGTTGTTGACGACTGCTCGAAGGATAAAACTTATGAAATAGCCTTGTCTTATGCAGACGGATATCCAAATATAAGAGTATATAAAAATGAGCAAAATTCAGGTGTGTCACATAGCAGAAACTTTGGTGCTTCGGTCGCAAATGGTGATTACATTGCCTTTTTAGACAGCGATGATATGTGGCGAGAGGATAAGCTCTTGAAACAGGTAGAGTTATTAAAACAAAATCCGGATGCGGTGCTTTGTTTTACGGCATCTTCATTTATAGACGAAGACGGAAATGAGTTAGAATATATTTTAAACGTACCTGAAAAAATTGACTACAAGACGTTACTTAAGCAAAACCTTATCTCGTGTTCTTCGGTTTTGGTAAAGAAATCATATATGCAGGAAATAAAGATGCAAAGTGATAAAATGCATGAGGATTTTGCGGTCTGGCTTAAAATTTTGCAAAAAGAGCCATACGCATATGGCATAAATGAGCCGCTTTTGAAGTACAGAAGACTTGACGATTCAAAATCATCCAATAAGATAAAAGCAGCAAAGATGAATTGGATGGTGTATCGACACATCGGGCTTAATCTAGCACAAACCGTATACTATATGTCACACTATGCAGTAAGAAGCTTAAAAAAATATTCGAAGTTAAAAGCATAGATAGACGGAAAGGAATTAATATGTCTGTTGTATTTATTGGCGGAGTATATGGTGATGAATACGAGCCGGATGTAATTAAAAACACTAAGAGTTCGGTTGATAACTCAGCGAATATCTTTCAGAAAAAGCTACTTTCGGGTTTTTTGAAAATAACAGATGATATAAAGATTTTTTCTGCGCCACTTATTGCGGCTTTTCCGAAGTATTATAAAAAAATGTATTTTAAACCCTATACAAAAGATGGCAAAATTCACTATGTCGGCTTTAATAACTTATGGGGATATAAGAATATTTCGAGAAGTCGCGCACTTAAAAAGGCAATAAAGAAAAATTTAAATAAAGACGATGAAAATCTGCAGGTTATCGTATATTGCACACATACACCGTTTTTAAAGGCGGCGAAGTACATAAAAAAGCATTATAAAAATGCCAAAGTTACGTTAATTGTATTGGATTTGCCGCAATTTATGGTGCTTGGAAGAAAGAAAACATTAATTTATAGATTCTGTAAGTATTTTGATATTAAAGCAATATACGGTCTTTGTAAATATGTTGATTTTTATGTGGTCTTAACTGACCAGATGCTTGATGTTCTCCCTGATGGCAGAACCAAAAAGAGTATGGTTGCTGAGGGAATCTGCGAGAGTGTTGAGGATTTTAAAGAAAAAGTCAGTGAAAAGAAAACCATACTTTATGCGGGGAAGCTTCAGGAGAGTTTTGGAGTTATGAATCTTGTAAATGCTTTCTTAGCGCTTAACCGTGAAGATTCAGAGCTTGTGATTTGTGGTGGCGGTGAGCTTTCTGGTGAGATAACAAAAATAGCGAAAGAAAACGAAAATATAACATTTAAAGGTCAGCTTTCTGAAAGCGAGGCAAAAAAACTGGTATCAGAAGCTGATATTTTAGTTAATCCAAGGCTAAACAGTGAGGAATTTAAGTATTCATTTCCGTCAAAAAATATTGAGTATTTAGCAAGCGGAAATCCGGTAATAGCGTATAAGCTTTATGGTATGCCGGATATATATAAAGATTTTATATATATGCCTGATGATGATTCAGTCAAAGCACTTTCCAAAACAATGGAAAGTGTAATGAATACAACAGCTGAGGAAAGAAAGGCAAAATATGAATCTATGGCAAAATATATAAAAGAAAATTTGTGTGCAGAAAATGTTTGTAAAAAAATTTTGGCTCTCAGGAGAGAATAGGTAGGAGAATTAAATGGCAATCGCACTGTGTGTTTTTGGTTTTGCGGTAATACTGCCGCTTATTGCAAAGGATCATAAAAAACTGGCAATCGGTGTTTCTTTTGTGGCACTGTTTATATTTTTGGCTATCCGTTATAATTTTGGTAATGATTATCAAAATTATGAAAGAATACATTGGATTATACAGAATAAAGGTATGATGTCGCGCTGGCTTACATACAGGGGCTGTGAAGCGTATAGTTTCTTAAATTTTTTATTTAACGATTTTTATGTTATGATAGCTTTTATAAGCTTTTTATATTGTTATATAGTATATCGTTTGATTACAAATAACTGTGATAAAAAGTACTGGGCGCTTTCGATTTTCATACTTACGTTCAATCCGTATATATTGCTTGTGCAAGCATCATCACTCCGTCAGACAATGGCTATATTGGTATTTATAGTTGCAGTAGATTTTGCGTATAGGAAGAAGATGATTGCATATTTTTGCCTGATATATGTAGCGACGTTGTTCCATAGCAGTGCGGTTGTTTTATATCCTGTGTATTTTCTCCTTTGTTTCGATTGGAAAGAATCGTTTATGCTCACTGTAATAATGTGCGCGTTGATGGTGCTTTTAAGTGGAAATGCAGTGACAAATTTTATAGGTGATGTGTCAGGTGGCGTTATAGGTGAAGGAATGACAGAATATTATATTGGTGGCGGAAACACGGTTCGCGCAACTATTCTTTCATCATTGTATTTATTATTTATGCTTTTTGCATATCCAGAGGCTGAAGGAAAAGATGCGATATATTTAAGACTTGGGATATTGTCAGCTTTGTG
This sequence comes from Clostridia bacterium, assembly GCA_045578185.1. Classification (GTDB taxonomy): domain Bacteria; phylum Bacillota; class Clostridia; order UBA1381; family UBA9506; genus RGIG1666. Next base: position 9,001 of record JAZNJS010000008.1, read on the forward strand.
TGCCGTTGTTGCACTTAGG
>JAZNJS010000009.1:0-9132 GCA_045578185.1 Clostridia bacterium
ATCTGAACACCAAGTGTGTATTTTTCCGGGTCTATAAGTACAAGATTAGGCCAGAAGAAGTTACCGAACTGTGCGTTGAAGGTAAACAGCGATACTGTTATGATAACAGGAACGCTAAGCGGTATCATAATCTTAACAAAAATGGACAGGTTGTTTGCTCCGTCTATTTTTGCCGCCTCAACAAGTGAGGATGATACGCCGTCAAAGCTTGTCTTAAACAGCATTACATTGAACATGTTTGCCGCTGACATAAGCCACATAGGCCAGTATGTATTAAGCATAGAAACTCCCGGAATTATACCGTTTTTGAAGGTTACGAAAAGCGGAACGGTTGTACCCGTTGTCGGCAAAAGCATAAGGCAGAATACTAGTCCCATAATAAGCTTATGTCCCTTTGGACGAAGCCTTGACAAAACATATCCTGCAAGACCTGATGCAAAGACATCCGCAACTACGCAGCCTATCGCCATAACAAATGTATTAAGATAATACTTCTTATAATTTAATACGTTCCAGGCTCTTACAAGCTTTCCAAGCTCGACGGTTTCAGGGAAAAATCTTACATTTTCCGATGCATTGATTTCTGCTGCTGTTTTAAAGCCGGAAAATGCCATCCACAAGCACGGCAAAATGACTACTACAAACCAGAAAAGCATAATCAACCACAAAAACCCATAAAATAGCTTGTATTTTACCTGTTTCATATCAGAATTACATAAAGCACCTGATTCCATATTCTGAAACATTTTCTTCTTTTTCACAGTATATATCACCTCGCCTATATCTCATTTTCCTGTATTTTCTTATCAATCTTGAAATAAATAATTGAAAATACAGATAAAACAATAAACATCATTACACCAAGAGCCAGGGCATACTGTGCATTCTTTCCGCCTGAGTCAAAAGCATAGCGGTAATTTAACAGTCCCAGAGTAACGGATGCATTATTAGGTCCACCGCCTGTCATTTGAAGCACCTGCTCCATAGTATTAAATACGCCGATAATCTGTCTTACGCCAAACAGAACAAGCATACCGTACATATATGGAAGGGTAACAATACCTACTCTTCTCCAATATCCAGCACCGTCTATTAACGCTGCCTCATAAAGCTCACGGTTTATTCCCTGCATGGCTGCAAAATAGTAAAGAGCAGTTGCGCCGCAGCTGTTCCATGTCATTGAAACTATAATCCAGAGTATTGTAAACCTGGAATCCTGAAGCCATTGATACGGCTCAATTCCAACCTTGCCTAAAACCATATTTAAAAGTCCGCCAGGTGCCGGATTATATATAAAAGTCCACAAAAGGGAAATTGCCATAGCCGGCATAATTGCAGGCAGATACACAAGCACTCGCGTTGTTTTTCTGAAATGCACAAGCTCGTTCATAACCAAGGCAAGAAAGAACGGAAGCGGAAATCCTATAAGCATAGAATATATAACATACATAACCGTATTTTTGACAGTCTGCAGAAAATCCGGACGTGTAATTACCGTTATGTAGTTTTTAAGACCCACAAAATCCTGTGGCTCGTATCTTACCATATTATAAAAAGACCAGTATATGCTCAGCAGCTGCGGTCTTAATATAAAATAATAAACGCAAATAAGCATGGGTAAAATTAAAATCCATGCACTCAAATCACGTCTTAGGAATCTCGTGAAAGCATTTGCTATAATTTTTTCGGCTTTTTTATCCTTTTTTTGCATTATTTCATTCCTTTCGCCGATTTTAATTCTGAATTTAAACAAAACCAACAGACTGTATGTTTATTCAGACAGCCTGTTGGTTTCTTATAAGGTTTAACCGTTATTAGCTAAATCAAGTGTTCCCTGGAAGTTTAAGTATGCCTCTTCAATAAGCTTAGCACAATCTGCGGTTTCATCTGTAAGTACAGCCTGAACCGCATTATCAAGTACCGCATACAAAGCCTGAGCCTCTACCGGTTCTTCCTGCTGCCATTCAATATTTGACTGATCATTATATAGCTTTACATGATTTACATCTACATTTAAGAATTCCTTGGTATAAAGCTCAATTTCATAAGCTCTCTTAGGGTCATCATCAGTATAAGGTGATGCAGGAAGAGCACCAATCAGTTCTCCCTTGTCTGCCTTAACCTGAAGATTATCTCTCATCTTTTGCTTTGTTTCATCATTTAGAATTCTGCCTTCACCGATAAAGTCAAGGTATCTGAATGCAGCTTCAATCTGCTCGTCTGTTGCATTTTCATTAAATACATAGTACGCACCGCCAATCAATGTAACGTGACGCTCCGGACCTGCAGGAAGCTGGATAAATCCAATATTGTCCTTATCCATACCGGCTGATATGAATGTAGCTACTCCATCCGGCGCAGAATATACCATCGCAACCTCGCCTGCACCAAAGGAACTGTCAATCTTTCCGCCGTCTAAAAGTATGTTTTCAGGAAGTGCATTGTGCTTCCACTTCATATCTTTAAGCCACTGCAAAGCATTAACTGCTTCAGGTGAATTGAAGGTAGCTTGCCACTTGCCGTCAGCATCCTGCTTCATAAATTCTACGCCGAAGTTCCATGCAACAGGAGTAAATCTCCAACCGCCCTGGTTGTTGATTGTAGGTGTAGCAAAGCCTGCCTTGCCTGTCTTTTCTCTGATGGTTGCTGCCATTTCGGCAAGCTCATCAAAGGTTGCAGGCTGATGCGGTGTTCCGTCAGCTTCAATATAGCCTGCCTGCTCAAAAAGGTCAAGGTTTACCGCAATACCTACTGAATAAACATTGAAAGGAAGCATATAAATCTTGCCGTCCTTTTCGATATTCTTTCTGATTTTTTCGTCCATTCCTTCTAGGTATCCATACTTTTCCATCCAAGGAGTAATGTCCTTTGCGTAGCCTGCTTCCATAATTCCCTTTGCCTCTGTCAAAGGAACATGATAGAAGGTTGCAAGCTGACCGCCTACTGCCATTGCTGCATAATCAGCAGTATTATACCCGTAGTAGTTAGGTGTAACCTTTACCGGCTTTTCATCAGGGAATGCAGTTTTGTAGTATTCCTCAAATTCTGCGAAGTTTTTTGTATAAATATTGTAGCTGGCTTCATCAGCTTCTTTGGTTGTTGAGTAGAACTCTACCTCTACAACGCTGTCATCTGTTTTCTTTGTACCACAGCCTGAAAGTGCACTCATAGCCATTACAACGCTGAGAATACCAACAACTGCCTTTTTAAAACTCTTCATCATTATATCCTCCTTGCTTTTTCCGGGAGCATTTCTGCTCCCGAAAAACTTTTTTATTACTTATATACAACCATCATAACAGGTTGTTCGTCATTTGTCTGATATACAACCTTTGAACCAGGTGTCAAATCCCAGATAGTACCTTTTCGTACTTTATCTTTTTCATTCTGGTCGTAAACAACAACCACATTCTCCGGCATCTCAAAGGCTACTTCATAGTCTGATTTTGTAAAGCGAAGTCTCAGAACATTTCCGATCTTACTGTGAACATATCCAATACCCAGTCTGTTAACATTAGGGGCGTCTGTAGATACAAGCCACGGTAAATATACCGGCTCAAACTCAGAACCGTATGTAAACATTTTTTCAAATCCCTTGATTTTTCCGATCGAATTGGTTTCGAGTGCTATGATGTCGCCAGGTTTTACACCAGCATCCTCAAGAGAGTATTCGGTCGTTGTCAGGATTTCCACAGCGTTTCCACGCTGAATACCTATCAGCTTTTCAACAACATTACTTTCTTCGTCTATGGCAGCCTTGATTTTTTCTACAAGAACCCACTTTTCGTTTGTTAAAGTTGTGTTAGCTACACCTTTTATAACAACAAGGTTTATATATCCGGTATCCTTAGAATAACTATACACTTCTACATGGTCATATTTTACGTTATTACCAAGATTTGACCGTTTCAGCACCCTGTAATCGGAATCACTCGGGTTTCCCACATCATTACCCGGAGGGTTGAATATAACCGCATCAGGCGACAGAATATATGATGGATACAGCGCTCCGTGATGTTTACTGATCAGTTCATGAATGTATGGATCTTCATTCTCTTCTTTGACATCGTCATTAGAATTTGCATCCTTTTCCCAGTTATATACATTATCCTTTAACTTTGATAGGCTGTTATCGTCTGACTCACCATAGCCAAGGGCTGATGTATCAATAGACTTTATACTGCCGTCTTCATTAAGCTCTAAGATAATAACTTGCTGGATTGTAATATTACCCGGGGCAAGTATATCGTGGATATCCTCAATTTCTTTCTTTGAGCCGTCTATTCTGGTTTTCTCAGTTATACGGTACTTTTTCATTTCTCCTGTGTAGTCAAGCACCTTTAAAACAAGTTCATCGTCATCATAGTTTGAAGACTTGATAAGATATACCGGAAAGCCGTTTATCTTCACGCTTTCAACCCAAACAACATATCCCTTTGTGTCCATATAGAGCTTTACCTGCTCACCGTAAAGAACGGAGAAGTTTGCGTTGTTATCAAAGAAGATGTACTCGCCGTCATTAGCAAAAAGGATTCGGTCTTCCTCTTCGTCGCCGATATATTTTGCAGTTACCTCACGGATGTTCTTACTTATTTCAAGCTTTAAGATAGTTCCGTCTTCCGATTCGTAAATGCTCAGGACATCGTTCTCCGCAATCTGGTCAAGAACCATCCCGCCTTCAACTACTATTTTCTCTCTTATCTGAGAAATGTCGATGTTATTAGTCTGGTCGAATTTATCATAGATAATTTCCTCGCCCAGATCCACCTTTCCGACAACCATATTTTGGTATTTCCATACTATTGCGATATTATAAACCGAGCTTGTGTTGCTCTTAATAAATCTTACCTTATACTTGTCGGAATTAAGTATTGTGTCATAGTCGCCTGTTGCTATTGCACCGTTATAGATAAGAACAAGACCTTTTGAAATGTCTATATTCTTCAAAGTCTCACGACCTTCCGGTATATAGCTGAACACAGACGTTACAGGGTCATAGCTGTCATACTCGTCCTTCTGGATGTCAAGAACATCATTTAGTCCAAGTGACTTTACCCATACGAGCTGACGCTCGTCGCTGTTCATTTCGTCGGCTTCATATATATACTCAACCTTTGTTCCGATGTCGTCAAGCAAATCGGTCAGGTTTGATTTGTATTCAAAGCCATCAATAATAACTCTTCCGTCTTTTATACGGTTTACCGAGTTAATTGTTATTCCGTCACAGCCCTCCAATGTACCCTTTGCATAGTACTTATTGTGATAAAAGCTGAGAATAGTCTCGTCTTCTGACTCGATGTATGCTATTTCTCCGCCTGAGAGTGTTCTCTTTAAGAACTTAACATCAAGCGAATTTTTCAGCATAATGAGTGCATCAGACAATGTAAGGTCATTGCTGTATGAAGTGTCTTCAAACAGCTCAATATCGGTTGCTGTCTTTACATATCCGGCAGGGTAGCCTCCTACACTGTCTGCATATACACGGTATCCCAGCACAGAAACGATAATTGTTGCCGCCTCGTTTCTTGTGATGTAATCATCAGGACGGAAATACTTTTCCTCATTTCCTGAGATAATACCGTTTTCTGTCAGCACACCAATCTGGTTAAACGCCCAGTGGTCAGAGGATACATCGTGATAATATACGTTTTCACATGTAAGATCCGTCATATTAAGAAGCTTTACGATAAGCTGTGCAAAAGACGCTCTTGTCACCCTCTGGTCAGGCTGGATAGTTTCTTCTTCATATTCAAGGCTGATGCCCACAGCAGAAAGGTACTCCAGCGCATCACTTAGTGCACTGCTCGCGTGAGCCGGCACAACAGCCGCGCACATCGCTGCAAGCACAGCAATTAAACATAATATTTTTTTCACCTGAGTATCTCCCTCCTATCCTATGTAGCTAAGCAGCTTATATATGATAACCGCTGCTTCTGCTCTTGTTGCATTGCCTTTCGGGTTAAATTTATTATTACCCACGCCGCTGACAATGCCTGCCTTATTAAGTGCCGCAACAGGTGCTTTTGCATATTCGCCAAAGTCGGCTGCATCGTCAAAAGCAAGATCGGCTGACGGGATTTCGTGTCCGAGTGTTTTCAGTACATTGTACGCCATAACGCACATATCCTGACGTGATATTTCTCTTCCTGCACCAAAAACACCGTCTGCGATACCGTTACACAATCCGTTCTTAAATGCTGCATTTACATAGCCTTTATACCATGCACCATCTGCAACATCGGAAAACGCGTTGCCGGCATTATCAACTTCAATATCAGCCATATCGACTAACATTTTCGCGTACTCTTCTCTTTTTACCTTGTCGTTCGGGGCAAATCTTGTTTCACTCTTTCCGCTTACGATATTTCTCTCGTAAAGCTCGGAAATAGCAGTATAGGCCCATTGAACAGAGTTCAAATCTTCAAACTTGATATCAATTGAACCGGCAGCTGTTGCACCGCCAGGGCTTACGACACCAAATCCCCCGCCACCACCGGCACCACCGCCGCCTCCGGCTCCGGCTCCGCCGCTACCTGGACGACTCTGACCGAGTGCGGAATTAAATGCATCCACACAAACCTTCAAAGACTGAAAACTCTTTCCTACAAATGCGGAGTAGTCATCAAGCCTTGCTTTTGCGACATCAGCTTTGGTGTAATCGGCATATTTATCAAAAACTGCCTTTAAGCCTGTAACATTGCCAGGGTATTTTACAACTGTCAGAATCATTGCATCAGTAACTGCATTCTCAAATTCTGCTACTGTGTTGACTGCGCCAAATACATCGGCAAAATATGCACGCTTTTCATCTGTATTTACATGCTCGCGGTAGTCTTCTATAACGCCGTACTGCTTCAATACGCCGTCATTTTTAACATACATACTGTCGAGCAGTGTCTCAGCCTCTTGCAGCTTTTTCTCACCGAAGAGCTGAGCTGCAAGAGCTGTCTTGTAAACACTCATGTTTAAAACGGAGTCGGTTTTTGAAAATCCGACATTCTTCGCATAATCGCACAGAATCTTTTTTATTCTGTCCTCACCCTGACTTGTAACATCCGAGTAATGGAACAGCGTATCTTTATTTGCATCATACAATGCGTCAAATGCACTCTGACCTGATTTAGCTGCAGTATTAAGAGACTCTATCAGCGGACCGTATGTATCCTTCTCAATATATTGGAAGGTTGATTCCGTTGCTACGTCTCCCGATTCTCCACCAAGGAAAATGTTGTGTAACCCGTTTTCCTGTCCGGAAGGAACTGTCACAATAAACTCGAACGCTCCGTCCTCTCCTACTGTTTGTTGTCCGCAGTACAAGAGATTTCGCGATGCTTCTTCATCACTCATACTATCCAGTTGTGCAGCTGTAACTCCCTGCTTCGGGATGTTTAGCGTTATTACTCCGCTTTCGGAATCTGTCACACCCTTAACAGTCAATACTCCTGTACTAACATCGAACTCGTTTTCTGTGATTTCTGTCGCTGCACTGACGCCGGCGACAGTCATACTTAAAATAAGTCCTGTAATTGGAATAAACTTTTTCATAACCGTCTCCATTCCGCTGTAATTTCAATAATTATCTAAAAAATACACCGTCAATAACAGGGCTCATTCCTTCCCATACAAATCCGGAAATCTTATCGAAATTAGAAATTCCGGTCAGGTTGATAAGGATGTCCTTTTCTCCTGTGTCACCCGGTTTAAGGGTAATCTTGTTAGCATATTTTAAAGCGCTTCCGTCGTAAACTGCACCGTAAACATCTGTGTCTGTTGTAATTTCATCGTTAATGGAAACTACAAGCTTAACCTCTCCGTTTGCAGTTATATCCTTAACAGAAAGAATTCTTCTTCCGTCACACATAAGCTTCAAAACGAAGCCTGTTTCAATTTCTGTGTCGTAAACTTCACCGTAGTTTACTTTGATGTAAAGCTCATTTACACCCTTAGCATTTGCAGTAAAGCCATAAGCTCTTTCTGAATCACATACTGTCTGACCTGCGTAGATGATTTCGCCGGCTACATCTGTTACCATAAAGCTGACCTGTTGATTAGACTCCATAGAATAGCCGTTTACGTGAAGCTGACCGTCTGTCAAAGTAACGCTGCAGCTTGCAGGCTCGTAGTGCTTTCTTATATACATAATTTCATCAGTTTGAGTAAATCTGATGTTTCCTGTGCTTTCATATATCTCTACAACATTTGAATACATATCCAAAAGCTCGTACTTACCCGCACCTGTAATGACAGTTGGGCTGCTTCCAACATTTCCGGAAAGTGCAAAAAGATTTTCGCCCTCTGCGTCTGTGAAGCTATATAAGTTTCCGCCTGTGTATGTATTAACTTGTTTGTATGTTGCCTGACCAAGCAGCTTGTTCATTGCAGCAAGAGCAACATAAGCAGGCTTTGCTTCGCCCGGAATTTCAGCACCCACTGCTCTTATAAGACCGAAGTTATGCTCCATTTCAGCAGGATCAGTACCGTCGTTCTGTAAATCGTACCAGTAGATACGGTCACAGGTGTTGTTTGAAAGGAATACGAGGTAGTCATCAACTGCATTAACTGCCTGCTCTTTTTCAGAAACACCGTGTTCACCTGTGTATGTAGCCCAGCCTCTTTCGGTAAACCATAAAGGCTTACCTGTTATACTTTTTGTATTATTGGCTAATGAAATTATGCGTGGTGTTCCCCAGCTAGTATTATGATCGTAAGGGTGAACACTCGCTATATCATAGCAGTGATTGTTACCGCTATTCTTTAATGCCGTCACTGTATTTGAAATGAAGGTGTTATCGATATATGCGGTTGACATTCCCACAACCTTTGCATTAGGATCAACCGCCTTAATAGCCTTTGATGCAGCAGCTAAAATCTTTGCATAAGCAGCTCCGCTTTTGTCACCGGCGTTTGAGCCATCCATCGTAAACTCATTCCATATTTCGTAGTACTTTACCTTACCCTTAAAATGATTTGCTACATACGCACAGTAGTTTGCAAATGCATTAATCTGCTCAGTAGTTGACGGAGCCATATTAAGGTTGCCCCCGGCTGTATTTGTAACACCCCATGGTCCGTTTCCGCCTGAAAGCAGGATAATCGGTTCAAGTCCTGCATCGCAAGCGTCCATAATTGCCT
>JAZNJS010000010.1:0-2754 GCA_045578185.1 Clostridia bacterium
AAGGAATGGCAAAAGGAATTATATATCTACCGTCTTTCTCCGGCACCGCTGAGAAAAGACGATCTGCAGGAATATATTGATTTATACCTTGCCGAAAAAGAAGAAAAATATCTGTCTTGGTTTCTGCATTACTATGAGCCAGCGCTGAATACCGCTGTTATGGGTATTGTGCAGCGGTATGCGATGTTCGGGCATTTCCTTGATATAAAGGAAGCGTGTGTACTTGGCATTCTGCGGGCATTGGAGAAATATCCGACTAACTGCGGTACACCCTTTATAACCTACAAAACCCGTATTATGTGGGAGGAAATTCATAATTATATCCGCACAATGCGCACCGGCTTCACGGTACAGAGTGACGATGAATACCAAAATTTGCGTAATATTATGCGGTTATACGCCGCATACAACAGCAGAAACGATCCCGAAACGCTGAAAAGAATATCCGATGAAGTTGGCTTATCCGAAAAGACGGTAGGTGAGATCCTGCGAAGCGGTTTTCACAATATGCAGTTCGTGGATTTTTACCGCAGCTATGCTGATGAGGACGGCGAGGAAAGCCGAGAGGATGTTACTTGTGACTATACTTTTGAGCCTTGTGGGGAGCTACTGCGGCAGGAACGGAACGAAGCTGTATTTGGTGCTTTAGACGAACTTTCTTACCGTGAGCGTGAGGTCATACGCTCCCACATTGGTTTCTGCCCCGATTGCCACAGTATGAAAAGTCCCAAGTTCAGACCGCACACATTCCAAGAGATTGCTTACAAAAACGAGCTATCCTCTGCGGAAGCGGCGGAAAACATTTACCACAAGGGACTTGATAAGATGCGGAAGAAACTGAAAAAGAAAGGGATAGTTCACCCGTAATAATCCAAAACCACAATAGATTAAATTGAACTTTTTATTAAAAACAGAAAAATTGTTGAATAAACAGAAAAAATATGGTATAATATAAAAAATTGAATTGGTCATCGGAGGACAGTACACCGTAGTGTAGGGGATCGTAAGCGTCAGCTTGCAGGCCGCCTGTCAGATAAGATGTCGAGTGAGCTCGGTTATTACTTAGGTAATAGCCGAGTTATTTTATTTTGTGGAGGTTACTATGGATTCCGAAATTTTTGAAAAACTGCCGCCTACGAAATTGTTTTTCCGTTGTGCAGTGCCGTCTATGATTACTATGGCATTTGGTGCGCTATATCAAATTGCAGACGGTTTGTTTGTCGGTCGCTTTATTGGCGGGGATGCTCTTGCTGCCGTTAATCTCATTATGCCGATTATTATGATCGTGTTTGGGTTTGCCAACCTGATAGCAACAGGGGCATCGGTACGTATAGCAGTTTTGCTCGGCGAGAAGAACAGAGAGGAAGCATCCCGAGTCTTTACGTTTACTCTTAAAGTAATTTTCCTGATTTCCTGTTTTCTTGGCGTTCTCGGCTTGTTATTTGCCGAATCCTTTGTTAGATTTTTAGCACCGGGAGCAACCGAGCAAGCAATCGAATACGGAATTACATACACTCGTGTTTACGCTGCTTTTGCCCCTTTAATGCTGATTTACCACGCTACCGATAACTATCTTCGTGTTTGTGGTAAAGAAAAAATCTCAATGTGGTTGAGTGTAGGAACTCAAGCGTTTAATATTGTGCTTGATGTAATTCTGATTGTATTTCTTGGTCAAGGTGTTTGGGCGGCGGCATTTACGAGCTGTCTTGCAATGGCAATCGGCTCGGTAATTACGCTTTGTATGTTCCGCAAAAAGCGTATGGACTTATACTATACCAAAGGCAGAATCAAACGAGCAATATTCCTTCGCATTCTCGCCAACGGTTCGAGTGAGTTTTTTAGTAGCATCTCTATGTCTATAATGTCCATTGTGTTTAACTTCTTTTTGCTGAAATACGGTGGTACAACAGCGGTTGCGGCTTTCTCGGTCATTATGTACGTGGATAGCATTGTGGGAATGCTTGTGTTTGGTATGGCAGATTCGCTTCAGCCTGCAATCAGCTATTGCTACGGCGCAGGACTTATGGATAAAGTAAAAGCAATCTTTAGGCGTGTGATTTGGGGAGCAGTTATGCTGTCTGCCGCATCTTTGTTATTTATGTTCTTTGCCGGTCAGTATGTTGCGCCCTTGTTCGTAAAGCCCGAAGATACAGAGCTTCTTAAGGTCAGCATTATCGGTATGAAATTGTTCTCGTTTTCTTACCTCACGGGCTGGGTGGATATGTGTTTCTCGTCTTATTTTACGGCGCTTGAACGTCCTGCACAGTCAATGCTTGTATCATTCTTCGGAACGCTCATATTCCCAATAGTAGCGTTATTCGTCATGACACCTTTTCTTGAACTGAACGGTGTTTGGCTCAGTTCTTTTGTTTCCTGTACTGCAAGTGCCGTATTCACCGTAATACTATATTCAACTTTGAAAGTCAATAAAAGAGAGGATTAAGAATAGCCAAAAAGCGCCGCAATCTGCGACGCTTTTTGGCTTATGTTTATTATACAATTCCCATTGCGATCTCAACAACCAGCGCAACAATAACCACCAGTGCCGAGATAATAAAGCCGTGAATCATCGGACGGATGCCGGCTTTCTTCATGCTTGAGAAAGAAGTGTTAAGCCCTATGGCTGCCAAAGCACAGACCATCAGGAATTTGCTTGCGGTCTTTGTGCCGGATACAACAGTCGCAGGAATCGGGAACACACTTGCCACAATAGACATAGCAAGGAAGCCAAGGATAAACCAAGGAAATATCTTT
>JAZNJS010000011.1:0-3056 GCA_045578185.1 Clostridia bacterium
GGGTTCACCGATAATTCAGAATGGCCGAATTGTGGGCGCAGTTACCCACGTTTTTGTAAACGATCCAACCCGTGGATATGGGATTTTCATCGATAATATGTACTCTAAAATAAAAAGCGATGCGGGTTAACCGCATCGCTTTTATCTTTTTCTTTTCTTCTTTTTAAGATATCTTTTTGTATCTTTATTCTTATCACTTTTACTCTTGCTATGAGTTTTTTTAGATTTATAATTTGTGCTTTTGTTAAAATGAAACACTCGCTCATCCTCACCTTTATCCAGCACAAAATCAATTTGTCTTGACTCTGAATCAGCCCTTGCGACCATAATACTCACTTCATCGCCTATTTTATATGTGCGATGTAGATGCTCGCCGATTAACTGACGTTTCTTCTCATCGTAAATATAATAGTCATCATCAAGGTCACTCATACGCACAAGACCCTCAACAGTATTTTCAAGCTCAACGAACATACCAAACGAGGTCACCGAAGAAATAATGCCTGTATAAACCTCTCCCAAGCGCTCGGCCATATATTCCGCCTTTTTTAAGTCATCTGTGTCACGCTCGGCTTCCATTGCACTGATTTCGCGTTCACTCGAGTTTTCAGCTGCACTTACACAAAATCTCAAAAGCTCTTCATAATCTATTTCCTTACCTTTTATGCTGTCTCCAATAATCCTGTGGATTACAAGGTCAGGATAACGCCTGATAGGTGATGTAAAATGACAGTAATACCTTGCCGCCAAGCCAAAATGACCAAGATTTTCCGCACTGTAGCGTGCCTTCATTAAAGAACGCAGCATAACCGTGCTGATAATTCGCTCATATGGCGTTTCTTTGATTTTATCGAGAAGTTTCTGAAATTCCTTGGGATGAACTTTGCCCTGCGGTCTTTTTATAAAATACCCAAAATCAGATGCGAAACCGGCAAAATCCTTTAGCTTATCCTCATCAGGCTCTTCGTGAACTCGATAAACAAACGGCATTTCTTTAAAGAACATCTCCTCGGCAACGGTCTCGTTACACACAAGCATAAATTCTTCAATTATATGGTTAGACTCTTTCAGCTCATATTTTACAATATCCGTCGGTCTGCCGCTGTCATCAAGCCTGATTTTAGCTTCAGGAAAGTCAAAATCAATGCCACCGCGTCTCGTCCTTTTCTTGCGTAAGATGTCTTTCAGCTCTTTCATAAGCATAATGCTTTCGGTAAGATAAGCAAATTTTTCCCTAAGTCTCTCATCACCATCTAAAATTGCGCTTACGTCATCATATGTCATTCGTGCTTTTGAACATATTACACTCTTTAAAATTTCGTGTCCCACGACTCTACCACTGTCATCAATTTCCATTATTACTGACAGGGTCAATCGTTCTTCTCCCTGCGATAAGCTACAAATTCCATTTGAAAGCACCACTGGGAGCATAGGGATTACTCTATCTACTAAATATACGCTCGTGCCACGCAAAAATGCCTCTTTGTCCAAGAGGCTTCCTATTGGCACATAATGACCAACATCTGCTATATGAACACCGAGACGATAGTTTCCGTTTTCGAGCCTCTCTATCTCTACCGCATCATCTAAATCCTTCGCATCTTCACCATCAATAGTAAAAATTAACCTGTCGGTAAAATCGGCTCTATCCGATTTTTCCGCTTTTATATCAGTAGTTGCCACCAATTCTGCTTCTGCTAGGACTTTTTTAGGAAAATCTTCCCTGATTCCGTGCTGCCTTATGATGGAAAGAATGTCCACTCCCACATCCAAACGGTTACCAAGCACCTCTGTTATCCTGCCTTCAGGATTACGTTTTTTGCTGCCTGAGCAAACAATTTCAGCAGTAACTTTATCTCCGCCTACAGCACCTTTGTTCTGACTCTCAGGAATGTAAATGTCCGTACCAAATTTCTTATCGTCTAACACCACAAAACCCGCCGAGCCACATTTTTCATATGTGCCCACCAAAACTTTTGCTGAGCGGCTTAAAACAGAAATAACCGTTCCTTCCTGTCTTTTGTTTTCTGTAGCGTGCGTGGTTATTTTAGCAAGCACCATATCCCCGTGCAGAGCTTCATTTGATGCATCGGGCGGTATAAAAATATCTCCGCCACTTTCCTGGCAAACAAAACCAAATCCACGCTCTGTGCCAACATATTTCCCCTTAACAAATCCCATTTTTATCGCTGCTGCGTAGCGCTTTTTCTTTGTTCTGACAACTAATCCTTCGCCAATTAATTCATTTAAAATATTTAAAAGCGTCTCCTCTTCACTATGTGGTACACCCAAAATATTTACAAGCTCATCAAACAAAAGCGGAACCTCAGCCGCTTCTTCTAGAAACTTTAACACCTTTTCTTTTTGTGTCAAATTTACACCTCCTTTTACTTTTTATTATGTGCAAACAAAACAAAAGCCATTCCGCAGCAAGCGGAACGGCTTAAATCTCATGCAATCATTCTAAATTTATTTGTTTAAAAAGAACAATGCGATTGATGTAACCAAGAACAAAATTGCAACAACAGATGTCCATTTTGACAAAATTGCATCTATAGTTCTTCCTTTGTTTTTACCAAAAAATGTTTCAGCGCCACCAGCGATAGAGCCGGATAAGCCCGCTGATTTGCCGGACTGGAACAGTACAACAACGATCAGCACAACTGAAATAATTACATGTACGATTTGAACCGCAAGTAACATACTCACACCTCCGTCAGAGTCGTATCTATAAGTAAATAAAAATTACTCAAAATTAGTCAAAATGCAATAAAGGTATAAGGGGCGCATAACGCTCCCCTTATACACATAAGAGACTTACTCTTTAATACCAAATCTCTTTCTAAACTTCTCAACACGTCCGCCGGTGTCAACCAATTTCTGTTTACCTGTGAAGAACGGATGACATTTAGAACAAATTTCAACCGTGATATTCTCTTTAGTAGAACCTGTTTCAATCACTTCACCGCAGGCGCATTTGATAGTTGTCTGCTTATAATCAGGATGGATTCCTTCTTTCATCTGTTTCACCTCTTTCAGCGTTTCCAGTATGCAAC
>JAZNJS010000012.1:0-49494 GCA_045578185.1 Clostridia bacterium
CCCTGACTTACACCCTTGCCCCAGAAAGTGTAGTTATTGCCCTCGGGCAGTACAGCTTCAGCATATGCACGGTTTAAAGAGAAAAGCCCCGGGTCCCAGCCAACGGAAATAATGCTTGTTTTTCCCGATTTTTTTGCAGCATTATCAACAGAAGCAAAATATTCAGGGATTTTTGCGTGGGTGTCAAAGCTGTCGATAGTATTAAACATTGTGGCAAACTCCGGTCCCTGCTTTGGCAGGTCGGTAGCACTTCCGCCGCAAAGAATTAAAACATCAATATCATCTTTATATTTTTCTGCATCTTCCACATGGTAGACTTTTACTCCGCTTGCAGTCTTAACTGATGCGGGGTCACGGCGTGTAAACAGGCAAACAAGCTCCATATCAGAATTCTGCGAGATTGCCGACTCAACACCTCTGCCTAAGTTACCGTAGCCTGCGATTGCAACTTTAATTTTTTCCATTTTAAACCTCCGGTAGCGTATCTGTATCTAATTTATTTTATATAAGCTACCATAAATTATACCACAAAAAAAGCCCTTTTGTAAATAAAAGGGCGCAATTTTTGTAAAAAATATGCAGTTAAATATAATCTTTTCGTAAAAGTGCGCGGATGTAGCCCATATCCTTAGTTGTTGAATCAACATAAAATCCGCGTCCGTAATAAAAACGAACGAGTGACATAGCTTTTGCTGCGGTATGAAGTTCGACATATTTTATTCCCATCGCGCGCATCTGGGCATCAAAAGCGTTCATTATAGCCTTTCCTATACCGTGATTCTGGTGTTTGTCACTAACGCCGAAACGGGACAGATATGCAGTTTTGTCGTCTCTTATTTCAATACGCACGCTTCCCACAACCTCGCCGTGCATATAAGCAACATAAACGAGCTTGCTTTCAATGTCTTCTAAAACTTTCTCCTTTGTTTCGTGTAAAGCCGCGGTGTCGGTAATGCCTGCCAGCTCAATATATTTTTCAAACGCCTGCTGCGTAATTTCTAAAATACTGTCAGCATCGGCACTTGTTGCACGTTTAACCTCGAACATTTAAAATTCTCCTTATATTATTTCATCAATTTAACCATGACTGCTTTTTGTGCATGCAGACGATTTTCCGCCTCATCAAAAATAACGGAGTTTGGTCCATCAATAACATCTTCTGTAACCTCATATCCGCGGTATGCAGGCAGACAATGCAGGAAAATTGCATCGGGCTTAGCTTTGCTAAATAGCTTTTTGTTAATCTGATAAGGCATAAAGATTTTAACCTTTTCTTCCTTTTCACTTTCCTGACCCATGCTTATCCAGGTGTCAGCATAAACCGCATCAGCGTCTTTAATTGCTTCCTCGGGTGAGTTGGTGATTGTGATTTTTGCGCCAGTCTTTTCGGCATCAGCCATTGCATTTTTAATAACCTCTGCGTCGCATTCATAACCAACAGGTGTTGCAACGGCGATATCCATACCAACCTTTGCACAGCCGTATAAAAGCGAATGGCTGACGTTGTTTCCGTCGCCGATAAACGCCATCTTAAGACCTTTGAGCTTGCCCTTTTTCTCAATAACTGTCTGGAAATCAGCTAAAATCTGGCACGGATGCACGAGGTCTGTAAGACCGTTGATAATCGGGATAGTGCCATACTTTGCCAAATCCTCGACATCGGACTGTTTAAATGTACGAATCATAATTCCGTCAACAAAGCGAGAAAGCACGTTTGCAGTATCATAAATGGTCTCGCCGCGTCCAAGCTGAATATCATTAGAACTCAAAAACAGCGCACTACCGCCAAGCTGATACATTCCAACCTCAAAGGAAACCCTTGTTCTTGTGGATGATTTTGAGAAAATCATACCGAGGGTCTTGCCCTTTAAGTGATGATGCTCTATTCCTTTTTTCTGCTCGTCTTTAAGCTGAGCGGCAAGTGAGAGCGTATCTAAAATTTCCTCTGTGCTCCAGTCGTGAAGCGTAAGTAAATGTTTATTCATTAAAAACACTCCTTTAATACGTTAATAAATTTATCTACATCATTTTTTGTAATGATAAGCGGCGGCAGAATTCGGAGCACTGTAGTTCCGACTGCGCCGGTTAAATATTTTTTTTCAAAAAGTTTAGCCTGTACATCTTTTGCAATTGGCTCGATAAGTTCTGCACCCAGCATAAGACCAAAGCCGCGAACTTCCTTGATTTTTCCTGTTTCGTTTGCAACTTCTATAAGTTTCTCTTTAAAATAAGCACCAACCTTTTCGGCATTTTCAACTATTTTTTCTTCTTCAAAAATGTCAAGCACTGCATTTCCGGCGCAAGTTGCAAGCGGGTTTCCGCCAAAGGTTGTTCCGTGGTCACCGGGCGAGAATGCATCGGCTACAAACTGTCTGGCACAGACCGCACCAATCGGCACGCCGTTGCCGAGTGCTTTTGCTAAGGTGAATATATCAGGTGTGATGCCGAAATGCTCATATGCAAAAAGTTTTCCGGTTCTTCCCATACCGGTCTGCACTTCGTCAACAATCAAGAGTATATCATTTTCATCACAGATTGTGCGAACAGCCTTTATATACTCATTATCCACCGGATGCACGCCACTTTCGCCCTGAATAAGCTCAAGCATAATTGCGGCGGTGTTTTGGCTTACTGCAGCTTTTAATGCGTCTAAATCATTTATGTCGACGTGGCAGAAGCCCGGAGTAAGCGGATGATAGGGTTTCTGATATTTTTCCTGACCGGTTGCAGCAACAGTAGTAAGTGTTCTTCCATGAAATGAATTTACTAAGGTTATAATTTCATTTTTATGTGTATTACCCTTTTTGTAATGATAAATTTTAGCAAGCTTTATTGCTCCCTCGTTTGCCTCTGCGCCTGAGTTAGCAAAAAAGATTCGGTCAGCAACAGACTTTTTAACCAGTTTTTCGGCAAGTGTTGCCTGATTTTCGATATAGTAAAGGCTCGAGGTATGAATAAGCGAGCTAATCTGCTTCGTAAGACGTGAAACAAAGGCAGGGTGACTGTGACCGAGCGCCGTTACGGCGATACCTGCCATAAAGTCTGTATATTCTTCGCCCTCTTCAGTATAAAGTTTCACACCTTCGCCTCGGCTAAAAGCTACAGGCGTGCGCTTGCCGAAAGTATTCATATAATATGCATCATCTAGTGCCATTATCTCATTAAATTTCATCGCAGTTATCCTTTCAAGTTTATAATAAAAATAAATCGCCAATCATATCTTGTTATAATTATACATCTTTTTGTATAATTATGCAAGAGTCAATTTGAAATAATTTTCACAAAAATATTTAAATAATGCGCAAAAGATTATTACAATTTAGTGAATTTTTGCAAAATAAACTTGCAAAATACGACAAAAGGGTTTATTATATATGATAGAGATTTTGTAACTTATTGTAAAATAAAGCGTAAAAAGTGCGAAATTTCCGGCATTATACTAAAGGTCAGGAAAAATTGCGAAAAACAAGGATTTCGCAAGACTTTCACTTACACTAAAACGTCTGACAGAATGGAGGAAATTATGTTAGGTCAAATTTTTCAGCCTGTTTTGGAGCAGATGAGAGGCGTAATCCATCGTGAGATGGGTGTGCTTAATAATTCAGGAAATGTTATTGCGCATATCGGCGAGCCGCTTTCTGAGGAGCTTGCTTTTGATGCGCTTACAAATGCTGAAAGCAACGGAAAACCGTATGTGCTTGACGGCTATACATTTATTTCCATCGGTACGAGAAATATGCTTGAATATGTTATTTATGTGCGTGGCCAGTCGCAGGAAGAGCAAAAATTCATTTTTCTTCTTTCGGTCACTCTTTCAAATCTTCAGCTTCACTGTGCCGATAAATACGATAAAAGCAGTTATCTTAAAAATGTATTGCTCGGAAACATTTTGCCCGGTGATATTTTTCTGCGCTCGGGCGAGCTGCAGATAGATATGGATGTTCCCCGTCTGGTCTATATCATCCAGACGGAGAAGGAGCACGAGATAGCAGTAGGACACGTTTTGCAGAATATGTTTCCGGAGCAGGATTTTGTTATCAGCATAGACAACCGCCACATTGTTTTAATAAAGGCGCTTTCCGAGCCTGCTACAAGAGAGACTACCCGCAAGATTGCAGAGAGCATCGTTGATACCATAAATGCTGAGCTTATGCTTCAGGTTTATGTGGGAATAGGAACGCCGACAGAGTCATTAAACGATATCGCACGTTCATTTTCCGAGGCTCAGCTTGCACTCGAGATTGGCAGAGTGTTTGAAAATGACCAGTATATCTTAGGCTATGACACGATGGGCATCGGCCGTCTTATTTATCAACTGCCGAGCAAGCTCTGCGAGCTGTTTTTGGATGAGATATTCAAAAAAGAGAGTATAGACGTATTAGACGAAGAGACTCTTCAGACAATATTTAAGTTCTTTGAAAATAACCTGAATGTGAGTGAGACATCCCGTCAGCTTTTTGTTCACAGAAATACGCTTGTATATCGCCTTGATAAAATTGAGCGCTTAACAGGCCTTGATTTAAGAAAGTTTGACGATGCGGTAGTATTTAAGGTTGCAATACTTGTTAACAAATACTTAAACGCAAATCCGTCCAAGTTCTGATTGTAAGGAGTGTAGGTTTTGATTCTTTTCAGTAATGTATCTAAAGTATATGATAACGGCTCAACAGCGCTTAATAATATCAGCTTCTTTGTTGAAAGGGGCGAGTTTGTTTTTATCGTTGGTCCGTCCGGCGCAGGAAAGTCGACCCTTATCAAACTTTTAATGCACGAGGAGACCGCAACAAGCGGTGATGTTATTATAAACAATGTAAAAGTCGGTGCGCTGGAGCAAAAGCAAATTCCGTATCTTCGACGCAGTATGGGCGTAGTTTTCCAGGATTTCAGACTTTTACCGCAAAAGACGGTTTATGAAAATGTAGCTTTTGCAATGGAAATTGTGGGCGCATCGAAAAGAGCAATAAGAAGACAAGTGCCCAGTGTGCTCAGTATGGTTGGCCTTTCTTCGAAACTCAAAATGTATCCGGGTCAGCTCTCCGGTGGTGAGCAGCAAAGGGTTGCGCTTGCAAGGGCGCTCGTAAACAATCCTGCATTTTTGATTGCCGACGAGCCAACTGGTAACCTAAATCCGAAGACCGCGATGGAAATAATGGAGCTTTTAGACGAGGTAAATAAAAGAGGCACAACCGTCATTATGGCAACTCACGCAAAAGACATCGTTGATAAGATGAAAAAGAGAGTTATCGCAATTGAAGACGGCGTGATTGTAAGAGATGAAGCAAGGGGAGTTTACGGATATGAAAATTGACAGATTCAGATATTTTGCACGTGAAGCGTCAAAAGACGTGTTCGCAAACGGATGGATGAGCCTTGCCTCTGTGTTTACCGTTTTAGCAAGCCTTTTGGTTTTCGGCTTCTTTTTGGTGCTGACCGTGAATTTAAACTATATCGCTACACAGCTTGAGGGCGATTACGAAATAATTTTGGTTGTCGACGAATACTGCGATAAAGAGCAGGTAAAAGAGCTCGGTAAAAAGCTTAAAAATGTAGAAAATATTAAAGACGTAAGCCTAAGCACCAAAGAAGACCGCTTAAATGAATGGAAAGATCAGCTCGGCGCAGAGCTCTTAGAGGGCTATGAGGAGGACAACCCTCTTCGTGACTGGTATTTAATCACACTTCGTGACTTATCCATTGCAGATGAAACCGTGTCCGAGATTGAAAGTGCTGAGGGCGTGGCAAAAATTATAAGAAATCAGGACACAATCGACAAGCTCGTTTTAATGACCAATTATCTTGGCACAGTCAGCGTATGGGTAATGATTGCGCTTGCGCTTATTTCGGTCTTCATTATTTCAAACACCATAAAACTCACGGTATTTGCAAGACATAAAGAAATTAATATTATGAAATTTGTCGGTGCAACAGACTGGTTTATCCGCTGGCCGTTCATTATTGAGGGTATTATTATCGGCCTGATTGGTGCTATCGCCTCATTTGCCGTTGTGGCATACGGCTATAGAGGTATTTTAGGGCTGGTGAGCGCACTTGACATTTCATTTGTGAGCTTCAAGCCGTTCTCTGCTATGGTGTGGCCGCTTATCGGCGCATTCTTAGGACTTGGTGTAGTACTCGGTGGCGTGGGAAGCTTGATAGCACTAAGAAAGCATTTAAAGGTGTAAAAGGCGGGAGGTAAAAAAGTCCAGACCGCAAAAAGAAAAGAAAAGTATAAATTCAGGTATGGCAAAGATATCAGTTTAAATATTATATGCAGAAAAATCTCATAACTTCGATTTTTCTTTTTAAATAATTTCTTTTTGCTATAAACAAACTTCGCCTCTCAGCGTACCCTCGTACGCTTTCGGGTACCCAAAAACAAGGCAAACCTTGTTTTTGCTCAGTTTGTTCATTCTGAATCTTTTTTCCTATCCCTTGAGATGTAAAAAAAGTCCAGACCGCAAAAAGAGCAAACAAAAAAGATGTTGCTAAGCGCAACAGCTTTTCTTAGTTATACAGATTATTTAATTTCCAGTTTGGTATCCGTAACGATGATTTCGATGCTTTTTGTTAAAATATCTGCATAGCTGAAAGAGATTGTTCTTCCTGTGTCTGCAAACTCGGATATACTGTCTAAAATTACGATGAAAATAGAGGGATAGGTCGCATGAATAACGCCCTGGCGCACAATAACTCTTTTTCTTCCTTTTTTTGCCGTAAGTTTGATTCTCTTCCCAATATTTTCGGTTAAAAGAGTTTTAACTCTTTCAATATCTCCCCGCTCAATCATCAGCGGCACACTACCTTTCGACAATACTTTATCTTATATTACCATAATATAGATATTATGTCAAGCACTTTCAAAATTCGTTCTAAAACGGGTGCTAAAATTTTGGGCATTTACTGGACAAAAAAGTTCATTTGTGATATAATACTTTATCAATAAAATGTGAGTAAAACTTAAAGGACGTGAAAATATGAAATTATGGGGCGGACGCTTCGGAAAAGCGACGGATGCTTTGGTTGACGACTTTAATTCATCCATTCGCTTTGATGCCCGTATGTATAAGCAGGACATCTTAGGTTCAATTGCACACTCTGCAATGCTTGGAAGATGTGGAGTAATTGCAAAAGAGGACGCAGAGCTTATCGGTAAAACCTTAAAGGAAATTTTAGCTGATATCGAAGATGGCAAGGTTGAGTTTAAAATCGATGCCGAAGATATCCATATGAATATAGAAACAATCTTAATTGAACGCATCGGCGATGTGGGCAAGCACCTGCACACCGGCAGAAGCAGAAATGACCAGGTTGCTCTTGATATAAGAATGTATCTGCGTGATGAGACTGACGAAATTTTAGAAATGCTTAAGACAATGATGAACACACTGCTTGATTTGGCAAAAGAGCACGCAGGAGCAATTATGCCGGGCTATACACATCTTCAGAAAGCTCAGCCTGTGACCTTTGGTCATCATATGATGGCATATTTTGAAATGTTTCGCCGTGACTGCGCAAGACTCACTAGCGCACGAAGCCGCATTAACATAATGCCTCTTGGCGCAGGAGCGCTTGCGGGCACAACTTATCCTTTAGACCGTGAGTATGTGGCAAAAGAGCTTGGATTTGACGGTGTTACTCACAACTCGATGGATTCTGTAAGTGACCGTGACTTTATTATTGAGCTTATTTCATGCCTTTCCATAATGATGATGCACCTTTCACGTTTTTGTGAGGAGCTTATCCTGTGGTCAAGCAACGAGTTTTCGTTTGTGGAGATGGACGACAGCTACTCAACCGGCTCATCCATCATGCCGCAGAAGAAAAATCCCGACGTTGCAGAGCTCATAAGAGGAAAGACCGGCAGAGTCTACGGAAGCCTGATGACTATTTTAACTGTTATGAAATCTTTGCCACTTGCGTATAACAAGGATATGCAGGAGGATAAAGAGGCGGTATTTGATGCAGTAGACACCGTAAAACTTTGTTTGCCGGTGTTTGCTAATATGATTAAAACCATGACTGTCCGAGAGGACAATCTGCTTTCTGGTGCTAAAGGCGGTTTTACAAATGCGACCGACGTGGCAGATTACCTGGTTAAAAAGGGCGTGCCTTTCCGTGAGTCACATGCTGTTGTGGGCAAGATGGTTGCAATGGCAATAGAGCTGGGCAAAGCACTTGACGAGTTCACAATGGACGAGTTTAAAAAATGCTCTGACTTGATTGAAGAAGATATTTACGACGCAATTTCTATGCAGACC
Organism: Clostridia bacterium; assembly: GCA_045578185.1. Lineage (GTDB taxonomy): Bacteria > Bacillota > Clostridia > UBA1381 > UBA9506 > RGIG1666. Next base: position 8,259 of record JAZNJS010000012.1, read on the forward strand.
TGCGTTGACGGAAGAAACCTCATAGGTGGGACCGCAACTGAAAGGGTAAAAGAGGAAATAAGCGCGGGATATAAATATTTGGAAAGTATATAATAAAAGTAAGATAAAAACTTTTTAGAAAAGAGTGATAAAATGAAGCAGGACATGATTGTAATTTTAGACCTTGGAAGCGAACTTAACACTATGGTTGCCCGTGCAGTGCGTGCGCTCGGTGTTTACAGCGAGATTTATCCGCACGATATCACAGTGGACAAACTCTCTTCCATCCCCAATGTTAAGGGCATAATCGTAAATGGTGGTCCGAATAACATTGTTGACGGCGAAGAAATTTTTGTTGCAAGCGAGATTTATTCCGCAGGCATCCCCGTTTTAGCAGTTGAGCACGATGCAGCTGCAACTGACAATAAACTTGCTGCCTGGCCGGATGATGAAGAAAAGGTCAAAGAGATACTAAAACCATTTTTGTTTGATACCTGTAAGGCTGAGCCAAACTGGAACATGAAAAACTTTGTTGCAGACCAGGTTGAACTTATTAAAAAGCAGGTTGGCGATAAGAAAGTTCTTTTAGCGCTTTCAGGAGGAGTTGACTCATCTGTTGTTGCAGCGCTTTTGATTAAGGCAATCGGCAAAAACCTGACCTGCGTTCATGTAAATCACGGACTTCTCCGTAAGGGAGAGCCGGAGCAGGTTGTAGAAGTTTTCCGCAATCAGCTTGATGCAAACCTTGTTTATGTTGATGCAAGCGAGCGCTTTTTAGGAAAGCTTGCAGGCATAGAAGACCCTGAAGAGAAACGTAAGATTATCGGCGCAGAGTTTATCCGTGTGTTCGAAGAAGAAGCAAGAAAGCTTTCCGGAATCGAATTTTTGGCACAGGGTACAATCTATCCCGATATCGTAGAGAGCGGCACAAAAACCGCAAAAGTTGTAAAATCTCACCACAACGTAGGCGGTCTGCCGGAAGATATGCAGTTTGAGCTTGTTGAGCCGCTTTATTATCTGTTTAAGGATGAGGTTCGTGCTTGCGGTGTTGAGCTTGGTCTGCCTGATAATATGGTTTACCGTCAGCCGTTCCCGGGCCCCGGTCTCGGTGTGCGCTGCCTTGGCGCAATCACCCGTAACAGATTAGAGGCTGTTCGTGAGTCTGATGCTATTTTGAGAGAGGAATTTGCAAAAGCCGGCCTTGACAAAAAGGTATGGCAGTACTTTACCTTAGTGCCCGACTTTAAATCTGTTGGCGTGCGTGACAACGCAAGAAGCTTTGAATATCCCGTAATCATCCGTGCGGTAAACACTGTCGATGCTATGACAGCTACTATCGAGCCGCTTGAATGGGAGATTTTAAACCGCATCACTAACCGTATTATAAGCGAGGTTAAGGGCGTTAACCGTGTTTGCTACGACTTAACACCGAAGCCGACGGGAACAATTGAGTGGGAATAAAATCTAAATAAAAATAAACGACAGAGGGGATTAGAAATGGAAGCAATTTTCAACTTTTTCACAGGCCCATTAAACACAATTGCATGGCTTTATATATTATTGCCGTGCGTAGCTGTTGGCGGAATATTTTTCACTATCTTAAACAGAGGTATCCAGTTTGCTAAACTCGGTTATGCTTTAAAGAACACTATTGGTAAAGTTTTTGAAAAAACAACAGCCAAAGAAGGCTCCATCACCCCATTTCAGGCTTTGACAACAGCACTTGCGGCAACAGTTGGTACCGGAAACATTATTGGTACCTGTCAGGCCATTGCAATGGGTGGCTACGGCGCAATTTTCTGGCTCTGGGTTGCAGCGCTTCTCGGCATGGTTATTAAATATTCTGAGGTTGTTCTGTCAGTACATTACCGTGAGCGCAATAAAAAAGGCGACTGGGTCGGCGGACCGATGTACTACATCGTAAATGGTATGGGAAAAGGTTGGAAATGGTTGGCTGTTCTCTTCTCAGTTTTTGCAATTTTAGCATCCTTCGGTATTGGTAACCTTTCTCAGGCTAACAGTATTTCAGGTGCAGTTAATAACGCAATCACTTCCTTTATTCCTGCACTTACAGAAAATTCATCAACTATCAATTTGATTGTTGGTATCTTAATGTCAGTGCTTACGGCTGCAGCGCTTTTAGGCGGTATCAAACGCATTGGTAAAGTAACCGAGCTTTTGATTCCGTTTATGAGTGGATTGTACATAATTCTAACATTGGTTGTAATTGTCACTAACTACGCAAATATTGGCGGTGCATTTGCTAAAATCTTTGTAGCCGCATTCGCACCGAAAGCTATTTTTGGTGCAGCAAGCGGTATTGCACTTAAAGAAGTTCTTGTTTGGGGTCTTCGCCGCAGTGCGTTCTCTAATGAGGCAGGTCTCGGTTCTGCTGCTATTGCGCACGCAGCTGCTGATACAGACAGTGCAGTAAAACAGGGTCTTTACGGCATATTTGAAGTGTTTGTAGACACTCTTATTATTTGTACACTTACCGGTCTTACTGTTATAGTAAGCGGCGTAGATATAGCTTTTGGCGTAAAACCCGGTGCAGAGCTCATCACCAGTGCGTTTGCTACTGTGTTTGGTGGCAAATTTGCTTCTTTGTTTGTTGCTATTTCACTTGTATTCTTTGCATATTCAACAATTTTAGGCTGGTCTTTATACGGCACAAGATGTATGGAGTATTTGTTCGGATTAAAATCAACCAAGTACTATCAGATTATCTTTGTAATTATGATAGTTGTTGGCGCAACCACATCGTTAGACCTTGCTTGGGACCTTGCTGATACATTCAATGGTCTTATGGCTATCCCGAACTTTATAGCACTCTTTGCTTTGTCAGGAGTGGTAGCAAAGCTTACAAAAGAATATTTTAAAGATAAAACAAAGCTCTAAAATATTCTATAAAAGGCATTTCAAAAGGAGAAAATGATATGTCGAAAGAAAAACATACTGTAATCTCCTTTCTATTCCTTGCATCCACAAAGACGGAGGCTGTATGATGGAAAAATACCAAAAAGGCACACGTCCGGCGGCAACGAGCTTTTTACAATCTTCGGCACATAGGATATGTAACGGGAGAGATGCTAAAAAGTCCAGACCGCAAAATTAAATTTAATGATATTTATGAAGAAACATCTCTTTTTTGAGATGTTTCTTTTTTAGTTTTTACACGTATTTAGAGCGCTTAACACTTGACATATTGCGATTTTTATAATAAAATATATTATAGGATAGGTAAAAATTCCTTTATTTTTCGGCAGATTGATTTAAAAAGCAGAAACATTGCTTTTAATAACCAAAATCAATTATGCTGCACCGCGCGACCTTTGCCGCAGCGGCAGATTTTAAAGGCAGTTTGAGGGTTAACCCTTTAGGAGGTTTGGCGGCATGAAGTACGGCATTGGCGACAAAATCGTGTACCCGCTGCACGGGGCCGGAATCATTGAAGCAATTGAAGAACGCGAGATAATGGGCGTTAAGCAGAATTATTATATTATGAAGATACCAATCGGCGATATGTGCGTTATGATTCCGATGGACCACGCAGAAGAGGCCGGTCTTCGTGATGTAATCACCGAGGCAGAGGCAGACCGTGTTTTAGAGGAGTTTAAAAACTGCCGCAGCGAGATGGACTCAAATTGGAACAAGCGTTACCGTGAGAATATGAACCGTATTAAAAGCGGTGATATTTATGAGGTCGCTAACGTGGTTAAGAACCTTATGTGCCGCGACAAAAGCCGCGGACTTTCCACCGGCGAGAGAAAAATGCTTTCAAATGCTAAACAGATTCTGGTGAGCGAGCTTGTTGTTGCAAAGTCGCTTAGTCAGGCGGATGTTGAACGCATAATGAAAGAAATTGTGGATGCAGAGCCGGCATAAGAGCCGAATCTGGTCCGTAAGAATATGAGGGGGTGCACTTATGGCAAACGCAAGAAACAAACTTGCCGTAAAAATTGCAAACAAGACTTATACATTGGTTTCAGAAAATTCAAGAGAATATATGCTTGAGGTTTCCGATTTTGTTGACCAACAGATTAAGAAAATCCGCGATTTGTCCCCTTGTATGTCGGCGGAGATGGTAGCCGTGCTAACTGCACTAAACATTACCGACGAGTACATAAAAAATAAAAAGATATATGACGAAGCAAATGATAAAATAATTGAATATACGAAAAAACTCGAACAGCTCCAGGCAGAGGTTGACCGTTTAAAAAGCGGCAGATAACCGCCCGGGCAATTAATTTCAGTTAATTTCTTTTTTTACGGAAAGCGCCTCAAGACAAACTTAAATCCCCCCTTTTTTAAAGCGGTCTTAAGGCGCTTTTTCTGTAGAAACTTTTGATTGGTTTACGTTTTTTGACAGACTTTTTGGAGGAGGTCATATTATGAAGACGAAAAAGCTGATACTTACATCGATGATTCTTATTTTTGTAATGATTATTTCTATCGGATGTAGCAGAACAAGGCCTGGTGATTTGCATCTGCAGGAAGTGGTTAAGCTATATTTTGGAAATAAAGACTGCACAGATTTGGTCGAAGAAAAATTTAATGTTGAAGGTGTAGATGCAGCAAAACTTCCGGGTATTGTGATGGAAAAACTGCTCGCAGGGCCGCAAAAGCCGGAGCACTCGAGAATAATCCGTGCCGGCACGAGCCTTTTAGATATTTCTGCTGAAAAAGGCGAAATAACGGTAAATCTTTCAAAAGAGTTTTATAATGAAGATAACATTATGGATGTTTTAGCGTCTGCCGCCATTGTAAAATCGCTTTGCTCGGTAAACGGCGTAGCGAGCGTTACAATTATGGTTGAGGGCACGGACCTCACATTAGATGACGGGACAGCTGTCAGGGGGATGAAAGATGGCGACCTGGTTTTTGATGCTGAGGCGCTTACTCGGGACGAGGCAAATATCACCCTGTACTTCAGCGATAACGAGGCCAGCACCTTAATGCGTGAGGTGCGCAGAGTTAAGGTATCCAAGGGCGATGCGTTAGAAAAAGTTATTCTTACAGAACTTATCAAAGGTCCGGAACGGGAAAATATGTACAAGACAATTCCTGCAGAGACAAAAATCCGCTCGGTAGAAACAACAGACGGCACTTGTTTTGTAAACTTGTCAAGTGATTTTATTACAAAGCATGTGGGCGGAACGGCTATAGAACAGCTAACTGTTTATTCAATAGTAAATGCGCTGACTGAGCTTTCAAACGTTGAACGTGTCCAGTTTTTGATTGAGGGAGAAAAGAAAGACGTATTTATACATATGGTGTTTAACGAGCCTATTATACGTGACGTAAGTATGATTCAAAAATAAAGAGAGGATGCAGACAAATGAAAAAACTTACAGCATTAATTTTAGTATGTCTTATGATTATTTCCGCAGGAGCAATAAACGGCTTTGCAGATGAGGTAAAGCTTGAAATTACTGTTGACGGACGCGAAATTTCCTTTAACGACCTTTCAGCATTCATTGAAAATGACCGCACTTTAGTTCCTGCCCGTGCATTTTTAAATGAACTCGGAATAGCAGACGATGCAATAATTTTTGATGCGGGCAAGGTTACAGTTAAAAGTGTAAAAGAGCTTGTATTTACCGTTGATTCAAATGTTGTGCTTTCTGACGGTGAGGAAAAATTAATTGATGCCGCAGCAAAAATTGTGAATGAAAGCCTGTTCGTGCCGCTCAGATTCCTTTGCGAAGAGCTTGGATGTACAGTTACTTTTTACGGTGTAAATCCAGCTTTTTCGGATAGGAATTTAGTTGAAATCAAAACACCGGCAGGCATAGCGCTCAGCGTCTTTTTGGCAGAGAGCGCACTGGAGAATAACACACTGCCTCTTTTAGAGGTTGCAGCAGCGGTTACATATACAACTAATGTTATAGCGGTTGTTGCTGAAAAAGAGTCAGTTAACGAGAAAATGATGCTTATGCTTGCAGCGGGCGAACCGGTTATGATTTTAGATGACGGCTTTGTTGGAAAAGAGGGCCTTGATAAGCTTAACAAAATTGGAATTTTAGCTGATATTACCGAGGAGATTAAAAAGCATTCCCCGGCTTGCTACGAATGGATTATGAGTAACGAAGAGGTTCGAGCACAGATTAGCGGCGAAGACGGTAAAATATATGCATACCCGGTTGAGAACAACGGCAAAATTGAGAAATTTTTAATTTCTTACACTGCAGACAAGGAAAAGGCAGTTATATTAGCACATGGCTACCGTGAAGTAGTAAAAGGCTTTCAGGGAGTAGACATCCCCGCTGAATAATAAAAACAAAGGTTGAAACAAAGCCCTGCTATAACTTTAAAGTTGTGGCAGGGTTATTTTATAAATAATTCCAGAGGATGATTCCTGCTTCCCCCCTAGCTCCCTATAACCTCTTCATTTATGAAGAAAAAGGGGCAAAAAACATCGGTGGACATCCTCGAACTCTGACTTATGCAGTGCGGGCTTGCCTGCGCTCGCTAGACTCATCAGCAGCAAACTCGTGCTATGCTACATTTGTGTTTGCTAAACAGGGGATAATAACGGTTGGGAGCAAGCTATAAAAACAATGCCCACAGCAAACTGCTTATATTAAGCATATTGTAAAGGAATCGTCACCCTAAAAACAAATTTAAAAAATAATCCAAAACAAAAAAGGCTATGGTAGAAACCACAGCCTTTAATTATTTTAATTTATCTTTTTGCTATTCTGCGCTTTTTGTAGTTGTCCTGAACTTTTTTAAGCCAAGCCCAAACCGGAGCAGCAAGTAAGATTGAAGAATAGGTACCTGCAAGCAAACCAACGATAAGCGGAATAGTGAACTGACGGATTGATGTTACACCGAAGATAAACAGCATAACAACCGGCAGAAGTGTTGAAACCGTTGTAGCAACGGAGCGGCCTAATGTCTGCATTACGCTACCGTTAACAGTATCAGCAAACGGTGCACGGTGATTCTTCTTATAGTTCTCACGGATACGGTCAAAAACAACGATGGTGTTGTTGATTGAATAACCGATGATTGTAAGAAGTGCCGCAATAAGCGTAGTGTTAAGCGGAACGCGGAAGATTGCGCAGTATGAAAGCATAATTGCGCAGTCGTGCAGGAGTGCGATGATAGCTGCAACACCTGTCTTAAATTCAAAGCGGAATGCAATGTAGATAAGCATTAAAAGTGCAGCGATTGCAGTAGCTTTAACAGCTTGAGCTTTAAGCTCACCGCCGACTGTTGCACTTACGTTATCAACAGAAAGAATAGCTTCAGCTTCAAGAGAATATTTCTCAATAATTTTGTTCTGGATAGCATCACGAACATCATTTTCAACGCTTACTGTCTGAATAACAATCTGATTTGAATCAGAGCGCTGAACGATAGGCTCGCCAATCTCAGGAGCAGCTTCTTTTACAGTAGCTGTAACATCTTTTAAATCAAGGCTTGCTGCCTGGTCGCCAAAGTCAACGGTCATGCTCATACCGCCGGCAAAGTCGATGTCTTCAGCGAAGCCACCATTAACGAATAAGAATACTACACCTAAAAGGATGGCAATTATTGAGATAGCCCAGAAATATTTTGCATTTTGAACGATTTTTAAAGTCTTCTGCATCTCTTATGCCTCCTTTCTTTTCTTAATTCCGTATAACCAGGGGTTAGTCAGCTTAAGACCAACAACCTGATTCAAAAGGAATTTAGTAACAACGATAGCTGAGAACATACTTACAACAGTACCGATACCCAAGGTGATTGCAAAGCCCTGAATCGGACCTGTACCGAAGTAGTAAAGCACAACAGCTGCGATAAGTGTTGTAACGTTAGCGTCTAAAATTGCGATGAACGCACGGTCAAAACCTGCAGCAACGGAAGCTTTAACAGTTTTACCAGCTGCGAGTTCTTCCTTCATTCTTGCGAAGATAATAACGTTTGCGTCAACTGCCATACCTACCGAAAGGATGATACCTGCGATACCCGGCAGGGAGAGGTTTACGCGGAAGTATGTCATAATAAAGGTTACGATTGCGATATAAGCTAAAAGCGAAATATCAGCAACGAGACCCGGGAGACGATAAACCAAAAGCATAAATACGATAATCAGTAAAATACCGATACCTGCTGCCATAAGGCTTGTCTCTAAGGCTCTCTCACCGAGAGTCGGTCCAACGCTTCGCAGTTCAACATCTTTGATGGAGAACGGAAGGTTACCGGAATTTATGAGTGTTGCAAGCTCGCTTGTTTCAGATGAATCAGCAAATCCGCCAGAAATTACGCAGGTAGCGGAGTTGATGGTTGTCTGAACGCTCGGCTGACTGATAACTTCTTCATCGAGCATAATTGCGATGTAGTTCTTACCGTCAGTTTTAGCGGCTGCTGCCTCAGTTGCCTGAGCAAACTTATCAATACCTGAATTTTCGAGAACCAGCTCAACGTAGTGCTGGTCAGGTGATGTCTCGCTTGTTTTTCCGTAACGAGCAGCTGCGCTCTTTACATCAGCGCCCTCTAAAACTACGTTACCGTCTGAATCACGGAAAGTAAGTTTTGCGGTCTGGCCCAAAGTTTCAACTGCCTGCTGTGGATCCTGGATGGCAGGAATCTCAACACGCACTTTCTTCTCACCCTGACGTGAAACAGTAGCTTCACTATAGCCAAGGGCATCCAAACGTCTTCTTAATACGTTTTTAACTGAATCCATTTCTTCGTCTGTTACAGAATCAGCCTGTGCCTCATATGTTATTGATGAACCACCGACTAAATCCAGTCCCTGACGTATTCCATAATCCTCATCAAGCGCCATTGGATAGCTTATGTGCCAGCCGAAAAGATTAACGTTTATGCCGCAAATTACGACAGAAACCGCTATGGCGATGACGAGCAATGCTACTACCAATTTGGTAATGCTTTTACCCATTGGAAATTCCTCCTTTGTTTAAATCACATAGAGTTATTATATAATAATTGCTATGTCTTCGTCAACTAAAACTTGTAAATTTAATGAAATTGTAACCCTTTATATATTATATAGGTGGTTTTTGCTTTTTAGGAGGCTCTTTCGCTCTTGACATGAGCATATTTAAATAATATAATTAAGTTGTCGAAAAATGTAAAAAATGAAAGGAATGGGTTTATAATATGAAAAAGTTTTTTGATGAATTCAAGACCTTTGCCCTGCGTGGCAACGTTATTGACCTGGCTGTCGGCGTTATTATTGGCGGTGCTTTTCAGGCAATTGTAAAATCTCTTACTAACGATGTGTTAATGCCTGCCATCGGTCTTTTTGCACGCAACGATTTTCAGGACCTTGTGTTTACCGTGCGTGATGTTGAAATCCGCTATGGCGCCTTTATCTCTGCAATAATCAATTTCGTTATTATGGCATTTATTATTTTCCTTATGGTTAAAGCTATCAATAAGCTTTCTTCTCTTGGTAAGAAAAAGGAAGAAGTTGCAGTGGAAGTTACAACAAAAAAATGCCCGTACTGCATGAGCGAAATTGCTATCGAGGCAACAAGATGCCCGCACTGTACATCAGAGCTTAATTAATCGGGCGGGACGTAAAAAACGTCCGGACCGCAAAAGACACTTTTAGACTAAATAATAGTAGTGAAAACTAGAAGATAATTATATTTTGGAAGAAACATCTCAAACGAGATGTTTCTTTGTTTTAATGCCTTTTGCTATGAACAAGCTTCGCCTCTCGCTGTACACAAGTACAGCTTCGGGTAACCCACCACAAACCTTGCGGCTTGCGGTGGCTCAGTTTATCCATTCCGAACTGTTTTTTCCTGTCCCCTTCGTAAAACGTCCGGACCGCAAAAGGCACTTTTAGACTAAATAAAAATAAAAAAGAATAACCACCCAAAAGGGTGGTTATTTTAATCTATACCTTTATTAATAAGGTAGTCTTTTATTTTTTCAAAACTTTCGGTGCTTATATCGTGTTCAATTTTACAGCTGTCCTTATATGCCGTCTCCTCGCTCACGCCAAGGGCTATCAACGCTTTTGCAATAATTTTGTGACGCTCATACATCTTTTCGGCAATTAAAACGCCCTTTTCGGTCAGGGAAATATTACCCACTTTATCCACGGTGACATAACCTTCTTCACGAAAAGATTTCATAGCAACAGAGACGCTTGCCTTAGTGTAAGAAAGTTCGTTTGCAATATCAATGCTGCGAACTGAGCCGTTTTTATTTTTAAGCATAAGAATAGTCTCTAAATAATTTTCCGCAGATTCTTTTATTCTCAAGTCATATCATCCCCTTCCTATGAATATAATTATAACTAAAAATAAACGATTTGTCAAATAAAGCGGGCTTTTTTAAAATGTCAAAAAACCCCTGAATTTCCTATTGACAAAACGAGTTAGTTGTGTTAAACTAACTATACATTATGTTACAAACAGAAGTTTTATGGAGATGAATCAGGCTATGAATTTAAAAGAGGCTTTGCCGGAAAAAGAATATATAATAAAAGATATAAAAACAGAAGATGAAGAGCTTAATGCTTTTTTATTTACACTCGGTTGCTACAGCGGCGAGACGATAACTGTTATTTCGCACTTAAAAGGCGGATGCGTTGTTTCGATTAAAGACGGAAGATATAATATCGACAACCAACTTGCTGAGGCAATCATTGTTTATTAATTAAAGCGACCGTTTATTTTTGCGGTCGTATATATTTTGCAAACGGGTTAGTCAATGCTAACTGGGTAGTATAAGATGAAAAACACATAAACAGGAGGAATTACGATGAGAATTGCTTTAGCGGGCAATCCGAACAGCGGCAAGACTACAATGTATAACGCTCTTACCGGAAGAAATGAAAAGGTTGGTAACTGGGCGGGTGTTACTGTCGACAAAAGAGAAAGCACTATCAAAAAGAGCTTTAGCGGTGTTGGCGAGGAATTAATCGCGGTTGACCTTCCGGGTGCGTACTCGATGTCTCCTTTTACATCCGAAGAAACCATCACCAGCAGCTATGTCAAGAATGAAAGGCCAGATGTTATCATAAACATTGTAGATGCAACAAATCTAAGTCGTAGTTTGTTCTTCACGACACAGATTTTAGAGCTGGGAATCCCCGTTGTTGTTGCGCTTAATAAAAGCGATGTAAACGACAAGAAGGGAAACAAAATTGACGCGCAGACTCTTTCTGATAAGCTTGGTTGCCCTGTTTTTGAAACCGTCTCTACTTCTGTGAGCGATAAGGGCTTAGCCGAGGTTGTTGCAGCAGCAATAGCGGCAAAGGGCAAGACTCAGACAGCTCCCTATGTGCAAGGTGATATTGACCTTAGCGATAAGGAGACTGTTTTGGCCGATGACAGAAAGCGTTTTGAATTTGTAAATAAAATTGTTGCACAAGTAGAAATACGCAAGGTTTCAACAAACAAGAAAAATGCGCAGGATAAGATTGACGCCGTTCTTACTAATAAATGGCTCGGTATCCCGATTTTTGCAGTTATAATGTACCTTGTGTTCTGGATTTCCCAGGCGGGACCTGGCGTGTGGATTGCTGAGGGCTATGAATTTGAGTCCGGCGCAACCGTTCCCGGTCTTGCAACTCTGCTCGAGTCATTCCAGGGCTGGATTGGCGGCTTTTTAGAAGGCGCAAATCCCTTGCTTTATGCACTTTTGATTGACGGAGTTATCGGCGGCGCCATAGCTGTTGTCGGATTTTTGCCGCTTGTTATGGTAATGTATTTCTTAATCGCGCTTTTGGAAGATTGCGGTTATATGGCGCGTGTTTCGGTTGTATTAGACCCCATCTTTAAAAAGGTCGGTCTTTCCGGCAAGTCTGTTATCCCGTTTGTAATAGCTACCGGTTGTGCTATTCCGGGTGTTATGGCATGTCGTACAATCCGCACCGAACGTGAGCGCAGAGCTACAGCGATGCTTGCTCCGTTTATGCCCTGTGGCGCTAAGCTTCCTGTAATTGCTCTTTTTGCAGGTGCATTTTTTGCCGATGCTTCATGGGTCGGACCGCTTATGTACTTTGTAGGCATTCTCGTCATCTTTATAGGCGCGTTGCTTATAAATAAAATTACAGGAGTAAAGGCAAAAAAATCCTTCTTTATTATAGAGCTTCCGGAATATAAGGCACCAAGCCTGTGGCGTGCATTTAAATCAATGTGCGCACGCGGTTGGTCATACATTGTAAAGGCTGCTACAATCATCCTTCTTTGTAACACAGCTGTACATATTATGCAAACATTTGACTGGACTTTTGCAGAGGCGGCTTCAGCAGACACATCAATCCTTGCATCAATTGCAGAGCTCTTTGCATATTTTCTCATTCCTGTTGTGGGTGTTCTTTCCTGGCAGCTTGCTGCTGCGGCAGTTACGGGATTTATTGCAAAAGAGAATGTCGTAGGAACTCTTGCAGTTTGCTTTGTTGGACTGGAGAACCTCATTGATACTGAGGAGCTTGCTCTTTTAGAGGGTGCAGGCGCAGAGGTTGCAACTGTATTTGCCATTACAAAGGTTGCAGCTTTAGCATACCTTATGTTTAACCTCTTCACCCCGCCCTGTTTTGCCGCTATCGGCGCTATGAACGCTGAAATGAAGAGTGCAAAATGGCTCTGGGGCGGAATAGGCCTCCAGCTCGGTGTAGGTTACACCATAAGCTATCTTGTTTATCAGGTTGGCACGCTCATCACAACAGGCTCATTTGGCGCAGGCTTTTTACCGGGTCTTATCGCAGTTGCTATCTTTGCTGCAGTTTTGATTTATCTTATCAAAAAAGCGGACAAGGGCCTAAAGAGCGAATATACACCGGCTGCTGACAAAGCACAGCTGTAATAAGGAGATTTGTTATGGAGAATTTTATCATCATAGCCGTAGTCGTGCTTATCATAGCACTCGCTGCCGGCTACATCATAAAAGCAAAAAAGCGAGGCGAAAAATGTATCGGTTGTCCCGCAGGCAGCAAATGCCGCTCATGCTACCACTCGTCGGGTGATGAAGACAAATAATAATATAAGAAGGCTGCGGCTTTTGTGCCGCAGCCTTTAAAAAACTTTCTACCTAATATATATGTTTTATCAGTTTACAAAAAAAATTTAAAAAAACACTTGACGAATTGTGTGTGTTATGATATATTAAAATGTACCTAGAGGGTTAGGGTCTTTTTTTTTGCGCGCGTTTTTTCGGATAAATGCGGGGAAAAAGGCTAAAAATCAAGTAAAATTGATTGTTTGTATTAATATAAGGAGGTGCTTTTCATGAGAACCAGAATTACTTTAGCTTGTTCAGAATGTAAGCAGAGAAACTACAACACAATGAAAAATAAGAAAAATGATCCGGACAGAATCGAAATCAGCAAGTACTGCAGATTCTGCAAGAAACACACTCAGCACAAGGAAACAAAATAATAGTTTGTAAGCCAAATATGTAAGTAAGGATGTGTGAGTTATGGCGTCTGAAGAAAAAAAAGTTGGCTTTTTTAAGCGCATTTTAAGATACTTTCGCGAAATGAAGTCTGAGCTTAAGAAAGTAGTTTGGCCTACTTTTAAACAGGTAAAGAACAATACCGGTATTGTTATTGCTGCCCTTATCTTAGTAGGTGTAATCATCGCTGTTCTGGACTTCTTCTTCCAGTTCTTAGTGAATGCATTGCTTAAATAAAGAGAACCGGCATTGGATTAATTTCTAAATTAATTGTTAAAGGGAGGCAGAAGAGGCTTTTGCTTCTTTGATTTGATATGGCTGATGAAGCAAGATGGTATGTCGTTCATACCTTTTCAGGTTATGAGAAAAAAGTACAGACGGACATCGAAAAATCAGTAGAAAACCGTGGTCTTCAGGATCAGATTCTCGATATCAAGGTGCCCATGGAAGAGGTTATCGAAACCAAGGGCAACGAGCAGAAATCTGTTATGCGCAAGGTTTTCCCCGGCTATGTCATGGTCAAAATGTATATGACAGACGAAAGCTGGTATGTAATCCGCAACACTCGTGGTGTTACCGGATTCGTGGGCCCCGGCTCAAAACCGGTTGCTCTTACTGATGAAGAAGTCTTTTCAATGGGAATCGAGCGCAAAACTGTCGCAGTTAAGTTTGAGGTTGGCACAAGTGTGCGTGTTTGCGACGGTCCTCTGGCGGACTTTGTCGGTGTTGTCAGCGAAATCGATACAGACAAGCAGCTTGTTAAGGTTACGGTATCTATGTTCGGTCGTGAAACACCCGTCGAGCTTGATTTTTCTCAGGTAGAAGTTTTACATTAAGATAGCATTTCCTGCTGTGCAGGATGTTATATTCGGTTTGCCTAAAGCAAACCGTGAAGGATATGCGCAAAGACGTGTCTTTTGCACATATTGGGCCTATGGCAATAGTCGTAGCGCCGTGGGAGGACGGAGGGTCCGTTCGCCAATACCACATTTGTGAAAAAGGAGGTGCCCCTAATGGCTCAGAAAATCTCAGGTTACATTAAGTTACAAATCCCCGCAGGTAAAGCTACTCCGGCGCCGCCGGTAGGTCCTGCATTGGGTCAGCACGGCGTGAACATTGTACAGTTCACAAAGGAGTTCAATGAAAAAACAGCGAAGGATGCAGGTTTAATCATCCCCGTTGTAATCACAGTGTATGCAGACAGATCTTTCTCTTTCATCACCAAAACTCCGCCGGCAGCTGTATTACTGAAAAAGGCTGCTAAAATCGAAAGCGGTTCCGGTGTGCCGAACAAGACAAAGGTTGCAACTGTTTCTAAAGATGCAATCCGTCAGATTGCAGAAACAAAAATGCCCGACTTAAACGCTGCATCTATCGAAGCAGCTATGAGCATGATCGCAGGAACTGCAAGAAGTATGGGTATTGTCGTAGAAGACTAATCCCTGTTTTGCGTGAAATTAGTGGGAGAGCCATAAGGCTTGTCAGACCACAGAAGGAGGAAACGAAATGTTTAGAGGTAAAAAATATATCGAAAGCGCTAAATTGGTTGAAAGAACAACTCTTTACGACCCGAAAGACGCTTTGGATTTGGTCATTAAGACCGCTAAAGCCAAGTTTGATGAGACCGTTGAGGTTCATGTAAAACTTGGCGTTGACTCACGTCACGCTGACCAGCAGGTCAGAGGTGCTATCGTTCTGCCACACGGTACCGGTAAAACCGCTCGCGTGCTCGTATTCGCTAAGGGCGACAAAGCTACAGAGGCTGAGCAGGCTGGTGCAGATTTCGTAGGTGCTGAGGAGCTTATTCCTAGAATCCAGAACGAGAACTGGTTCGATTATGATGTTGTTGTTGCAACTCCTGATATGATGGGTGTTGTTGGTCGTCTTGGTAAGGTTTTAGGTCCGAAAGGTCTTATGCCAAGCCCGAAAGCCGGAACAGTTACTATGGATGTTGCAAAAGCTGTTGCAGAAATCAAATCTGGTAAGATTGAGTATCGTCTTGATAAGACAAATATCATCCATTGCCCGATTGGTAAAGTATCCTTTGGCGCTGAAAAGCTTCAGGATAACTTCAAGGCTCTGCTTGGTGCTATCATCAAAGCTAAGCCGGCAGCTGCTAAAGGTCAGTATATGAAGAGCTGTGTTGTTTCTTCAACAATGGGCCCCGGCATCAAAGTAAACCAGGCAAAAATCGGCGAATAATTTATTTTAAGATTTTGCTTGACTTTTAAAATTCGTTGTGCTATAATGGCACATGGATTAGATTTCCGCAGACAGTTGGCGCTCTTTTAGAGCTTAAATATGCCAGCCGAGGAAGCTTTCATATAATATGATTATATTTAGGCTTTTCTCTGTTTGCGGAGAAAAGCCTTATTTTATTATTTTGGTTAGTGAGGTGAAATTGAGAATGCCAAGTGCAAAGATTTTGGAGCAGAAAAAGCAAATCGTTGTTGATTTAGCTGATAAAATGCAGAAAGCTGTTGCCGGCGTTATGGTTGACTACCGCGGTCTCACCGTTGAGGAGGATACCAAGCTGAGAAACGAACTGCGCAAAGCAGGCGTTGAGTACTCAGTTGTTAAGAATACACTGACACGTTTTGCTGCAAACCAGATTGGTTACACCGAGTTTGACGAGGTGCTTAACGGACCTACAGCACTTGCTATGAGCTACACTGATGTTGTTGCTCCGGCAAAAGTTTTAGTTGAGTTCGCTAAGAAGAACGACAATCTCGAAATTAAAGCAGGTTTCGTTGAGGGTAAAGCAGTTTCTATCGAGGAACTCAATACTTTAGCTGCAACACCAAGCTTCGATGTATTGATTTCGAAGATGATGGGCAGTATGCAGTCCCCCATCAGTGGACTTGCAAGATTGCTCTCTACTATTGTTGACGGCGGCGTAGAGCTTGCTGACCTCGCTGCAGGTAAAGCAGCAGAGGAAGCTCCGGCTGAAACTGTAGAGGCAACTGCTGAAGAAGCAGCACCGGCAGAAGAGACTCCTGCTGAAGCTCCGGCTGAGGAAGCACCGGTAGCAGAAGAAGCTCCTGCTGAAGAGGCTCCGGCTGCTGAGTAAGTGCTAAAAAGCCTTAATTACTATTAAAAATATTTGAAAATTTACAATTATAGGAGGAAATTAAAATGGCAGATTTGAATGCTATTCTTGATTCAATCAAGGAATTAAAATTGCTCGAAGTTGCAGAGCTTGTTAAAATGATGGAAGAAGAATTCGGCGTAAGCGCAGCTGCTCCGGTAGCTGTTATGGGCGCTGCTCCGGTAGCTGGTGGAGACGCTGCTGCTGAGAAAACTGACTTTGATGTTGAGCTTACAGATGTTGGCGCAGAGAAAATCAAAGTTATCAAAGTTGTTCGTGAGCTCACAGGTCTCGGTCTTAAAGAAGCAAAAGACCTCGTTGAGGGTGCTCCGAAAGTACTCAAAGAGGGTGCAAGCAAAGAGGACGCTGAGTCCATCAAAGCTAAACTTGAAGAAGTTGGCGCAAAAGTTACCCTTAAGTAATTATAACTTAAAAAGCAAAAGAGCTGTGACGAAAGTCACAGCTCTTTTTTATTTTTTATGATAATTCGTCCCACTGGGTATAGATTTCATTCAGTTCGTTTTCCAACTGAGCCAGTTTTTCTGTAATTTCGCCGGCTTTAACATAGTCAGTTGCACATTCTTCTGATGAAAGCAGCTCAGAAAGAGTTGCAATTTCATCTTCGTGTGATGCAATCTGTTCTTCGAGCTTTTTGATTCTGTTTTGGCGTTTTCGTTCTTCGGCCACAAGCTGTTTTTGCCTTTGGTATTCATCCTTGCCCGTAGATTCCGATGCCTTGGTGCCGGATGCTGCGATAGTGGGCGTGTTTTTGCATTTTTCAAGATAATAGTCATAGTTGCCTAAGTATACGCTAAGGCCGCTTTCTGTCATATGCACCACACGATGTGCTAGTTTGTTTATAAAATATCGGTCGTGCGATACCGCAAAAAACGTACCTTCGTATGACAAGAGCGCATTTTCCAAAGCCTCACGGGAAGCAATGTCTAAATGGTTAGTCGGCTCGTCCAGCAGAAGAAAATTTGCACCGGAAAGCATCAGCTTTAAAAGCACAACTCTTGCACGCTCTCCGCCGGAAAGTTCCGAAATTTGTTTAAACACATCATCTGCCCTGAATAAAAATGCCGCTAAAGCGCATCGCACCTGGGTTTGTGTCATATTCGGATAGGTGTCAGCTATTTCGTCAAACACTGTTTTTGTATAATCTAAATGGTCTTGTGTCTGGTCGTAATAGCTGATATCTACATTTGCGCCAAGTTTAATTTCGCCACCTGACGGCTCAAGCTCGTTCATTATAAGGCGGAAAAGCGTCGTCTTGCCGCAGCCGTTTGGCCCAAGTAAAAATACACGCTCCGTCCGGGTAAGATGAAGGTCAAGCGAGTTAAAAAGCTTTTTAGCACCGAATTTCATAGAAAGGTCACGGCAGATGAGCACATCGTTTCCGCTAGATTTATTTACGGGGAAAGAAAATTTAATCTCATCAGGAAGAGCGTCGGGCTTATCGAGCGTTTGCTCCAAGCGGTCAATCATCTTGAGTTTGCTTTCGGCAGTCTTGATGTTCTTCTCCCTGTTCCAACGCCTTTGTTGCTCAACAATTCCGTATAGTCGATCAATTTCACGCTGTGTATTTTCAAACTGCCTTTCTTTAGACTTTCTGTTTTCTTCCTTTTGCCTTATATAGTCGGTGTAGTTACCCTTATAAACCGTCAGGCGTCCATTTTCAAGCTCAAAAATTTTGTTTGTGATGCGGTCTAAAAAGTAACGGTCGTGCGAAATTACCACAAAAGCGCCCTTATAGTCACGCAAAAAGTTTTCAAGCCACTCTACAGATTTAATATCCAAATGGTTAGTCGGCTCGTCCAAGAATAAAAGGTTAGCTTTGCTTAAAAGTATCTTGCACAAGAAAACCCTTGTCTTCTGTCCGCCGCTTAAACTGTCAAAATCCATCAGGAGTTCTTTTTCGTTAAATCCAAGTCCCAAAAGACTTGCTTTTGCAAGGTTTTTATATGTAAGACCGCCTTCAGCTTCATATTGCTCGGTAAGTGCGTGCAGCTTGGTAGAAAGGCTGAGCGCATCGCCTGCGCCTGCTTCTATCTGTCGTGAAACCGTATCTATCTCGTTTTCTAACGCCTTTATATGAGCAAAAACCGTCATCAGCTCATCAAGCACGGTTTTGTCAGACGTAATGCTCGTCTGCTGCTGCATATATCCGACATTAGTGTTATTATTCTTAAAGATTTCACCGCCGTCGGCCGAGACAACATCCAGCATAATTTTTAAAAGCGTGGTTTTGCCGGTGCCATTTGCACCGACAAAACCAATCTTGTCATGTTCGTCTATGCTAAAAGAGACGTCTTCAAACAAAACGTCCGTGCCAAAGGCTTTTTTAATCTTTGAAAGATTCATCAAAATCATATCATCACCAATAATAATGATAACACAACTGCGCCTTTTTGTAAATGTTAATTTATCAGTTACCGCTGTGGAGCAGTCCCTCACGGGAGATGTTGAGGCTGACCTCGGGTGCAAACTCTGCATTTTGGTAGTGCTTCTGCCAGTCATACTCTTTCCAGGACGGGTAATCTACAAATTTAAATTTTGCTTTTTTGCCGAATCCGACAATGTCTGCCCCCAGCTGCTCACGGGTCAGATTGAAAAAACCTGAAAGACGTGCTGTGACCGCACGGGCAGCCATATCGTTAAGACCGTCTACTCCCAGTTTTTCGATGTCTTCGTCAGGGCATTTTAAAAGCTCACCGGAAAGACGAATTTTAGCACGTATTTGCGGAGTGCCCCCCAGTTCTGTCACGGTGATTTTCGGCCGCACGTCTTGCGCAAGCCGTATGGTTATAAACTCGTTTTCCTGTGTCACAGATTTTATAGATATATAGGTGTTTTTAAGCTCTCCCGTCAGCATATGGTAAGCTGCAGCTTCGTTTGCGGAAAGCACTCCGCAGAGTTTTCCGTCCTTTATAGCCGCTAATCCCGATACATCGGTTTTGTTTTCGCTCTCTTTTTTTGCCTCGCCCGCCTCATAGTCCTCGCCGGGCGCATTTGCAAGGCTTTTTTTTGCGCCGGCTTTATTAAGGTTAGCTGCGGGTAGAACCGGTTCCTTTCCGGGGGAGTAAAGGTCGAAATAAAGGTCTCTTAAAGAAGTTGACGGCATAAAATTACTGTCGTTTCTTGAAAAAAGCAAGGTATAATATTTGGCGGGATTTACCTCAAGTGATGGATTTGCCTCGCCAAGATAGTCTTTTGCCTTGCAAAGAGAAATTGCAGTATATGTGTTTGGACTGAACTGTGAGTTTTTCATCAGCATAGTGATGTAGTCACCTATACCATCTTGCGCAAGCTCGCTTGAGAACAGTACCAACTTAACGTGTGATAAATTTATTTGTTTACTCAAACTGTTTTCAGCAATCGAAAGTGCGGTATAAAAATCTTCTGATTTTACTGATAAAAGCGTTGTATTTTTGTTTTTTGCCGCATCTTTATCGTCGCTGCCAGAGCTTTCTCCTCCCCCTCCTCCGCCCTCGCTGCCGGAGCCGCTGATGCTAAGCGGTCTTGCAAATTGAATGGAAATCAAAAGCTCGTCTTCTTCCTTATCAAAGCCTAGCGCGACGGCAAACGCCATATCTGTTATTTCGTGTGAGTACATGCAGCCGGAGAGTGTAAAGCAGATAAAAATTAAAATTAAAGCAAGACTACGCTTCATTTTCAGCCCTCCTTTTTCTCAATGCAGCGTAAAGTAATACGCAAAAAGGAATCAGCATCGTTAAAGCGGCAAGATACGGTGTCAAAGCAGATGACAGATGCATCGCAGCCGTTACGCTCGGCGGCAGATATCCAACAATAAACATTATCAGCGCAAACGGCAAAATAAATAGTTTTTCATATCTTGATTTTAAAAGTCCACCCGAAATTTCCACCGCAAAGGTTAAAGAAAGCGACAGATATAATAGCGATGATATAATCCATACAGGGTAAAAAATTGCTTCAATGCTTTGGGAGTTATTTGCAATTTTTATAATTCTGCTGACCTGATACACGGGCATAAAAAGCTCGGAGCTTTGCGGGTAGATGGTGGTAAGCGCATATCCCAAAACGATTATAAGCTGTAAAAAAAGCGCAGAGATTGTCCCGAAATATACTGCCCGTGAGTAGATTTTTTCTGATTTTACATATGGAAAAAGAAGAAAAATGTATAAAAGGTCCGTGTACATCGTGACTGCGGTGACAGAGCGGGTGAGCACCTTGCCCTGGCCGAGACCCCAAAGCGGGAAGATGTTCGTAATATCCATAGTTTTTGCCGATGCGATAAGAACTATGAAAAGTGCAAGAACTATGACGGGCACAAAAAGTGCATGCATCCTGACCGTACCCTCGATACCTCTGTATGCAGTGATAATCATAGTTGCACCGACCAAAATAGCGGTCAAAAACGCCGGCAACTTATATGGCGTTATAAGATTTATTGTGTCGGCGGCGAGGCGGAGGGTGATTGCGCCTTTAAACAAAAGCGGCAGGATTATTAAAACTCCAACAACTGTTTTTAAACGCCTGCCGCCCGTAATTTCTGATATATCGAGTATATTTTTCCCGGGAAAGCGCCGATAAAACCGCATAATTATATAGATAAGCAATAAAAAAATTGCACCTGAAATAAGTGTCACTATCCAGGCAGCGTTTCCTACCTCCTTACACAGAAGCTGCGGCAGACCCAAAAGCACCTTGACGATAAGTGCGTTTATAATCACGGACGCGGTTTCAAATCTGCCAAAGGAAATTATTTTTTTATTCATCCTCCTCATCACCTCTCGTTTCAACGTAGTGCTCGCACGGCTCCTGCTTTGAGTTGTTATAGTCGGGCTTGGATGTATATTTATTTTTTCGGGTCACAAACATTGTTCTTAAATATCCTTCTCTTGTGCGGGGTGCTACCGGTGCTAAAAAGCGCACGCCGAAAGATTTTGTTGTAGATAAAAGCACAAGATGCAGAAAAAGGCAAACCGTAAATCCTAAAAAGCCTGCGACTGCGCTGCCTAAAATGTATACAAATTTCATAATACGAAAAGTTATGCCGAGATTGTAGTTGGGTGTGCTCAGTGACCCTACCGCCGTAAATGCGACAATTATAATAATAATCGGGCTGACGATATTTGCCGAAACCGCCGCCTGACCTAAAATCAGTGCACCCACGATGCCTATTGACGGGCCTCCGATGCTGGGGTATTTTATTTCCGCTTCCCGAATCAGCTCAAATGCAATTTCTAAAAATACAAGTTCAATAATCGTGGAAAAAGGCGTCATTTCAAACGATGCTTCTAAGGCATATAAAAGGTCAGTAGGTATCATTTCGTGATGATACTGAGTTATGACGATAAAAAGTCCAGGTAGCAGCACGGAAACGACGAGCGCAATATAGCGGACTATTTGCAGAAGATTTGCATACGGCAGACGCATATACCGGCTATCCGGAGTCTTCATAAAAGTAAAAAAGGTTGCCGGCATCACGAGAGCAAAGGGGCTTCCGTTAACCATCAAAAGTACATTTCCGTCAACTAACTCCATAGATGCACGGTCTACTCGTTCGGTTGCAAAAATCTGTGGAACGAGCTTTAAAGCTGAGTCCTCGAGCCAGTTTGATAGCTCTTCGGAGGTAAAAATATAATCAACATCAACTTTTTCGAGCCGCGCGCGCACCTCGGAAATGAGGCTTTCGTTTGCCAAATCCTTTATATACATAAGTGCGCACGGGGTCTTACTTTTATGTCCGATTTCAACGTTTTCAATCACTAAATCAGGGTCTTTAATGGTCTTTCTTATAAGTGCGGTATTCATTCTTATAAGCTCGGTAAAGCCTTCCTGAGGACCTAAAATTGAGCCTTCGGTGGTTGGCTTTTGAAGGCTTCTCTTCTCCCAACCTTTGACATCGGCAACGTAACAGGTGTCAATTCCGTCAATAAATATACCGCATCCGCCAAAGCATACCTGGTCAATCGCAGTTTTAAATGTATCGCATATAAAAACATCGTTCTGGGTTATAAGCTGGCGGTTTATATACTCTTTCTCCGAGCCTTTCTGCGGTGTGTATGCTGTTGCCTGCATAAGAGGCGTCAGCACAAAATGACCAATGTTATCACGGCTCGATAAGCCGTCAAAATAAAAGATAAATGCATCAGCCGTGCGCTGGGGAAGCATTACCTTAAAATAGCGGATAATAAGGTCGCCCGAGGCGGGATAGTTCATAAAAACCTTAAGCTGCTCCAAATTTCTCTGCAAGTCTTTATAAACATTTATATCTTCTCTCTCTTTAATCAGCTGATTGTTCTGCTCTTTTAAAATGTATCCCTCATCTGTTTTATTAAAATTTAAAAATTTTTGCCATATTCCCATATAACGCACCTCTTCTCTTAGCATAAGTTTGCTCAAAATATGAAAATATATGCAAAATGCGGCTTTTGTCGAAACTTAAAGACCGTTAATTCTTGCCCTTTTTTTAAAAATATGTTAAAATAAAGGGTGCACTAAAAATAGACTATGACTTAGGGGTGAGACAATGCCTATTCCAAGAAATATGATTCGTAAGCTTGCAAGCAGTAACGGGGTCTACAGCGAGGGACTTAATTTTCTTACGGGAATGTGCGTTAAAGATATGGAATCGACGGAATCCGATTTCGTTGGGATTTACCATATAAGTGCAAAGGTTTCAGACGGAGGCGAGAGCTTTAGTCCCTCTGCTGAAATTGACGATGCTGCGTGGTCGGTAAACAGCTTTAGTTGTGATTGCGAGGAATCGAGGCAAGAGGGTGCGTGTCGCCACGTTGTAGGCATGCTGCTCTCTTTTGAAAATAGATTTTTTAACCAGAATATAAGTCGCAGAACTGTGGTCAGCGAATCAGAGCAAAAAGAGAAAAAGGCGCACACCGCTGCACTTTCGCTGATAAACACATATGCTTTAAAAACCGTACGCAAAACGCTTTCCGAGCAGGAGAGGGAAGAGGCAGTTTTGCTTCCTGTTTTAGATATTTCCAGGGCGCATATGCCGCAGGTTTCATTCAGGCTCGGAAAGACGAGGATGTATGTCATCCGCGACCTTGCTGCTTTTTATGACGATATGACAAAGGGCACGACCAAAGAATACGGAAAGCATTTTAACTTTTTGCACGACGAGGCAAATTTTAATGACGAGTCTAAAGCATATCTGCACTTTTTTATGTCAAACTTTGCTGCTGAGCAAAAAAATGCAAACGTCCTGACGGAAATTAAGCATATGCACCTTTCGCCGCGTATGCTTGATGAATTTGTTTCGCTCTTTGAGGATAGAAAGATACAAACCGATGACGAGCAGCTCATCATCGCAAACAAAAATCCCGATTTCCAGTTATATCTTAAAAAATCGGGCGCATCTTATGTGATGAGGCTTGCAAATTCTGATTTTAAAATATTAAAAGGCTATAAAAGGATATATATAAAACGTGATGACAGGCTCTATGCCTGCGATGAGAGCTTTACGGACGATTGTGCTGACTTTTTGTCTGCCATTTCAAAAAAAGAGCAGATTAGCGTCAGCGCAGACGATATGCAGGCTTTTTACAACAATGTTTTGCTAAGGATAAGCCGACATATTAACATTCGCTCCCAGGAGGAACTATCAGACTTTATACCAAAGCCGTTAGTGGCTAGTCTTTATCTTGACACGGACCGCACGGGCAGAATAACATCAGAGCTTAAATTCCGTTATGGAGAGGAGGAGTATAACGCATTTGATGAGGCAAGAAGCCTTAAAACCGTGGGCAATCTGCGTGAGGAGCTTTTGATTAAAACCGTTTTAATGAACTATTTTGATGCGGTTGATTCTACGGCTATGCTCGCTTATATTGACCGTGATGATGAAAGAGTTTACACATTGTTATCCGAGGGGCTGCCCCGTCTTAAAAAATATGCCCAGATTTTTGTTACAGATAAGTTTAAAGCCATACGTCTGCGTCCTGCTCCGCAAATCGGCGTGGGAGTTAAGCTCAATTCTGAGCTTTTGAGTATAAATATTTTAATGGACGGACCCGAAAAGCGTGAGCTTTCAGGAATACTAGAGTCGTACCGCCAGAAGAAAAAATATCACCGCCTGCGTGACGGCTCATTTTTGAGTCTGGAGCAAGGTGCACTTTCTGAGTTTACGGCGCTTTCGGACGGACTTAAAATAACAAAAAAGGATTTGGACAATGAAAATATAGAAGTGCCGTTGTTTCGTGCCCTCTACCTTGACAATGTGCTCAAAGACAGCGCATATCTAAAGTATGAGCGTGGCGGCGATTTTAAGGAAATGGTAATGAGTGTGCGGGATTTCAAAGACACAAATTATGCCGTGCCCGAGTCACTTAAAAATGTGCTCCGAAACTATCAGAAGCACGGCTACAGATGGCTTAAAACTCTGCATAGCTACGGATTTTGTGGAATCCTGGCAGACGATATGGGTCTTGGTAAAACACTTGAGGTGCTAACGCTTTTATTGTCTGAAAAAGAAGAGAAAGAGAAAGTCGTGGCACTTGTTGTCTGCCCTGCATCATTAGTCTTAAACTGGGAAAGCGAGGCAAACCGCTTTGCGCCGCAGCTTAAAACCCTTGCCTTAATCGGCAGTCAGGAGGAGCGAGCGGATAAGCTTGCGCATATCTCCGATTATGATTTGGTCATAACCTCATATGATATTTTAAAGCGTGACCAGGAGGAATATTCGTCCTTAGTCTTTGACTTTTTGATTGTGGATGAGGCGCAGTATATCAAAAATGCACGCACACAAAACGCAAAAGCAGTAAAGGAAATACGCGCTAAAAATCGTTTGGCACTCACAGGTACGCCGATAGAAAACAGCCTTGCTGAGCTTTGGTCAATCTTTGACTTTTTAATGCCGGGATTTCTATTTTCATATTCGCATTTTAAAAAGCAATACGAAGTGCCGATTGTAAAAGAAAAGGAAGAGACTGCGCTCGAAGACTTGCGCAAGATGGTGGCTCCGTTTATATTAAGGCGTTTAAAGAAAGATGTATTAAAAGAGTTGCCTGAAAAAACGGAAACAGTTGTATATGCTAATTTTGATGAGGAGCAGGAAAAAATATATAAAGCAAACCTTGCCGAAATGAGAGAAGAGCTTATACAGAGCTTTGCTAGTGGGGACGCATCGAAAAACCATTTTCATATTTTAGCAATGCTTACCCGTCTTCGTCAACTTTCGTGCGACCCGTCATTAGTCTATGACAATTATAAAGGTGGGAGCGCAAAACTTGCGGCGTGTATGGAGCTTATTGAAAATTCGATAGAATCAGGACATAAAATGCTGGTATTCTCGCAGTTTACATCTATGCTCGACATCTTAGAGCAGGAGCTCGAGAAACGAAAGATTCCGTTTTATCTTTTGGAGGGTGCAACAAAGCAACCTGAGCGTTTGCGCTATGTTGAGCAGTTTAATTCCGATACCACGCCGGTGTTCTTAATATCGCTGAAGGCTGGCGGAACGGGACTAAACCTTACCGGCGCCGATGTTGTTATACACTACGACCCGTGGTGGAACCTAAGCGCAACCAATCAGGCATCG
This sequence comes from Clostridia bacterium, assembly GCA_045578185.1. Classification (GTDB taxonomy): domain Bacteria; phylum Bacillota; class Clostridia; order UBA1381; family UBA9506; genus RGIG1666. Next base: position 34,244 of record JAZNJS010000012.1, read on the forward strand.
GACCGTGCGCACAGGATAGGTCAGAAAAACAATGTGCAGGTATTTAAGCTGATTGCAAAAGACAGCATAGAAGAAAAGATTATGCACCTTGGCGAGCGCAAGGCAGAGCTTGCGGACAGTATTATCAGAGAGGGCGATAATTTGCTATCTTGTATGGACAAAGATGAGATATTAAAACTGTTTGAATAATTTTAAAAAGAGAAAGCACTAAGCTCGGCTTTCTCTTTTTTGTTTTCACACATTTCCCGGTTTTTCATATACTGTTAACAGATAGCCGAAAGAATACGGGAGGAACAAATATGAGATGTTTAAAATTCAGACTGTGGGGGCTTGTTGCCGTTTCGTTTGCATTTGGTCTGTTTGCAGGGCTGCTCCTTCCGCCCATATGGCTCGTGGTCATAGAGGGAATATTAATTCTTTTTATAGCATTTTGCCGGATGCTTGGCTGATGGCGGCATAATAAAAACGGGAGGTTTTGTGTTATGAAAGTAGTAGTTCTAAGGTTTCCAAAATTTATAAACTCCATTTTACGCTCGATTTTCAAGATGAAATAGTACATAAAAAAGCCGCCCGTTATAGTTTGTTTTCGGGGCGGCTTTATTTTGCTTTAAAAACAGGAATATTTTGGGACAATCCCGCTTATACTGTTACAGAAGAACAATTAAAATTTACGGAGGTATAGGCTTATGGATTTAAGTTTCCTTGAGCAAAAGGGGCAAATGATAATCAACGGTTGGAAGATGCGCCGCGAAAAGAAACGGCAAAGCAGGGAGGACGAGCTTACAAATTACGAATTTATGGAAAACATAAAAAAAGCGAGAGAAAGCTTAAAAACAGTTCGTGACAATTTTAATTTTGTTACCGACAGTCAAATGACGGACTATTATATCTATATGATAAAGGCAGAAGAAACCAAGCTTAATTACTTTCTTTCGATGGCAAAAAAAGAAGGAAGAAGCAATCCCGATTTTTTATCTTCCCGCTATCTATCACTTGGCGAGGGAGGAGAATAATATGGGCATAGGCGAAATTTTAGCATATATTTTAGCTTTGGTACTGATGCTTATTCTGTGCCGCATATTTATAAAGCCGCTTAAAAGTTTATTTTTGCTTTTTCTGAATTCGCTTTTGGGCGGCATAGGACTCTTTGCTTTTAACTACATATTTGGCGGGATCGGCTTTAGCATAGGCATAAACATTGTAACTGCGACAACGGTAGGCGTGCTCGGCTTTCCGGGTCTTGTGCTGCTTGTTCTGCTGCGCCTTGTTTTCGGCAGCTAAAAAGTAAATATTTCGTCCTTTTATTGTTTTTAGGCTAGATTTGTGTTAAAATATTTACGAGAAACTGACCGAAAAGGACGGATTTAATTGATAAAAGCAAATGAGATATATGAGACTGAAATCGTCTCCACTTCTTCATCGGGAGAGGGCATTGCCAAAATTAACGATATGGCAGTCTTTATTAGCGGTGCTGCAGAGGGAGACGTTTGCCGGATACAAATAACGAAAGTTAAGCCGCGCTATGCATTTGCGCGGCTGCTTGGCGTGCTGAAGGAGTCCGAGGCAAGAATAAAACCGCCGTGTGCAGTCTACGAAAGATGCGGAGGCTGCCAGCTGATGCACCTTAGCTATGAAATGCAGCTTGAACTAAAGGGCAGATTTGTGCGTGATGCGCTCGAAAGACTTGGTCATTTAGACCTGACAGAAGCAGAATTTTTTGATACACTCGGTATGGAAAATTCATCCCGCTACCGCAACAAAATGGTTTTTCCAATTGGCAAAAAGGCGGACGGAAGAATAACAGGCGGTTTTTATGCGGCTAAAAGCCACAATATCATTGCGCTTTCCGACTGCTTTTTGGGAGATAAATTTGCTCCTGATTGCCTCGCTGCCGTAATCTGTTATATGAAAGAGGCAAAGGTCGAGCCGTATGATGAAAAGACTCATAAGGGCAGTATAAGAAGACTTTTTGTGCGCATGGGGGAGCACTCGGGTGAGGCTATGGCAGTAATATCTGCAAACGCGAAAGAGCTGCCTGATGAGAAGAAATTAATTAACGCACTGCTCGCCGTAAAGAGCGATAAATTTGAGCTTACAAGCATTATTTTAAATATAAATACGGAGAAAAACAATCTCGTTTTGGGAGAGAAAAACCGCACGCTTTTCGGAAATGATATAATTTCCGACACTCTTTGCGGACTTAAATTTGACATATCCCCGAACAGCTTTTATCAGGTCAACCCCATCCAGACAGAACGTCTTTATCAGACGGCGGTGGACTTTGCAGAGCTTGACGGAAGCGAAACGGCACTTGATTTATATTGTGGAATAGGCACAATCTCTCTCTGTGCGGCGAAAAAAGCCGCAAGGATAATCGGTGCGGAAATCGTGCCGCAAGCGATAGTCAATGCTAAAGAAAACGCGCAGAGAAATAATATCAAAAACGCTGAATTCTATACAGGAAGCGCCGAGGATATAAGCGAAAAACTGCTCGCTGAGGGTTTTGGGCCTGATGTGGTCTTTCTTGACCCGCCCAGAAAGGGCAGCGATGAAAAAACGCTTGATGCAATTTTGTCTATGGCACCCGAAAAGATTGTATATATCTCCTGTAACCCCGCAACCTTGGCTCGCGACCTTGCGCACCTCACCACAGGCGGCTACGCACTTAAAAAGGTACAGCCCGTCGATATGTTCCCGCATACGACGCATGTGGAGACTGTTGTATTGCTCAAAAAACTGTAAGGAATCTCACCTCAACTAAAGGAGTAAAAGGATGAACAATAAAATCGGACTTGTTATGGAGGGCGGCTCGATGCGCGGTATGTTTACCGCAGGCGTCACCGATGTAATGATGGAAAACGGCATCACCTTCCCTGGCGCAATTGGCGTGTCGGCGGGTGCGGCTTTTGGATGTAATTACAAATCGGGGCAGATTGGAAGAGCCATACGCTACAATAAAACATTCTGCGCTGACCCAAGATACGCTGGACTTCGCTCGCTGATTACAACCGGCGACCTTTATAACGCAGAGTTTTGCTACAGCGTGGTTCCAAAAACGCTGGACATTTTTGATACCGAAGCATTTCGCAACAACCCTATGGAGTTTTACGTTACCTGCACAGATGTCGAGACAGGAGAGGCAGTATATCACAAGTGTGAAAAGGGTGACGATGAAGATATTAAGTGGATTCGTGCATCAGCATCTCTGCCGCTTGCCGCAAAAATAGTTGAAATTGACGGATATAAACTTTTAGATGGCGGAATAGCCGACTCAATTCCGATTAAGCACTTTAAAACACTCGGCTATAACAAAAATATAGTTATACTCACTCAGCCTCTTGGCTATAAAAAAGAGAAAAACGCACTTATGCCCATAATGAAACTGGCGCTCCATAAATATCCTAAAATGATAGAAGCGGTCAGAACTCGCCATCTGCGCTATAATGCCGCAACAGAATATGTGGCAGAGGAAGAAAAAAGAGGAGATGCTTTGGTTATAAGACCGCCCGAGCCTCTGGGTATCAGCGGACGTGTAAAAGACCCCGATGAGCTTGAAAGAGTATACAGAATCGGCAGAAAAACAGCAGAACAGATGCTTGATAAAATAAAGGACTTTATGGGAGAACAGCAGGCGCTTACTTGACATTAAAAATGATTTATTATAAAATAAGGATACACCCCCTAGGGGTGTATCCTTATTTGTTTTGGCAGGTGATAACATGAAACAAAAATTTTTCGTAACGGGTATGAGCTGCAGTGCGTGCAGTGCACACGTCGATAAGACGGTAAGGGCACTTGAGTGCGTGGAAGATGTAGCGGTAAGCCTTCTGACAAATTCGATGCTGGTCGAATTTAAAGGAGAAAGTGACATAGATGCCGTCGTTTCGGCTGTAATAAATGAGGGTTATGGCTGCGAGATTTTAGATGAATATGCACCTAAAAATAAACCCTCAGCAAAAAAAGAGGCAGACGATGAAGAAAAAAGTACGAAAAAAAGAATAATATATTCGCTTATATTATTAGCCCTGCTTATGTATCTTTCGATGGGACATATGACGGGTCTTCCCCTGCCGCCCTTTTTTGAGGGAGAGAAAAGTGCTGCGGCATTTTTATTGGCACAGTTTATTTTAAGCCTTTCGGTCTGCTTTATAAACCGGAAATTTTTTGAAAACGGAATAAAAAAACTGGTAAGGTTTGCTCCGAATATGGATTCATTGGTTGCGGTAGGCGCAGGTGCGGCGTTTTTATACAGTACGGTTATACTTTTCGGCGTATCGGGAGCGTTCCCGTGCGATGCGATACACGCAAAACACAATGTATATTTTGAATCTGCTGCGATGATACTTACGCTTGTGACGGTGGGCAAATTTTTGGAGGCGCGCGCCCGAGGCAAAACATCCGAAGCGATAAAAAAACTCATTGAACTCTCGCCTGCTACGGCAATTGTCATCCAAAATGGCGAGGAGACCCACATTCTGACCGAAGAGGTTAAAAAGGGCGATATTATTTTGGTAAAACCGGGCAGCAGGATTCCGGTCGACGGAATAATCACAGAGGGTTATGCGGTGCTTGACGAGTCAGCACTGACCGGAGAGAGCATCCCCGCTGAAAAAAAGGTGGGTGACAAAGTTTTTGGTGCGACGATTAATAGCTCGGGTGCATTCTTAATGAGTGCCGAAAAGGTCGGCAGTGATACGGCGCTTGCGCAGATTATACGGCTTATCGAGGAGGCCTCGGCATCAAAAGCACCGGTAGCAAAGCTTGCAGATAAAATAAGCGGCATTTTTGTCCCGACTGTTATCGGGATAGCGGTTATAGTTTTTGCCGTCTGGCTTTTAGCCGGCAGAGAATTTTCGTTTGCACTTAAAAATGCAATTTCGGTTCTGGTAATTTCCTGCCCGTGCGCGCTTGGTCTCGCAACGCCGACTGCCGTTATGGTAGCTATGGGTAAAGGTGCAGAAAACGGAATTTTGTTTAAAAATGCAGAGAGCATAGAGGCTGCCTGCAAGGTGGACACGGTTGTCTTAGATAAAACGGGCACAATAACCGAGGGAGAACCGTGCGTGACGGATGTTTTGCCCGTTGGAATAAGTGAAAGTGAGCTTTTAGCCTTAGCCGCAGCGGCGGAGAAAAAATCAGAGCATCCGCTCAGCCGTGCGATTATAAAAAGGTGCCAAGCTGATGGGATGAACATCGAAAGTGCAGAGGAATTTCATAATGAGCCTGGCTTCGGCATACGGGCTAAAGTAGGCGGAGAGGTTATTTTAGCAGGCAACAGTGCGTGGATGGATAAAAATGAAATTGGCGAAAAAGATTATTTAATAAAAGGCGAAGAATTATCAGGCGAGGGAAAAACACCTCTATATTTTGCAAAAGACGGAAAGTTTTCAGGAATTATAGCGGTGGCGGACAGCCTTCGCAAAACCTCATATGATGCGATAAAGAAACTTAAATCAATGGGTATTAGCGTAATAATGCTGACTGGTGACAATAGCCGCACGGCCCAGGCAATAAGAAAAAAAGTAGGAATAGATAAGGTTATCTCAGATGTTTTGCCTGAGAATAAAGAGCAAAAAATCCGTGAGCTTCAGGCTGCGGGCAAAAGGGTTATGATGATAGGAGACGGCATCAACGATGCACCTGCTCTTGCGCGTGCGGATGTCGGAGTTGCAATCGGCGCAGGGACGGATGTGGCAATAGAGTCTGCCGATATTGTGCTTAAGAAAAATGACCTTGCAGATGCGGTAGTTGCAATAAACTTAAGCCGCAGGACGCTTACAAATATCAAGCAAAATCTTTTCTGGGCATTTTTCTATAATTGTTTAGGAATACCTCTTGCATCAGGTGTTCTTTATCCAATTTATAAAATAAGCCTGAGCCCGATGATAGGTGCGGCTGCGATGAGTCTCAGCTCTGTCTGCGTGGTGTCAAATGCCTTAAGGCTCAGACGTTTTAAAGCAGAGATGGGTAAAAAGAGAGATAAAAAAGGAGGAATAAAGACCGTGGAAAAGAAAATGATTATTGAGGGTATGGCTTGTATGCATTGCTCTGCGCGTGTCGAAAAGGTGCTCGGCGAGATAGACGGGGTCAGCGCAAGTGTAAATTTAGAGGAAAAATGTGCTTACATCACACTTTCAAATGATATAAGTGATGATTCGCTCATAAAGGCAGTGACCGATGCTGGCTACACGGTTATATCCATATCGTAGGTGAAAAGTATGAAAGCAGATAAAAAACAGGTAACAAGACTTCTAAAAACAGCGCGTGGGCAGATTGACGGCGTGCTCAAAATGGTGGAAGAAGACCGTTATTGCCTTGATATTTCGTGTCAGCTCATGGCGGCAGAGGCACTTTTAAAAAAGGTGAACCGCGAGATTATCGAGGCACATCTTAAAAACTGCGTAAATGAAAGCTTGAGCCTCGGCACAAAAGAAGAGGCAGAAGAAAAAATAAACGAGCTTATAAAAATTATTGAACGACTGTAGAAAGGACGATAAAAATGGACGATTTTAAAAAGATTTTGCCCAAAGAGCTCAATAAAACCGCATTTGAAATGATTGGCACAGATTGGATGCTGGTCACCGCAAAAAAGCCTGACGGAACAATAAATACTATGACGGCTTCCTGGGGCGGTTTGGGCGTTTTATGGAACAAAGATGTTTGCTATGTGGTATTAAGACCGCAGAGATATACAAGGGAGTTTATTGATAGTACAGATAGTTTTTCCCTCACATTTTTCCCCGAAGACTATAAAAAGGAGCTTGGATATTTAGGCAGCGTTTCGGGTCGTGACGAGGACAAGATTGCTAAAAGCGGACTTGCGACATTAGAAAAAGACGGTATTCCCTATTTCAAAGAGGCAAACACCGTGATGTTTGTAAAAAAACTGTTTGCGCAGCAGATGACAAAAGAGGCGTTTATAGAGGAAGGCTTTGCGGAGGAGTTTTATCCGGCAGGAGATTATCATATCCTATATATTGCCGAAATTAAAGAAGTACTAATAAAATAGGGAATGTAAAAAACATCCGGACCGTAAATAAAACGCACAAAAAGAGACTGTGCTTCATCACAGTCTCTTTTGCATTTATGCTTTTTTACCTTTTATTGATTACCAGCCAAACCAGGAGAAGAAGTCAGAGGGGAATTGAGGAAACTGTTGTTGCGGCTGGCTTTGAACCGGCTGCTGGGAGTCTTCGGGTTTCTCCTCCTGAAGAGTGACTGTAATATCCTTCTTTTTGCCCATACGGCTTATTTTCATTGTGATTTTGTCACCGGGTTTGTGCTCATCGCGAATTTTGTTGATTTCATCAACGGTGGTTACCTTTTTGCCCTCGCACTCAATGATGACATCGCCAACCTGAATGCCGGCTTTTTCAGCTGCTCCGTATTCTGTTACTGCGCTTACATATACGCCGATGGGAAGGTCCTGTGCCTTTGAAATGGCTTCTGTAACAGTTCTTCCGATTAAGCCGATAAGAGGTCTGCCGGTTACATAACCATCTTTTATAATAGATTCAATAATCGGTTTAGCTTCATTAATGGGAATTGCAAAACCAAGGCCCTCTATATCATAACCGGTGGATTTTGCGGTGTTGATTCCGATTACCTGACCGTACATATTTAAAAGAGCACCGCCGGAGTTGCCGGGGTTAATAGCGGCATCGGTCTGAATCATTGTCATCTGCTTTCCGTCGATAATCATAGAACGGTTAATTGCGCTGATATATCCAACGGTTAAAGTGCCTGCCAGCTCTTCGCGAAGAGGGTTTCCGATAGCAAGAGCCATATCACCCACTTGGAGCTGCGAGGAGTCGCCAAGCTCAGCAAATGGGAGTGCCTGGTCGTTTTCTATCTTCAAAACAGCCAAATCTGTTCGTGCATCTGTACCAATTATTTTAGCATCAAACTGGTCACCGCCAATAGTGTTTACGGTAACCTTTCCTGCGCCCTCTACAACGTGGTTGTTGGTTACTATATAGCCGTCCTGACGGATGATAATACCGGAGCCGCTGCTCATTGTCTCCTGGCTCTGGATATATGCATTTGATTGGCTCTGTACTAAAATGCTGACAACGGCAGGAGACGCCTTGTCATAAACCTGCGGAATGGTTAGGGTATTGCCACCGAAAACGCTAAGAGCGGTTTCAATATTTCCTGAACCCTGAGTGTTTGCCATTTCGCCTGCAGTAAGAGTAGACGGCGGAAGTACACTTTGCGGAGCTTTCGGTTTATATGTTGCGGCAAAAAGGCCGAAACAGAAAACAGAAGTTACCACAGAACTTAAAACTGCAACAAAGACCGGCTTCTTTAAGAGTTTACGGAATTTTTTTTCTTTTGGACGATATATAGAAAGGGCGTGACTATTCGGCACAGCGTTTCTCACTGTGGTTTCGAAATCATCAGCATGCCAACTATGTCTGCGGTCAAAATCATCTGAAAAATCAGCTTCTTTTTTTGAGCTTGACTCTTCGCCAACAAAAGGAAACGTAATGTCTTCGTTTTGTTCTTCATAATTTTTAAAGTCGTTCATAACAGACCTCCATAATAAAAATTACTAAAGATAATTCTCTCTATGCTATTATAATAAATCATGATTTTTACATTGGTATGAACAAATTGTAAATAGTGATATTTTTTCCGAAAAAATCGTGAAAAAAACTTGTTTTTTATGTTTTTTTAAAAAATTTTTAAATAACACTTGATTTTTTTACAAAAAGGTATTATAATAGTCAAGTACGATTTATCGGGATGTGGCTCAGTTTGGTAGAGCACTACGTTCGGGACGTAGGGGCCGCAGGTTCAAATCCTGTCATCCCGACCACGTCGAAGCAAAGTTCGCTTTGCTTCGATTTTTTTATGCAAAAAATCATCCGCCCGCTGCCTTGCTTCTCCTCTTTTCCACAAAAGTAAGCTTTTGCGGGAGCCCTTAAGAGTAACACCGTAAGGTGTTGCTTGCTTTTTTTGTTCGGAAGGAATTGAAGCTTTAAGAAGGCACGCGCGGGTGCCAAAACTAGTGAATACATTTGTTTAATTATGCAATATAATAAAATTATATTAAAGCGTCAATTTTAAAATATCTTCTATTGCTAAATGTGTAAAAATGTGCTAAAATAATCATAATTTCACTAAAAGTGAGGCGAAAAAATTGACTGTTGTTTTACTTACTGCGCTCGGAGTTGGCGGAGCTACTGTTTTAGGTGCTTTAATGGGTTTCGCTTTTAAACAGATTTCGCATAAATTCAGTGATATCGTTTTGTCTTTTGCCGCAGGTGTAATGCTTTGCGCGGCGGTTTTAGGGCTTATTTTGCCATCGCTTGAATACGGTGGAAATGTAGGGATTTCAATTACTATAGCAGGGATATTCTGCGGTGCGCTTATGCTTAATGTTTTGGATAAAATGGTGCCACACCTACATAGGCTATCTGGTGTTGAATATGAGGGACACCCGGGAAAAAATGAGCAGTTAGGAAAAATTTTGCTTTTTGTTATGGCGATTGCAATTCATAATCTGCCCGAGGGTTTAGCTGCGGGCGTTGGTTTTGGAACGGGAAATAACGCTGATGCTCTCACAATTGCCGGCGGTATCGCTCTGCAGAACATTCCTGAGGGAATGGTTATAATTGCGCCGATGATTGCCGCGGGAATAAGCAAAAAACGCACATTTTTAATTGCATCTTTAACAGGAATTGTCGAGGTAGTAGGAACATTTTTAGGATATTTTGCAGTCAGTATATCAAGCGCTGTGCTGCCCTTTGCTCTTGCTTTTGCGGGTGGTACAATGCTTTATGTTATAAGTGATGAAATGATCCCCGAAACACATTCGCACGGCGGCGAGCGTGGTGCGACCTATGCGCTTTTGGCAGGATTTTGTTTAATGCTCATAATGGATGTATATTTGGGTTAAACTATACCGAAAGGAGGAGACAATATGAAGTATATTTGCGACATTTGCGGATACGTTTACGACGAGGCTGTAGGTGACCCGGATAACGGTATCGCAGCAGGCACAAAATGGGAAGACTTTCCTGAGGATTGGGTTTGCCCGCTTTGCGGCGTAGGCAAGGATAATTTTTCCGAGGCTTAAGGGACGAACGAAAATAGCGCAGAGCGCGTAAATATTAATATTTAATGCGCTTTGCGCATTTTTACTCACGACAGGAGTTGAGACAAATGAACATAACTGATAATATTTTTTACATTGGAGTAAATGATTATGACATCGACCTTTTTGAAGGACAGTACAAGGTCGAAAAGGGTATGTCATATAATTCATATATAATTTGTGATGAAAAAATTGCTGTGCTTGATACCGTTGATAAAAACTTCGGAGACGAGTGGCTTTCAAATATAACAAAGATAATTGGTGATAAGGAGCCGGATTATCTTGTGGTTCACCATATGGAGCCTGACCATTCGGCAAACATTGACCGCTTTGCCAAAAAATATCCGTCAGCAAAGATTGTTTCAAATGCAAAATCCTTTGTAATGATGAAGCAGTTCTTTGGTGAGGACTATAAAGAAAGACAGATAGTTGTCGGTGAGGGTGATGCCTTAGAGCTCGGAAAGCATGAGCTTACCTTTGTTACTGCGCCTATGGTGCATTGGCCAGAGGTGGTTTTAAGCTATGAAAAGTATACTCGTACACTTTTTTCAGCAGATGCGTTCGGCAAGTTCGGCACAACCGATGCAGACGAGGAATGGGACTGCGAGGCTCGCAGATATTATATTGGTATCGTAGGTAAATACGGCGCACAGGTGCAGACACTGCTTAAAAAGGCAGCTAATCTTGACATCATCAGAATATGTCCGCTGCACGGTCCGGTTTTAACAGTTAATCTATCACATTATATCGGTCTTTACGATATCTGGTCATCATATCAGCCGGAGACAAAAGGTGTTGCTATCTGCTACACCACCGTTTATGGTAATACCGAAGAGGCGGTTCGACTGCTCGAGCAGGAATTAAAGGCCCAGGGCGTGGAAAATGTAGCTGTTTCAAACCTTGCAAGATGCGATATGGCTGAAGCGGTGGAGGACGCGTTCAGATACGACAGAGTTGTTCTTGCCACAACCACATATAACGGTGGAATATTCCCGTTTATGCACGAGTTTATCAATCATCTGACAGAACGTAATTTTCAGAACAAGATTATAGGAATAATTGAAAATGGTTCGTGGGCACTTATGGCGGAAAAGACAATTAAGGGAATGCTTGAAAAGTCTAAAAATCTTACATTTACCGAGGCTGGTGTGCATATAAAATCTGCGGTAGATGATGAAAACCGCGAAGAGATACACGCCCTGGCAAAAGAGCTTGCGTCTAAGGGCATATAAAAAGAATCTTAATAGTAAAGGCCGCAGTTTTTACTGCGGCCTTTTTTATTTTAAATATTCTTTTGCATATTGCTGTGCTGCTTCTAAAATTTCTTTGTCACGGCGGAAGGTTACGCGTGATCTAGCGCGGGCAAAACTCATCCAGCGAACATCGTCAATTTCTTCTACCTGACGAACCGTCTCAGCGGTATTAACAACCGACAGAAAATAGACTACGTCCTTTATGACATCTTTTTTTGGGGAATACTGTGTTGTCATACGAAAATCTGTATTAATTTCAATTGTAAGTCCTGTTTCCTCTTTGACCTCGCGGATAGCGGTCTGTTTTTCAGTTTCGCCCTCTTCCACATGGCCTTTAGGAAAAGCCCAGTGTCCGCCGTTTTTGTTCTGCACAAGCAGAACTTTCCATCGGCCGTCCTCGCGGCGCAAAACTAACGCACCGCACGATTTTTCCATTTGCATGGCAAAGTATGCCCCCTTAAAATTCAGTAGTTCTCTCTTTTGCAAAAAACAAGCTGCAACACGGGGTTTGCCTGCGCTGCAGCCTGAAGTAATCTTATTTTGCGTAATCAATAGCTCTGGTTTCCCTTATTACATTAACCTTAATCTGTCCGGGATATTCCATTTCGCTCTCAATCTTCTTAACAATGTCGCGCGCAATCATAGTGATACCCTCGTCCTTAATATCGTCAGGGCTGACCATAATACGGATTTCGCGACCTGCCTGGATAGCAAAGGATTTCTCAACGCCGTCAAAGGAGTTTGCAATTTCCTCAAGTTTTTCCAGACGCTTAATATAGTTTTCGATGTTTTCACGACGTGCACCCGGACGAGCAGCGGAGATAGCATCAGCCGCCTGAACGATTGCTGCAACCAAGGTAGTTGCCTCAACATCGCCGTGGTGCGCCATAATTGCGTGAATAACGTCCTGACCTTCTTTGTACTTTTTAGCAAGTTCTGCACCAATCATAACGTGAGAACCTTCCATTTCGTGGTCAGCAGCCTTACCTAAGTCGTGCAAAAGGCCTGCGCGCTTTGCAAGGGTAATATCTGCGCCAAGCTCGCCGGCAATGAGACCGGAAAGGTGAGAAACTTCGATAGAATGTTTAAGTACGTTCTGACCATAGCTTGTTCTGAATTTGAGCTTACCAAGTAACTTAATAATTTCAGGATGGAGTCCGTGAACGCCGGTTTCAAATGTAGCGTTTTCACCCTCCTGCTTAATTTCAGCTTCAACTTCTTTCTTAGCCTTTTCATACATCTCCTCAATGCGGGCCGGATGAATTCTTCCGTCAACAATGAGTTTTTCAAGTGCTGTGCGGGCGATTTCGCGGCGCACAGGGTCAAAACCGGACAGGATAACTGCCTCGGGAGTATCGTCGATGATAAGGTCAATACCGGTAAGAGTTTCGAGCGTACGGATATTTCTTCCTTCACGGCCGATAATTCTTCCCTTCATTTCATCGCTAGGCAGATTAACAACAGAAACAGTTGTTTCTGCAACATGGTCTGCTGCGCATTTCTGAATTGCACCTGCGATAATATTTTTAGCTTTTTTGTCTGCTTCTTCTCGTGCCTGTGTCTCTATGTCTTTAACCATTATTGCAGCTTCGTGCCGCACTTCGCTCTCTAAGCTCTTTAAGAGGAACTGTTTTGCATCCTCAACGCTTAAACCTGAAATTTTCTGCAGAACATCAAACTCTTTCTGCTTGATTTCCTCAATTTCAACTTTTGCCTGCTCGAGCTCTTTTTCTTTTTTGTTTAAATTCTCGTCTTTTTTCTCAATAGCCTCGGTCTTTTTATCCAAGGTCTCTTCTTTTTGCTGAATTCTGCGCTCCTGACGGGTAATCTCGTTGCGTCTTTCTTTAATTTCTTTATCGAGTTCCTGACGCTGTTTATGATTTTCCTCTTTTGCTTCAAGGAGCATTTCTCTTTTTTTGCTTTCTGCTTCTTTTTTCGCACGCTCTACTATTTCCTTAGCTTCCGCTTCAGCACTGCCAAACTCTGCTTCTGCGATTTTTTTTCTATAGGAAACGCCCATACGGAAGGAAATAAATCCTACCAAAGCGACTAATATCACTGCGACTGCTATGTAGATAATAAGTTCAGTAATGGTCAAGCACCTCCTTCATAAAATTTGGCCTATCAGCCCTCTCGCTTAACAAATTAACAAAAATTATTTCTAAAAAATGATATATCCTGCAAAATTTAAAAAAATTACTGCAAGTTTAACATAGATTAACACACTATATAATTTTACTATTTTTTTGACCTTGTGTCAATCTTTTTTTACTTAAATTAATGAATTTTGAATGAGATTGACATAGTACGGAAAAAATTTTATAATATAACTAATAAATTGGAGGTCGAAAAAATGAAAATTACACTTCCCGGTGCGGTTAAAAAAATAATTGAAACCTGCCATAAGGCTGGCTTTAGCGCATATGCTGTCGGCGGTTGTGTCCGCGACAGTCTTCTTTCGCGTACCCCCGGGGACTGGGATATAACCACGAGCGCCCTGCCAGAAGAAATCAAGGAACTTTTCCCCAAAACCATTGATACGGGAATCAAGCATGGAACTGTAACGGTTCGTATGGACGGAGAAAGCTTTGAGGTGACGACATACCGCATTGACGGCGAGTATAAAGACAGCCGCCATCCCGAATCTGTCACCTTTACGGATAAAATTGAAGAAGACCTTGCGCGCCGCGATTTTACGATAAATGCGATGGCGTATAACGATTTGGCGGGACTTATCGACCCGTTTGGAGGCATGGAGGATTTAAAAGCCGGAGTGATAAGGTGCGTGGGTGACCCGAAAAAGCGCTTTAGAGAAGATGCTCTAAGGATGCTGCGTGCGGTGCGTTTTTCAGCACAACTTGGCTTTCGTATTTTGCCAGAGACTCGGGATGCGATGCAGGTCTTGGCAGAAACAGTCTCGGCGGTGAGCGCGGAGCGTATTCGCGAAGAAATCGTAAAAACGGCACTGTGTGACTGTGAAAATGCGTTCCGAATCCTTTGCGCAACAGGCATTTTAGACGTTATTTTGCCCGAACTTTCAAAGTGCTTTAATGTTGAACAAAATATAAAATATCACCTATACGACGTCGGCACACACACGATGATTGTGACGAAAAATGTGCCGGCAATAACTCATCTGCGTATGGCGGCGCTTTTTCACGACCTTGGAAAGCCCGAAAAACGCACAACAGAGCCTGACGGAATTAATCACTTTAAGGGGCACGCAGAGGTAAGCGTGCGCCTTAGCGAAGACATAATGAAAAGGCTTAAGTTTGACAACAAAACAACGGACAAGGTACTTCGTCTTGTAAAATATCACGACCATGAGATAGTTCTTACCAAAAAAGCAGTAAAAAGAGCTGTTTTAGATGTAGGCGACGACATATTTTTGGACTTACTCGATTTAAAAAGGGGTGATTGCCTCGGCCAGAATCCCATACACACCAGACACCGACTTGCGCTTTATGACGAGATTGAGAAAATTTATAATGAATGCAAGGCAGATAACGAGGCTTTTTCGCTTCGTGATTTGGCGGTGGGTGGCCGTGATGTTGCGGCGCTGGGCTTTGTCGGCAAGGACATAGGAACTCTGCTTGACGGCCTTTTAAATCATGTTTTGGAGTTTCCCGAAGATAATCAAAAAGATAAATTAATAAAAATTCTTGAAAAAAATCAAAAATTGTGGTTAAGCAAAAT
Source organism: Clostridia bacterium (assembly GCA_045578185.1). Classification (GTDB taxonomy): domain Bacteria; phylum Bacillota; class Clostridia; order UBA1381; family UBA9506; genus RGIG1666. The sequence continues at coordinate 49,295 of JAZNJS010000012.1, forward strand.
AGAATAAGGGTATATAGGAGATAAGAGCAAGTTTTCGAAATACACCGTAGCATAAATATGAATCTGCATTTTCCCGTTTAGTAAAAAAATTTACATTATATAAATGGAGGGTGTTTTAGATGAAAGGTTATCCGGTATCCAAACTTCGAAATGTTGTACTTTTAGGCCACGGCAGAGCCGGTAAGACCTCTTTAGCAGAG
>JAZNJS010000013.1:0-2465 GCA_045578185.1 Clostridia bacterium
CCCTTTAAGCCGAGCTTTGTTGCGGTAAAGGAGTCGTTCATAGTGCCTCCGTCTACGAGCGAGAGGTCCTCGCAGTGAGAAATAACGCGCATATCGAACATATCGGCATACTGAATTGCTCTGCGCATAAGCGAGCTGTTATATACAGGCTTGCCATCATCAGAAATTGCAACTGCACCGGCAAACTTCATCTCGCCTATTTCGGATAGCTCTTTACCCTCTAAGCCCTTTGATACTGCGCCTACGGGGTAAACGTCTGCATATCCCACTTCTTTTGCTTTTTCTATAATAAACTTTATAACTGCTGCGTTATCTGTAACGGGTTTTGTGTTTGGCATACACGCAACTGATGTTACACCGCCCATAACTGCTGCTTTTGTGCCCGATTCGATGTCCTCTTTATATTCAAAGCCGGGCTCACGAAGGTGTACGTGCATATCCACAAGTCCGGGAGTAACAACCATTCCCGACGCGTCAATTACCTGAATATCAAGTCCGTTAAGCTCGCTCGATAAATCAGTGCCAACGTCTGAGATTTTACCGTCGCTTACAAATATATCCATTACCCCGTCAATTTTGTTGGCAGGGTCGATAACGTGTCCGTTTTTTATTAAAATTTTCATTTTAATTTTCCTTTCTGTATTTATTGCGCACATATGCCCTCAGCCGCTAAGGCGCACAAGAATTTGTGTAGATTGTGTTTTTTTGCGATTGCCGCGTATGTTTTATACGCAAATGAGCAAAAGAATGCAAGATACGCAAATTTATCAAGCCTCAGGTAAAAATGAGTTATGATTTGCCAATAAATGCATTATAGCCATTCTGACTGCAACTCCGTTGGTTACCTGCTCGTTTATGACACTTTGGTCGCCATCTACAACCGATGATGAGAATTCAACACCGCGGTTTACGGGGCCGGGGTGCATAACGAGCGCGTCGGGCTTGGCAAACTTAAGACGTTTATCGTCTATGCCGAAAAATCTGTGGTATTCTCTTACGCTCGGGAAAAGTCCCTTTTTCTGACGCTCTAACTGAATTCGAAGTCCCATTACAACGTCGGCGTCAACTATTGCCTCGTGAACGGTTTTAAATACCTTGACTCCCATCTGCTCAAGGTCTTTTGGAATAAGTGTTGACGGACCGCCTACCGTTACCGTTGCACCTAATTTTAAAAGTCCGTATATATTGCTTCTTACTACTCTGCTATGATAAATATCACCGATTATTGCAACCTTTAAGCCCTCGATTTTACCCTTTTTCTCGAGCATTGTGAATAAATCGAGCAGTGCCTGTGTGGGATGCTCGTGCATACCGTCGCCGGCATTTATAATGTGCGCGTCTACCATTGGCGCAATAAAGTGCGGCGCACCGCTCATACTGTGGCGCATTACTATTATATCCGCCGCCATTGCATTAAGAGTTCTTACAGTATCCTCCAGTGTTTCGCCCTTTTCTACCGACGAGCCGCTTGCGGTTATATTTGCGGCATTTGCACCAAGATACTTCGACGCAAGCTCAAAGGACATTCTTGTTCTTGTACTGTTTTCGTAAAACAGATTAATAACTGTCTTGCCCTGAAGATTTGGTGCTTTTTTTACGGGGCTTTGTATTATCTTTTTCATTTCCTTTGCAGTTTCGAGAATGTTTAAAATCTCCTGCGCACTTAAATCTCTCAACCCTAACAGGTCTTGTTTTTTCATCAGGCAGCCTCCCTTTATATACGGTAACTTATATTTTATGTACTTATCCTATATATTATATAATAAAATCTTTAAATTGTCTATAAGAAAAATATATTTTTTATCATTTTTTGATTTTAAATTTTAAAACACTTGACAAAGGGTATATAAAATTATTAAAATAATAGTAATCTTTCGTGGTTTGTTTTGCGGAATGTCGGCAAGCGCCATTCCCTACGATTGGTGGTTTAATTATCAGCGTAGGGTGCAGCGTTTACGATGCACCGTTATCGGAATGTCGGAAACCGCCATTCCCTACAAAATAGCATTAATAGTTATGCTTCCATAATGCGTTTTACGGCAAGCGATGCCTTTTTTACGTCCTGAACGGTGTTGAAAATGCCAAAGCTGAAGCGCACAGTTCCGGTATCGGCAGTACCTATTGTTTTGTGAGCAAGATAGGGGCAGTGGTAGCCTGCCCTTGTTGCAATATGATAGTCTGAATTAAGCTTTTCGGCAATTTCGACAGAATCTTTCAACTTTGAATACATAGACACCACGCCGATTCTTTCCCGTTCTTTCAGATATCCTGCGAGATTTACATTTTTAATAACAGAAAGATCTTCTGCAAGGATATTTGCAAGGCGGTTTTCGTGATAGCTTATTTCATCAAAACCGAGCTTTGATACAAACTCCACTCCCCTACTTAGTCCGGCAATACCCACAAAATTAAGCGTTCCGCTCTCTAATCTATCCGGAAGTTCCTCAGGCTGAGAAAATTCTTTG
>JAZNJS010000014.1:0-13111 GCA_045578185.1 Clostridia bacterium
AAGGAGTTGTCTTACCAGTTTGTCTTCCTAAGACCGCTTGGCCTCCGACTTAAACTTCAATATCTCTTCCGTTTTTTTCTGACATTTTAATATATTTCGGCAAAATTTTGTTTACTCTTTTTTCATCCATTTTTCCCGAAAAAAGTATTCCCATAAAATATGACGAATGTATTTCGTTTTTACTTATGTGTCGTTTGTTAATCAGCCATAAGAATTTGAGAAGCCATTGTTTAATAACATTTACAACTCTGTATGTAAAGTAAAGAGACGGGATTTTTATGTACGGTAATAGAGGTTCAGCCGGAATTCGCATATGCTCCAAATTTATTTTTTCGTCTTTTATAACCTTAAGCAAGGCCCTAAATACTGCCGGAATCATATGTGTATGCTGGTGGCTGTCGATACAAAAAGGAACGCCTTCGGGCAAAATACTTTTCCAATACAAAACCTGCGCCTTGATTTCCTTGTAAATCTGCTCTTCAAATTTTTTTCTGTAAAGCAGATTTAGTTTAAACAGACCTCCAAAGGCATACTTTAAGCAACCATTTTCGTCTGCAATCAAATCAATTTCATCAGCGTTTGCCATACATTTGCCTTCAACAAGGTTCAGATGCAACGCAAGTCTTATATTTTTGTCATTACGTATTTTATTTAAATCCACTCTGTCAAAGTTGGGAAAAACACTAACTCTGCTTAATGCGCCTGCGTCTATGCACTGCTGTATGTGCATTGATGCCATAGCATTAAGACCATAATCGTCAGCACAAAAATATATCACTTACTTTTCACCCTCTGTACCTAATTTAACAACTACTATATCATCTACAACCGTCACACAATTCATAGCAGGCCATTTTTCCATAGATTGTATATCATCTTTTTGAATTAGTGCTTTCTTTTCTTCTCCGCTTATAAATTTATAATTCTTATCACAGTAATCATTGAGGGCACTCGCCAGTACGCTTTGTCCCACCATTTCATCATCTGCACGAATGATGTACCCATCCGTTATGCCTGTAATGTCAGGCGAAAGATTGACGCTATAGTCTTCACTGTTCTCAAGGGCACCAACTATAAGAATTTTATCGCAGTTTTCTGTTCCCGGCGTCTGTTCTATGCGGTCTGCTATACGGATTAAAACTCCATATGACTTTTCATATGCAATTTGCGCCTTATGGTAACTTACATTTGATATAACGACTTGATTTATAACTATTATCATAGTAATTAGCAATACGGTCCAGCATTTAATTGGTGTATATTTTTCATTCTTTTCTGTGCCTCTTTCATAAGCCAAAATGAAAAAGAAATAAAATACTGAGTATCCCATAAGCATAAGATTGTGATAATCAACGCTTGGATTTACAAAAGCAAGCGCGCTTGCTCCAAATATAAGCATAACGCTCAGAATGATAATCGTGGCAAGCTTAGCAAGGTCTTTATAAATCTTATTCTTTACTATGTTGTTAGCATAATGGAAAAATGTAAACAACAACACCAAACCATTTATAACAACGAAAACATTTATTCCTTCGGATATATCAAAGAAAAATTTAATAAAGGTCTCCTTGACTATATAAAGCGATGCAAGCAAGTCTATATTGGATAATGACGCTGCAGCGTTTGCACCCTGGTAATCAAGTAATTCTACAGAAAAAACACCAAGGATTACTTTAAGCGTTAAAGCATATACCACTACGCCCAAAGCGCCTGTTAAAATCATATGTACGACTTTTTTCAAAATCACACTAAAAGATACATTATGATAAATAATTTCGTCAATTAGCTTGAGCAGGACAAGCATTATTGTAACTGTTATATATGCCTGATAAATTCCCGCCGACAATGCAATAAGTATAGTCGAAAGTATATATTTCGGATTTTCTTTCGTCATATACAGTGCTGCGAGTGTTGAAAGGAAAAATGCGATACTGTAACCGTCTGCAACATAGTTATACATCATAACCGAAGTAACAGTCGGGAATGAAACAACTACTGCACCTATTAAAAACGCAGTGATTTTTTTCTGCACATTAAGTATTTTGCAAATACCTACACCGCCAAGCGCATAAAACACAATAGCTATGATTCCATTTAAAAACGGCAAATCGTAAAATGAGCTGAAAGAACATACAACAGGCAAAAACCATCTTCCAAGGGCAAGCATATTTTGTGAATCATATCTAAACACCAAAGAGTCCCAGTTTGGAAGCCAGTTTGCTATTTTATATAAATGCGCAATAAGCCCCACTAAAAGAGCTGCAAAAAAGCAAGTCTTCCATTCGGGCAAAATTTGTGCGTTAAGTTTTTTCAATACTTTTTCAGGCAAGCTTACCACTCCAGCCATTTAAATTTATGTAAGAATTTTCCGTATAATTTATCATACAATTTTACACCTATAATTCGCTTCACAAATAACGTCCGCTTAGCAGTTGGCGACGTCCACGATGCGCAAAAATGATGTATGGAATAAGTATTTTCGGTTATTATTTTTTTTCCCGAGTAATATTTCATAGGACAAAGATAATCTTCAGGAAGCATTCTTATTCCCATAAATACCTGGTTTTTATTGCCAGTATTCACACCCAGTTTTTGCAAAGTTTTTGTATTTCTGTCGGGGCAGGGAGTCAGGTCATACGTTCCATCAGGGAGAATAAAAGATATATCATCATAATCTTTTAACAGTGCCAAGACCAATTCATTCCCTTTTTCACAGGCAAAGCCAAGACCCGTCGAAATAATTCCGTTATCATCGAACCCCATATAGCCATTTTCTTCAATGAGTTCATCAAGCGGTTTTATAATCTCAACATCTGTATCAAGATAAATTCCACCCTCTTCATACAGCACCTTAAGTCTTGCGTAATCGCTGACAAATGCCCACTTGCCTGCTTCATACGCCTGGTGTGCGTATTTATTCTGACTTATATCAAAATTTTCTTCATTTATGCAAACTATTTTGTACTGGGGGCAGTATTTTTTCCAACTTTCAATGCATTTTTCTGAAAGCTTTGGCATTTTACCTTTCCCAAACCAGCAATAATAAATCACTTTAGGAATACTCATTGATTTTTCTTCCCCCTGTATAATTCAAAAATAGTCTTAAAAGCAGATTTATTAAATATGTAATTTATCAATAAGTATAAGCCCGCAATCCATATTGAGTGAACAATACCGTTTAACAGCAGTTTTAAAAACGAAAAATTGCTGAATGTATCAACAAAAAATACTGCCATAATCACGGCGAAAACTGCGCCGTTTACAATCAAAATTTTATATGTACACATCTGACTTCTGTTTAAGATTTTCTTATTCGCATAGTAAATTGTCATTATACCGCGATATAAAAGTGCCGCAATTGTTCCAAGGATTGCTCCGCATATTCCCATGTAAAGAATAGCTATAACAGAAACCGTGATGTTGATAACCATTTCCCATATTGCATATGAACGGGTTTTTTCAAAGCCGCCTGCATATTCAATAATGCCGTTAGCCGGCAATTTCGCATTAGAAATTAAATTCATTATAACAAAAAGTAACACTAAGAATGTATTTGTGTACTCGGCGTCATTTATTCCACTTGTGTATATCTGTATCAACGGCAGTAAAAACACCGCCATGAGAGTATAAATTATACAGGTTGCCATTACATAAAAAGTTTCGTATGCATTAAATAATTTGTCAAACTTTTCTCTTTCTGTATGAAACATCTGTCCCAATGCGAAAGTAAAAGACGACACTACATTCGTTATAAAATTTTGCACCTGAGAAAAAAATATGTTGTAAATTGCGTAAATACTTACTGCTTTAAAATCACAAAGAACAGAAATCAGTATTACGTCTGTATTGTTAAATACCATACCCGAAAGCTGATGCAGCAAAACCGAGTTTTTCTGTGAAATAGCCGCAAAATCAGGCTTTTCCTTTAAATCAAGCCATTTATATCTGCGTTTGGCATAAAAGTATAAATACGCAAGTTGCGCAAGATACATTATGCAATAAACAAGCTGCATAAGTATAAGGCTGTCAGTTAAAAGTAAAACAAGAATTTTACCAATGCTTGAGACAAGCTGAAGTATGGTTTCTGAATTGTTTATTACATACTTTCTGCCGTCAACCTCCATAAGTATTCTGTATTTTGCCTGAACAAAATAACTGAACAAGGCCGGCAGGGCGGTTAATATAATTATTAAAAACACTACCTTACTATCTATTGACGTTGGTATTACATAAGCATAAAGAATAGCAATAACAAGCACAATCGCAAGGTAGATTACTCCGGTTCTGATATAATAAGAATGTGTGGCCGCAAGAACTTCGTTTACACTCCTGTAGTCCTTTTCGCCGATTCTTTTATAAAGAGCCTGGGTTGTAGCAAGACCAACGCCTGCTTCTAAAAGGAACATATATACAAAAATTTGTTTTATTGTCTGGAGGACTCCATTTACCTCTGAGCCAAAATTATCAAGATATAATCTTGGTAAAAGAAAACTGAGAGAGATAAGTACAACCTGATAAACAAGTGATGATATCAGATTATGTTTTATTCTCGAATCTTTATTATCCAACCCATCACCTCCATCCTCTAAAATCAACAAAAACCGTACACGACAAAACCGCTTTTATTTTAAGCGGCTGTCATATACAGTTACAAATATAATCTGAAGTAGCGTTTTCTTTTGGAATTATTTTTCCGGGATTTCCTATAACAATACTGTGATCGGGGACATCAAAATTAACGTAGGCAAGCGGTGCTATAAGGACATCGCTGCCTATTTTAATATTCCCTACTATAACAGCATTTGTTCCAATCCAACAATTATCAGAAATAACAGGTGTGCCTTTTCGCTCTCCGCGATTTTCCATACCTATTGTTACACCTGTGGCAATATTTATGTTTTTGCCGAGTTTTGCATCAGGGTGAATTATTACACGACCAAGGTGACCTATATACAAACCTTCGCCTATGCTTGTTCTTGCAGGAATCTGAATTTGGGTTTTTAAAGACAGCCGCATAAGTCGTAACATATAAAAAATCTTCAGCGGCAGAGATTTACACATATTTGCTTTTCTAAATACAGATATATACTTTATCTCAAGCGGTCTAAATACTTTTTTAAAAAAAGGTTCACCGTTTTCACCGTAATATCTGTATAAGTCTTTTTTAAAAACACTGTTCATAACTATTTTCACACTCATTTTCTTTATACTGCAATTTTTATGCCTTTGCAAAAACCCAAAGCGTATCTTTAACGTTATCTTTTTCGTCTGTTAAACTATATACACTAAGTGTAACTGTTTCACCGTCTGTTTTCTTATATGTAATTCTCGGTGTTTTTTCACCTGATATTTGTCTTTTTATAGCATCGTAATTCAAAAAGCTCATAACAGCTCTGCGAAAGTCAGGGTGTATCGTGTCATCAATGTATTTTGAAAACAACTTTGAAAAGTTCTCTTCGTCCTCTTTATAGCCAAGATAAGAGGGCATAAGAATGCGGTGAGCATTGTCCGTTTCCAATGATACTCGGTAGATACCGTTATAATGGTCTTTTAAGACAGACATCATAGCATCAATTTCTTTAATACCCGTTTTTAAATATACATAATTTTTGCTGGTATCATCAGATACGCCGTTCCACTCTTTATTCTGATAATACTGTGCTTTTGATTCATACATCCTGATTTCGGCTTCACGAACCATTTCTTCGCAGTTGGCATTTTGTGTTCTGTAAGACATACCTATAGCTACATTGTATCCAACTGACTTTAGCTCCTCGATAAACGTTTCTATGTTCTCTTTAACAGTCTCCTGCATAACGTTTTGGGTAAATACTAAAAATTCATCGCCACCCATACGGTAAACTTTATGGCCAAAGAATACCTCCTTTAAAGAGTTAGCAATATAAATCAGCATTTCATCGCCTGCAGCATGACCATATTTATTATTCCTGAGATGAAGTTCGTTAACGTCAATATAAATACAACAAAATTCTTCCGGTTTTTCTTCATCAAACACTAATATATCCTTATTATAAGCCACGCGGTTTAAAGCTCCGGTAAGAGAATCTGTCGTTGCAGCAAGCTCGGTTTTGTTAAGATGCTTTTTGTTGTACATAGCAATTGAAAAACAAATAGCAACATCTTCAATAAGCATTCTGGCAGCGTCGCTTTTCTTAGGGTTAATGACACCCAAAATTTCGACATGATTATTCTTGTCTGCTATAATCGCAAAAGATACGTCTTTGATACCGTGTTTTAACAAGAAACGATATAGTTCTGAATTTGTTTTTTTAAGGTGGTGATTAGGGGTAATTTGCATGAAAGTAATAATCGATTTATTGGCGTTATGTATCTTTGCCGCATACCCGAAAAGTTCACCTTGAAAATATTTTCTGTCCTCTCCCAATAGAAGTTTTTCTTTTAAATTAGGACTGATATAGCAGTAGTCTTCGCCATCCGTGTCTGCAAAAAATGCAGAGCGCGCCCCGGAAAATACCTTTATGTTTTTCATAGCTGCAGTTATATTTGTATACTGCTGATTTGCTTCCAAGAGACGTTTTCTAATAGCTGAGGATTCTATATTCAGCAAAGTTCTCTTTTTCTCATTTCTTAATATAATTTGCAGGTATACCGCTATAATCAGGATTATGAAAGCAAACGTTATAAGCATGCTACGAGAAATTTTATGGGTTTGTGCAAACACTTGTGATTCATAACGTGCAAGTATAATTCCCCAATCAAAATCTTCAATTGTAGAGTAATGAATATATAAGTTCTCCCCCGTAAATTTTGACTTAAATGAGCTAAAGCCTTTATCTGTATTTACAAGTGCTTCATAAGAATATCCCGCATTATACTCTCTGTCCTGAAGCTGTGATAATTCCCCCGGATCTTTATCAATTGTATCGATAATAAACTTTCCCGTTACTTTATCATAAACAAAGAGCTGAGCATCAAGTTCCTTTGCTATATTGTTATATTTTTTGTTGATGTCTTCAATTTTAATAATACCGTATATTATACCTACGGTTTCATTATTCACGCGAATAGGAACGCCAACCCTTACTACCTTTTCACCGAGTCTTGAATAGCTATAGGTTCTGCCGGTAACATGTTCGTCCAGAGCAGCTTCTTCGCTAAAGGATATTCTTCCGCTCAAATCAACTGTTTCATCCTTGGTGATAAAGGTGCCGTCCGGGTTTAAAATGCCGATTCTTGAATATAAGCCTATAGGCTTAAAGGAATCAAACATAATACTGTAACTTTCCCCTCTGGCATAAAGTTTTGCCGCAAAGTTCGCCATAGTAATCAGATTTTCTTTGTCTGATTTTATCTGCAGAGTAAGGTCATCTTTAATCTGTTTTGTCTGAATATGCAGCATTTCATAAGCTTCCGCCTCAGTAGCATTATAAAAAGAAACAACCATAGTCAAAAATACTGCACATATTAAAATTGCAGCGACAATGGTATAAAAAATATTATTTTGTTTTTGTTTCTTTCTTTCATAAGTTATGGCCATATATCTGCATCTTCTTTCATAAATATAATAAAAAACACGTCCACTATTTTATTGTACTACAAATTTATAGTTTTTTCAAGCATCTATTCTTAAAATCCGCCATTCTTCGACATTTTAAGCGTTAAAATATCCATCCCATTAAAACAGCTTGTCACCAACAAAACTATATATATAAATTATACTATTATTTTCTTACAATTACAACAAAAAGGAGTGTTTTCATCCTTTTGATGAAACACTCCTTAAATTTATAAAACCTTTTTATTCAGCATGAACAATATTTTGTATTTTTAGAATAGAAAGCGGTAAATTTATCATAATTTGCAATTTTGTAAAGCGCATAAATTGCCCTGTCAACCTCATTTTTTGTGTTAAAATATCCAAAGCTGAAACGCACTGAACCCGTTTCTTTCGTCCCCAGACTTTCGTGCGCAAGTACCGCACAATGAAGACCTGCACGGACTGCAATATTGTACTCATTATCAAGTTTTGTAGCTATTTCTACACAATCCATACCAAATATGTTAACAGCTGCAACACCTGCCTGATTTTTGGGATTATCTGTACCATAAAGTTTAATTTTAGGAATGTTTAAAATTTCTGACTTAAAATACCCCGAAAGCTCCGACTCTTTTTCTCTTATCGCACGAATGCCCTCTCTTAAAACAAATTTTACACCTGCGCCAAGTCCGGCGAGCGCTGCCACATTTTGTGTTCCGCTTTCCAAACGGTCAGGAAAATCATCGGGTTGATAATACATCTCCGACGCACTCCCGGTTCCTCCTTCAATAATGGTAGAAATATCTATGCCCTCTCGTACATAAAGTCCGCCTGTGCCCTGCGGCCCCATAAGCCCTTTATGTCCGGGAAACGCAAGCAAGTCAACATGTTTTGCATCTATATCCAAAACGCCTGCGCTCTGCGCCGCATCAACCATAAAGAGCACGCCGTTTTTTCGCGCTATTTCACTTGCAGTATATATGTCATAAATATTTCCACAAACATTTGATGAGTGTGTAATAATTATAAGGCGAGTGTTATATCTTATCGCAGACTCAATATCTTTGGCAAATAATTCACCCTTTTTATTTGCATGCACAATCGTATATGATATAACCCCCTGACGAGCAAGCGTTTCAACAGGTCGCAATACTGAATTGTGCTCCATAGAGGTTATAACTATGTGGTCGCCCGGCCTTACTACTCCTTTGATGCCCATATTTAAAGCCATGGTGGTATTCTGGCAAAATGCAAGACGCAAAGGATTTGAAATTCCAAATAATTTACACAGATTTTCTCTTGTCTCATATATTATTTCGCCTGCCGCAACGGATAATTTGTGTCCTCCTCTTCCGGCATTGGCCCCATATTTTTTCATAGTGTTATAAACTGCACTATAAACCTCTTCAGGTTTTTGATAGCTGGTCGCCGCATTGTCAAAATAAATCATATGGCTGACCTCCTAAATATTTTCTCTATTTAATATATTCTTTTTTTTAAATTATGTTAATGTGTCATTTAATATTTTTTCAAGCATATACTGTATTGAAATTATAGAAAGCGAGGAGCAAAATATGTTTGATAAGCAAATGGAAAACAAGCTTAAAAACGCACTAAACAATATAGATCCAAAAAAACTTGAGCAAGTAAAAAAAACGCTGAGTTCAAGAGGAAATATTGACTCATTGCTAAAAAACGTTGATAGCGCTAAGGCCCAGAAAAAACTGTCCGAACTTAATCTTGGAAATATTGATTTTAATTCATTGGTAAGCGAACTTAAAAATAACCCGAACGCGCTAAACGACTTAAAAAAGAATTTGTGATATAAAAAGGAGGTATATAGATGTCGGAGGATAACAGCCAGTTAATAAACACACTAATGGGAATGCTTGGAGATAACCCACAGGAAAAAATAAATGCGGTGCTTAATTCGCTGACAAACAACTCCGCGCCTGACAATACCTTCTCACCGGAACAAACTGGCAACGAAAGCTCTCCACTTGGTGATATTCCCGATCTGTCAGCTCTTTCAAAGATGCAAAGCTTATTATCTCAAATGGGAAATACAAACGATGAGCGGACACGACTTTTAGCCTCTTTAAAGCCATTTTTAAGCGATAGTAGGAAGCCGCATGTTGACCGTGCGCTTCAGCTTTTAAAGCTGACAAAGCTTGCCCAAATAGCTAAAGATATGGATTTATTTAAAGATTTAAAGCTGTGATAAAGGAATTTCGAAAGAGAGGAAATGTCCAATGAATATGAAATACTATAACGCCAGCAACAACTTTTCGGCACCAATAAAACGTGAGCCAAAGCCATATTCACCATACGAACGCAGACCCGCCGAAGTGATAGTGCCTCAAAGGCCGCACACCGAACCTCGTCCACATAGACAAGAACCGCCAAAGCACAACCATATACAGCAAAATCCGAATAGTCTTAAGAATTTAAACTTAAGTAACCTAAAATCCGATGATATATTAATACTTGGAATTATAGCTCTTTTAATATGGAATTCCTGTGACGATACGCTACTTCTATTAGCTTTGGGTTATCTTTTTTTGGTTGGTTTATAAAACAAAAAAATAATGCTGCCAAAGGCAGCATTATTTTTATTTTATCTCTTCAATATTATACGGTGTAGTCTGATATACAAAATAATTCAGCCAATTTGAGTAAAGAAGATTTGCATGAGCTCTCCAATTCACAATCGGCGGTTTTGTATCATCATCGTCAGGAAAATAGTTCTTCGGCACTTCGATAGGAAGTCCCTGGTCTTTATCTCTAAAATACTCTTTTGCTAAAGTATCTGCATCATATTCAGAATGACCCGTAACAAAGATTTGTCTTCCATGGTCAGTCATTGCAACATAAAGACCTGCCTCGTCCGATGTAGAAAGAATTTTAAGTTCTGGTACCTTTAAAACGTCGGAAAGCCGTACCTCTGTATGTCTTGAGTGCGGTACCATAAATTCATCATCAAAGCCACGGAAAAGGATTGAACCTTTATGGTCCACACGATGCGGGAAAATGCCAAACATCTTTTTTTCAAGCGGATATTTTTTAATGCCGAAGTGGTAATAAAGCCCCGCCTGTGCACCCCAGCAAATGTGGAATGTGCTTGTTACGTTAGTCTTACTCCACTCCATTATCTGCGCGAGTTCATCCCAGTACCCAACCTCTTCAAATTCCATCTGTTCAACCGGTGCACCAGTAATAACCATTCCGTCAAATTTTCTGCTACAAACCTCATCAAATGTTTTATAAAAAGCAAGCATATGCTCTTCGGAGGTATTTTTGGGTTTATGTGATTTCATCTGCAAAAGTTCAATTTCAACCTGCAGAGGCGTATTCCCCAGAAGTCGGGCAAGTTGCGTTTCCGTTGTTATTTTAGTCGGCATAAGATTTAAAATCAAAATCTTGAGCGGACGAATATCCTGTGTCAATGCTCGTGTCTCGGTTATAACAAATATGTTTTCTTCATTTAAAGTTTTTGTTGCCGGCAATTTATTGGGTATCTTAATCGGCACGCTAATCCCTCCCTACTTTATGAAATTACAAAAGGGGGGCTGCAGCCTGGTTGCTGCAGCACCGCTTCTAAAATGCCAATAATTATTTTGCAGAAATTCTGTGGTAAACCTTCTTACCTTTTTTAACGATGATTCCGTCACCTGAAAGTGCATCTTTTGAAATCATCATATTCGGCTCTGCTACTTTCTCATCGTTTACAGAAACACCGCCCTGTGTGATTAAGCGTCTGCCCTCACCCTTTGAGGGGATGAGTTTTGCCGCGAGCATAAGGTCTAAAAGCATAGTTTCGTCCGAAAGGTCTGCTAATGCGAGCTCTGTTGACGGCATATCAGCAGAATTACCGCCGGAGAAAAGACCCTCAGCAGTATTCTGTGCTTTTTTAGCCTCTTCCTCGCCGTGAACAAGTTTGGTTACTTCATATGCCAAAATACGTTTTGCCTCATTAAGCTGCTGACCCTCCCAGTCTTCCATTTTGCGGATTTCATCCATAGGAACAAAGGTCAAAAGTTTAATGCATTTAATAACATCTGCATCATCAACATTTCTGAAATACTGATAGAAATCATATGGTGAACACTTTTCAGCATCAAGCCAAAGAGCACCTTTTGCAGTTTTACCCATCTTCTTGCCCTCAGATGTGGTAAGGAGTGTAAAGGTCATGCCGTAAACCTGTTTCTGGTCTTTTCTTCTGCACAGGTCAATACCGCCCAAGATATTAGACCACTGGTCGTCACCGCCCAGCTCAATTTTACAGCCGTATTTTCTGCTGAGCATCAAAAAGTCATAACTCTGCATAAGCATATAGTTAAACTCTAAGAATGAAAGACCTTTTTCAAGTCTCTGTTTAAAACACTCGGCAGTAAGCATCTTGTTAACAGAGAAGCAAGAACCGATGTCTCTTATAAACTCAACATAGTTAAGGTCTAAGAGCCAGTCAGCATTATTCACCATAATTGCTTTGCCATCGGAAAAATCAATAATTCTTGAAAGCTGCTCTTTAAAGCGCTCGCAGTTGTGGTTAATTGTCTGGGTTGTCATCATAGAACGCATATCCGTTCTTCCTGACGGGTCACCGATATGTCCGGTACCGCCACCTACTAAGGCAATTGGAGTATGGCCGGCATCCTGCATATGCTTCATTACAACCATCTGGAGAAAATGTCCAACGTGCAGACTGTCCGCAGTAGGGTCAAAGCCAATGTAAAATGTGACTTTTTCCTCCTCAAGTAATTTTTTAATTTCCTCTTCGTGTGTCACCTGCGCGATTAATCCGCGCTCTTTTAATGTGTCAAAAACGCTTGGCAACGAACTCGCCCCTTCTTTTGTTATATTTTTAAATCTCAATAAATTTTGTCACAGATAGAGTTTATTTTAACACATACCAAAGACAAATGCAAGAGAAATCAGCAAAACTGCATTATGCTTCTAATGCCTGCTTGATATCTTCGATAATATCGTCTACATTTTCGATGCCGACAGAGAATCTGATAAGGTCAGGTGTTACACCTGCTGCCTCAAGCTCTGCGTCATTTAACTGTCTGTGTGTATGGCTTGCCGGATGAAGAACGGAAGTTCTTGCATCAGCAACGTGAGTAACGATTGCAGCAAGTTTTAAGCTGTCCATAAACTTAACTGCTGATTTTCTTCCGCCTTTTATACCAAATGAGATTACACCGCAGGCACCCTTTGGCAGATATTTGTTTGCAAGTTCAAAATCCTTGCTTGATTCAAGCTTTGGATAGTTTACCCAGGCAATCTTATCGTTTGATTCAAGGAATTTTGCGACGGTAAGAGCATTTTCTGAGTGTCTTTCCATTCGAAGATGCAGGGTTTCAAGGCCGTGATTCAATAAAAATGCGTTCAGGGCACTAGGAGCAACACCAAAGTCACGGATCAGCTGAACTCTCAGCTTGGTTATAAATGCAGTTTTTCCTGTTGTGGTGTCCTGAACTAATTCATTTAAGAAGGCAGTTGTTTTTGCTTCATATCCAGCAGGGGCTGCTGAATATCCCGCAACGGCAAGTTTTAAATCCGCATCACCTAGTGCTTGATTAGCCTCTA
>JAZNJS010000015.1:0-2498 GCA_045578185.1 Clostridia bacterium
ATTATAGAGCCTTTATTTTTTATAGTTTATATTTACCGCTATATTGTTTGATTTGCAAATGTGCATTCGTAGAAAATATATGACAATGTCAGTTATACACACCAATACTAATCTCGTACAAAGATTTATTTTTTGGTTAAATATTCATCAATTGCTTTTGCTGCGGTCTTGCCTGCGCCCATAGCGGAAATTACGGTTGCAGCGCCTGTTACGGCATCACCGCCGGCATATACTCCTGCTTTTGAAGTAAGTCCGTCCTCATTTACTATTATACCGCCTCGTGAGTTGACCTCGAGTCCGTCAGTAGTATCTTTAATAAGGGGATTAGGAGATGTTCCAATTGACATTATAACTGCGTCAACCGGCAAATCATATTCAGAACCGGGGATTGCGACTGGTCTGCGTCTGCCTTTTTCATCCGGCTCGCCAAGCTCCATTTTCTGACAACGAATACCGGTAACAAAACCATTTTTGGGGTCGCGCGGATCATGCTGATTCTGATAGCCCAGAATTTCAACCGGATTTGTCAGAAGCTCGAAAATAATGCCTTCTTCCTCTGCGTGCTCAACCTCCTCACGTCTTGCGGGGAGCTCGTCCATAGAACGTCGGTAGACAATATATACTTTCTCGGCGCCGAGTCTGAGCGCTGTTCTTGCGGCATCCATAGCCACATTACCGCCACCGACTACCGCAACTTTTCCACCTTTCATAATTGGGGTAGAGGAATTATCAAGATATGCTTTCATAAGATTGCTTCTTGTTAAAAACTCGTTTGCAGAATATACTCCCTTTAACGATTCACCCGGTATATTCATAAAGTTCGGAAGACCTGCTCCAGAGCCGACAAAGACTGCCTCAAAGCCCATATCAAAGAGCTCGTCAATAGTAAGCGTCTTGCCGATTACGACATTTGTCTCGACCTTTACGCCAAGTGCCTTTAAGGTGTCAACCTCTTTTGCAACAATTGATTTCGGGAGTCTGAATTCAGGGATTCCGTAAACCAATACGCCTCCTGCGGTATGGAGTGCTTCGTAAACTGTTACGTCATAACCCTTTTTAGCCAAATCTCCTGCACAGGTAAGACCTGACGGGCCAGAGCCTACGATAGCAACTTTGTGTCCGTTTGATGCAGGTTTTTGGGGTAGCTCTTTAGAATTTTCGTTATGGTAGTCTGCAACAAATCTTTCAAGACGTCCGATACCTACAGGTTCAAATTTAATACCAAGGGTACATTTGCTCTCACACTGTGTTTCCTGCGGACAAACACGTCCGCAAACTGCGGGGAGCGAAGAAGACTTTGAAATTACGTTATATGCGCCCTCAAAGTCGTTGTTTTTTATGCATGTTATAAAATCCGGAATGTTAATATTTACGGGACAACCGTTTACGCACGGCTGGTTTTTACAATTTAAGCATCGCTCAGCCTCGGACACCGCCATTTTGATCGTATAGCCAAGAGCAACCTCGCTGAAATTGTGTGCTCTGACTGCGGGAGCCTGAGTAGGCATTTCATGCTTTTTTGGATTTATAGCCATTTTCTTTTCCTCCCTTATGCTTTCTTAAACAAATTACAGGTTTCTTCGTAAGCATGATGCTCAAAATCGGAGTACATCCTGCCTCGTGACATTGCTTCGTCAAAATCTATCTCATATGCGTTGAAATCAGGACCATCAACACAGGCGAATTTAGTGACTTTTTTGCCATCCTGGTTAAGCGTAAGTCTGCATCCACCGCACATGCCCGTACCATCAATCATAATTGGGTTCATAGAAGCGATTACCGGAACGTCGAAAGGTTTAGCAGTAAGGGTGACAAATTTCATCATAATAAGCGGCCCAATAGTGATAATCATATCAAATTTTTCGCCCGCTTCTAAAAGCTCTTTGAGCGGCAAAGTTACATTGCCGTGACGACCGTATGAGCCATCATCGGTCATAAGAATCAAATTGTCGGAGCAAGCTCTAAACTCATCCTCCAAGATAACGAGATTTTTATCTCTGAAGCCGATAATACTGGTGACAGAAGCGCCGAGACGGTGAAATTCTTCTGCAACGGGCATAGCAATTGCACAGCCAACGCCGCCGCCTACGATACACACCTTTTTGATTCCGTCGGTATGAGTAGCCTTACCTAAAGGACCAACGAAATCCTGGATGTAGTCACCTTCGTTTTTTTCGTTAAGTCTTTTAGTGGTTGCACCCACAATCTGAAATATTATTTTAACTGTACCATCAGTAGCGTTAACACCTGCGATGGTAAGAGGAATGCGCTCCCCATCTTCGTCAACACGCAATATGATAAACTGTCCCGGCTTTCCTTTTGCAGCAACTAAAGGAGCCTCAATTTCCATCTGTGTTACGGTTGGGTTCAATTCTTTTTTACGAACGACCTTATACATTGTTTTCCTCCTTAATATTAACAAAAACTTATTTACTGAAAAATACACATATACACATAAATTATATCATAAATTCAGCAAAATGTGTAGTGGAAATTAT
>JAZNJS010000016.1:0-54840 GCA_045578185.1 Clostridia bacterium
ATGAGATGGCAATAGAAGAAAATTTTATTTCCGAGGAGAGAATTGTATCTTCGCGCACTCTCGGCGAGGATAACGAAATTGAATACAGTCTGCGCCCAAAGACGCTTTCTGAATATATCGGACAGGAAAAAGTTAAGGAAAATATGAAGATATTTATTGGTGCGGCGAAGGGCAGAGGGGAGCCGTTAGACCATGTGCTCCTTTACGGTCCTCCGGGACTTGGTAAGACTACGCTTGCGGGCATTATTGCAAATGAGATGGGTGTAAATATCAGAATTACATCCGGTCCTGCAATTGAAAAAGCGGGAGACTTAGCAGCGCTTCTGACCAGTCTTTCGCCGAATGACATCTTATTTATAGATGAAATCCATCGCTTAAGCCGAAGCGTTGAGGAGATTTTATATCCCGCTATGGAGGACTATTCGCTTGACATTATATTAGGAAAGGGCCCCGGCGCGCATTCTGTACGCCTTGACCTTCCAAAGTTTACGCTTATCGGTGCAACAACGCGTACAGGTCTTCTCACTGCGCCGCTGCGCGACCGTTTCGGCGTTATAAATCGCCTCGAGCTTTATTCGCCCGAGGAGCTTGATATGATAGTTACACGTTCAGCCGATATTTTAGGAACGAAGATTGATGAAGACGGATCAATGGAGATTGCACGCCGCTCACGAGGAACCCCCCGTATAGCGAACAGACTCTTAAAGCGTGTGCGTGATTTTGCACAGGTAAAAGGTGACGGCATTGTAACAAGAGAAATTGCAGACCTTGCGCTTTCGAGAATGGAAATCGACCCGATTGGTCTTGATATGATTGACCGCAAGATGATGCTGTTCATTATTCAGAACTTTGGCGGCGGTCCTGTTGGTCTTGAAACGCTTGCTGCATCAATCGGCGAAGACCCGAACACTATCGAGGATGTTTACGAACCGTATCTTCTGCAGCTCGGATTTTTGAACCGTACGCCGAGAGGACGTATGGCAACCGCAAAGGCATATGAGCATTTCGGCATCAGTTTTTCCGGAGAGCAGATGTCTCTGTAATCCCCCAGTCTTTGCGAAAAATGACGAATTTTGTAGAAAGAATGATTTTCCAAAAAATTACAGAATTTTTTACCAAAATAAGCAAAAAGGTGTTGACTTATTTAAGGAACTGTGTTAGAGTATATTAAGTGCTTGGGCACAAAGTATTTTTTTAGGAGGCAAATTTCTAATGCAGACTGGTAAAGTAAAATGGTTTAATGCAGAAAAGGGCTTCGGTTTCATCGAGTCCAGCGACGGAACAGATGTATTTGTACATTTTTCCGCTATCAACATGGAAGGCTACAAGACTCTGGACGAGGGTATGGAAGTTCAGTTCGAGGTTGTTGAGGGAGCAAAAGGCCCGCAGGCAGCTAATGTAGAAAGAGTATAAGGTTATTAGCTGATTTAGGGTTATAATATATAACTTGAGATTATGTTTTAACTGGTACTTCAAAGCCCTATCGAAAGATAGGGCTTTATGCTTATTTTGGAGGTAATTATGGGTAAAATTATACGCGCGATCGATGAATGGGGAGCAGTCCGTGTGACTTTTGCAGATACTACGGATATTGCACGCTATGCGCAAAGCATCCATCACACGAGTCCTGTTGCGACTGCGGCGCTCGGAAGAACGCTTACAATGGCGGCGATAATGGGCAGCCAGCTCAAATCTCCGGATGACAGCGTTACGCTTCACATTAAAGGAAACGGTCCGCTGGGAACGGTGCTTGCGGTTTCGGATGGTGCGGGTATGGTCAAGGGCTATGTTCAAAACCCGGCTGCCTGCATTGCGAAAAAACCAAATGGAAAGCTTGATGTTTCCGGTGCGGTGGGAAGCGGTTTAATAAGCGTGTCAAAAGATTTGGGTATGCGTGAGCCTTATACCGGTCAGGTGCCTATTACCTCAGGAGAAATAGCGGAAGATTTTACTTATTATTTTGCAACATCCGAGCAGACACCGACGGCGATAGGTTTAGGCGTTTTGGTTGATCGTGACTACAGCGTAAAGCGTGCGGGCGGGTTTATGATTCAGCTTATGCCGGCGGCAATGGAAGAGGATATCGCTTTGGTTGAAAAAAATATCGGAAAGATAACCTCCGTAACCGAGATGATGGAAGAGGGCAAGACGGCAGAGGAAATCATAAAGGAACTTATGGAAGGATTTAATGTTCAGTTCTTAGATAGTGCAGAGTATGAATATCGCTGCGACTGCTCGATGGATAAAATAAAGCGCGCGCTTATAAGTCTCGGCAAAAAAGAGCTTGAAGATATAATTGAAACTCAAGGAGAGGCGGAACTTACCTGCCAATTCTGCCCCCAGGTGTATAAACTTGATAAAAATGAACTGGCAGATTTACTGCAAAAAGCGAAAAATAAATAAAAAAAGGAGCGGCTTTTTTTGTCGCTCCTTTTAAAAACCGTATAACAGCGCGGTTTGCGGGGATTTTAAAAAAATTTAAAAAAAATAAAAAAAATCCTTGACATTGCAGTCAGATTCGTGTATAATACTATTTGTCGCTAAACGACAGGTGGTACAGATGGGCGCATAGCTCAGCTGGGAGAGCATCTGCCTTACAAGCAGAGGGTCACAGGTTCGAGCCCTGTTGTGCCCACCACTTTATCACCTTTAAAAGTTGGAAATGGCCCGGTAGTTCAGTTGGTTAGAATGCCAGCCTGTCACGCTGGAGGTCGACGGTTCGAGCCCGTTCCGGGTCGCCAATTTGCCTCTGTAGCTCAGTTGGTAGAGCAGGGGACTGAAAATCCCCGTGTCGGTGGTTCGATTCCGCCCGGAGGCACCAATCCGTTTGGGTTTGGTGCAACGGACGAAAAGCCGATACAAAGGGTTATATTTCCAAGAATTAATTATGCGGGAGTGGCTCAGTGGTAGAGCGTCACCTTGCCAAGGTGAACGTCGCGAGTTCGAATCTCGTCTTCCGCTCCAACTAAAATCTTGCTTCTAAGCCTTTAGAGGCAAGATTTTGTTTTCGGTAAAAGTTCTGTTTTTTCAGAATTTAGCATATAATTTAATATGTGGCGCCATAGCCAAGTGGTAAGGCATGGGTCTGCAACACCCTGATTCCCCAGTTCAAATCTGGGTGGCGCCTCCACGTCGGAGCAAAGTTCGCTTTGCTCCGCTTTTTTATGCAAAAAAGCATCCGCCCACTTTCTTGTTCCTCCTTTTTCGCAAAAAGGCACGCTTGGCTCGTCTGTTCGTTTGTAAACGCACTCTTAGCGGTTCGCTGTCGCTATCGCCTTTTTGCCTGTCTTTCTAGCGTACGGCGTTTTCTCGTCAGTTAAATCAGCTAAATAGTCCATACTCGTATCAAGCGCTATTGCTAATTTTCTGCATTGTTCAAATGTGAAATATCTTTTACCGTTTTCGAGTTTAGAATAGTCACTTTGGTCAATGCCTGTAAGCATCTGCATTTTTATTTGCGTATAGCCTTTTGCAAGACGAAGTTCTTTTAATTTATTCATAATCATCACCAATTAATATTATGGCAAATTTCCCTATTAAAATTATGGTTAAATTGACCTATAATATAAGCGAGGTGATATTATGGCTGAATTTTGTTTGGATTGCTTGAATAGAATAAATAAAAGCAAAGATGGCGAAGAAGAATTTGTTTTATCAAAAGATTTGGATTTGTGCGAAGGCTGCGGAGAATGGAAGCATGTAGTTATTATGGAGCGCAGGCCGTACTATATGCATAAATTCAGATATTTTATTTTGCCCTTAAAGATTCTTTATTTTTTGTGGAGATTATTAACATTGCCTTCTTTAATTTATAAGGACATTAAAAATAAAAAATGAAATTAATCAGAGGGAAATGTTATTTTCCTCTGATTAATTTATTCTTTGCTACATAAAATTATTATTTTTTGCTTAATTTAGTATTTTTCTATATCGAATACAGTAAAAAAATTAAAAATATACTGTACATAGAGCGAAAAATGTGATATAATTCTTTAAATGGCGGAGTAGTTTCGCACATACAAGAAAAGTGGTGAGGGGATGAGCAAAAGAATTCATATTATCGTCGGTCATTACGGCAGCGGCAAGACAGAATTTGCGATAAATTATGCCTTGAAGCTAAAGGAGACCTACGATAAAGTAATGATTGCAGATTTAGACATTGTAAATCCCTATTTCCGCACAAATGATGCAAAAGAAATGCTTGAAGAAAAGGGTATTTCGGTGCTTGCTTCGCAGTATGCCGGAAGTAATGTTGATATTCCGGCGCTTCCTGCAAACATCCATCGTCTTTTTGACGATAAGGATGCAGCCGTTGTGCTTGACGTCGGCGGCGATGAGGAGGGTGCTATCGTACTCGGTCGCTTCTGCAAACAGATTGAAGCCGAGGGATATGAGATGCTGTTTGTGGTAAATACTTATAGACCACTAACCAAAGACGCCGAGGAAATCTGTCAGGTGCTTTGTGAGGTTGAGGCGGCAAGCAGGCTTCGTGTTACGGGAATTGTGAACAATTCGAATCTGCAGCATTTAACGAAAACAGAAGATGTGCTTTTAGGTCAGGAAGAGATAGAAGAGGCAGCTAAAAAGCACGGAGTAGAAGTGTCATATATTTCGGGACTTGCTGAGGTTATCTCAGGACTTTCCGATGAATATAAGAAAAAGGCTTTTTCGATTAAGCGTTTTTTGGACTTGGGTTACCAATTCTAAAAAAGCAGAATCTTATGCTTAATGTTGTTTTGGAGGTGTAATAAATGGCAAAAGTCGTATTTAACGAGGAAAGATGTAAGGGATGCTATCTCTGCGTTACGGCTTGTCCGAAGAAGATTGTTGTTGTGGCAGAGGACAGAATGAACGCTAAGGGTTTTCGCCCTGTTGAAGTTTTAGAGATGGACAAATGCATCGGATGCGCAATGTGCGCAACTATGTGTCCGGACTGCGTCATTGAGGTATTTCGTTAAACAAAAACAGGTCAATTAAGAAAGGAAGTATAATAAATGGCTGAAAAAGTTTTGGTAAAAGGAAACGAGGCGCTTGCGGAAGCTGCTATCCTTTCCGGATGCCGTCATTATTTTGGTTATCCCATTACGCCACAGACAGAAATTGCTGCATATATGGCAAAACGTATGCCTAAAGTAGGCGGCGTATTCCTGCAGGCTGAAAGTGAAGTTGCAGCTGCAAATATGGTATATGGTGCTGCTGGTGCAGGCGCGCGTGCGCTCACCTCATCATCAAGCCCCGGTATCAGCTTAAAAGCAGAGGCTCTTTCATATATTGCAGGCTGCGATTTGCCTTGCGTTGTTGTAAATATCGTTCGTGCGGGTCCGGGTCTCGGCGGTATCCAGCCGGCACAGTCTGACTACTATCAGGCTACAAAGGGTCACGGTCACGGCGACTACCAGATGATTGTTTTAGCGCCCAGCTCTGTTCAGGAGATTATCCACCTGACTGCTGATGCGTTTGATTTGGCTGACTACTATCGTATGCCTGTTATGATTATGGGCGACGGTATGCTCGGACAGATGATGGAGCCTGTTGAGTTTGACCTTGGCGAGCGTCGTAAGCTGCCTGAAAAAACTTGGGCAACAACAGGAACAAATATGGAGCGCAAGCACAACATAATTAACTCTTTGCTTATGAATCCTGATGACCTCGAGGCAAGCGTGCGCGAGCGTTATGCAAGATACGACCATATCAAAGAGCACGAGGCTATGGCTGAAGAGTATATGATGGACGATGCGGAGTATATGATTACCGCTTACGGCACAACTGCCCGTATTGCTAAAAATGCTATCGCAGAGCTTCGTGCAAAGGGAATCAAAGTTGGTCTGGTTCGCCCGATTACACTTTGGCCGTTCCCGGAAAAAACATACCAAAAATATGCGGATAAAGTTTCCGCAATACTCAGCGTTGAAATGAGTATGGGCCAGATGGTTGACGACGTAAGACTGGCTGTAAAGGATAAAGTTCCGGTACATTTCTTTGGCCGTACAGGTGGTAACATTCCGTATCCGGACGAGATTATCAGCGCTATTGAAAAGATTGCAGGAGGTGACAAATAATGGAACAGGTATTTAAAAGACCCCATGCACTCTGTGACGTAAATCTGCACTATTGCCCGGGATGTACACACGGTATCGTACACCGCCTGGTAGCAGAGGTTTTAGATGAGCTCGGTATCGAGGGAAAAGCAATCGGTGTTGCACCGGTTGGATGTTCCGTTTTTGCATATGATTATTGGGAGTGCGACATGCAGCAGGCTGCTCACGGACGTGCTCCGGCAGTGGCGACAGGAATCAAGCGTGTGCTCCCCGACAACGTGGTATTTACATACCAGGGCGACGGTGACCTCGCATCAATCGGTACTGCAGAAACTGTTCACGCAGCAATGCGCGGTGAAAATATCACCATTATCTTTATAAACAACGCAATTTACGGTATGACCGGCGGACAGATGGCTCCAACCACACTGCCCGGTCAGGTTACACAGACATCTCCGTACGGGCGTGACCCGAAAACACAGGGTTATCCGATTCGTATGAGCGAGATGCTCGCAAAAACAGACGGCGCAGCTTATATTGAGCGTGTATCTGTTGACTGTGTTAAGAACATTAACAGTGCGAAAAAGGCTATCAAAAAGGCGTTTCAGACTCAGCTTGACGGTAAAGGCTTCTCTATGGTAGAGGTGCTTTCAACCTGTCCGACCAACTGGGGCAAATCGCCAATTGAGGCTCTTGACTGGCTGAGAGAGAATATGATTCCGTACTATCCGCTCGGAGTATATAAAGATAAAACCGCAGAGGGCGAGGAATAATTAAAAGCTAATAGCAAGCAGGTGCGCCAATGGCGCTCCTGCTTTGTTTGCCTTTGCGCCCCGCGGCGAGCGGTAAAAAGAAAGTGTTGTGTTTTTATGATTATAACTAAAATTGAACCACAGAAAAAGAATAAAAACCGAAGCTCTGTGTACCTTGACAATAGCTTTGCTTTTGGGATTGATAATTTTGACCTTATGAAGCTAAAGCTCAAAGTGGGTATGGAGATTGATGCGGATAAACTTTCGTATATAAGAGAAACAACACTTTTTACCGAAGCTAAAAATTATGGGCTGAAGCTGACGAGCTCCCGAAGTTATACCGAATCCGGCCTTTGCCGCAAAATGAGAGAAAAAGGCTACGGCGACAAAGAGATAGAAAAGACAATAGAGTTTTTAAAAGAATACCGTCTAATCGATGATGAGGACTACGCTAAGCGGTTTGTAAACGATTCTATAAATATCAAAGGATATGGCAAATACAGAATCAAAAATGAGCTTTTAGTAAAAGGTATAGATAAAGATTTGGCAGAAAAGATACTGTCGGAGTATGATTTTAATGAGATTGAAGAGGAAAAAATATTGCCGTATGCCGTAAAAAAGCTTGGTGGCAATTTCAGTATAGAAAATATTGCAAAAACAAAAAGATATCTCGCTATGCGTGGTTTTAGTTTTGGTGCTATTGACAGCGCAGTGAGAAAAATAACCGGCGGGGAGGATTGGTGCGAATGATTAAGGACAAAATTTTAGGGGGAAAGCACATATTAATAGGTGTCACAGGCGGAATCGCCGCATATAAAATTCCTGATTTAATCAGTAGGCTTACTAAGCTTGGCGCAGAGGTCAAGGTCGTTATGACCAAGGCGGCAACCGAGTTTGTTGCGCCGCTGACCTTCCAGACTATGTCGCAAAATCCTGTTGCTACAGATATGTTCGCAGAGCCTTCTTCGTGGGATGTAAGGCATATTACGCTCGCACAGTGGGCAGATGTTTTCTTAGTTGCGCCTGCAACAGCAAACATAATAGGTAAAATCGCAAACGGCATAGCAGACGATATGCTTTCTACCGTCTTGATGGCAACCCGCGCACAGATTTTAGTTGCGCCCGCAATGAATACTGCAATGTATGAAAATCCGGCGGTTCAGGAAAATATTGAAATATTAAAGCGCCGTGGCATAAAAATCATCGAGCCTGATGAGGGCAGACTTGCCTGCGGAGACGACGGCAAAGGAAAGCTTGCGCCGATTGAGACTCTGCTTGATGCAGTTGTTTTAGAGACTGCATTCGAAAAAGATTTAAAAGGAAAGAAGATTTTAGTTACCGCCGGCGCGACAAAGGAAGCAATAGATCCGGTAAGATATATAACCAACCACTCAAGCGGAAAAATGGGTGCAGAAATTGCCCGTGCGGCAAGACTTCGCGGTGCATCTGTTACGCTTGTATGTGGGGATATTACCTGCAAACTGCCTTTGGGTGTTGAACTAGTGAAAGTAGAGAGCGCAAGGGATATGTTTAGTGTGTGTACATCGCGCCAAAATGAATTTGATGTTATTATAAAAGCTGCGGCTGTGGCAGATTTTCGTCCGGCATCTGTTGCAGAAAATAAGCTTAAAAAAGATGGCGGAACACTTTCTTCGGGTGTTATGTTAGAGCCTAATCCGGACATTCTAAAAACCCTTGGCGAGAATAAAAAAGATGGACAGGTTTTGGTAGGTTTTTGCATGGAGACCGAGAACCTGATTGCGAGTGCCAAGAAAAAACTAGACAGCAAAAACCTCGATTTTATAGCGGCAAATAGCCTGACAGAGCCTGATGCCGGCTTTAAATCCGACACAAATACCGTAACATTTTTAGATAAAGACGGCAAGCTGGAGCCACTTTTAAATATGAGTAAAGCAAGTGTTGCACATAAACTTTTAGATAGGGTGAAAAAATGCCTGTAAAAAATATTGTTGGTGTTGTTGTAGACCGAATGGCGCGCAATGTTGACAGAGTTTTTCACTACACAGCACCTGATGATTTGTATGAAAAAATTGAAATAGGGACGTTGGTCAGTGTACCTTTCGGGCGTGGCGACAGTGCGCTTGAGGGCTATGTAGTAGAGCTTCCGGAAGAGACCGAGCATAAAAAACTCAAAGAGATAAACGGCATCATTTCGAAAGAACCGCTCTTTGACGGGAAAATGCTTGAGGTCTCGAGATATATTAAGGAGGCGTGTTTTTGCACGCTTGCCGCGGCGATTAAAGCAATAACTCCGCCGGGAAGCGGCGTAAGACGCACAAAGGTAAACGATAAAATAATCAGCGGGTCCGCCCTTAATATCCCAAATGATGAGGCGTTTTTTGTGCTGGAGAACATACGGCAAAAAGCACCCAAGCAGGCAAGAATTATAGAGCTTTTACTGCAGAATGATTTTGTTGCAAACCAGGATATAAGGCTTATCACAGGAGCAGGGCAGGGCGCAATAAAGGCGCTTATGGAAAAGGGAATAATCTGCCCTAAAGAGATAGAGGTTTTCAGAAAACCCATAGATTTTTCAAAGATTAAAAAGCAAGAGTCGATTGTACCTAATAAAGAGCAAAAGGCAGCAATAGATGAAATTGTAAAAGCGGCACTGGCAGAGAAAAATGAGACATTTTTACTGCACGGTGTAACAGGCAGCGGCAAAACGGAAGTTTTTCTTCAATGCATCGAGTCTGTAATTAAAAGGGGCAAAAGTGCTATCGTTTTGGTGCCTGAAATTGCGCTGACTCCACAGACTGTTGAGAGATTTGCGGCAAGGTTTGGCGAAAGAGTGGCAATCATTCATTCAAGGCTCTCCTTAGGAGAAAGACATGATGAATATAAACGTATCCGCTCGGGCGAGGTCGACGTTGTAGTGGGTGTACGCTCTGCGGTGTTTGCGCCGCTTTCAAATCTTGGACTTATTGTTATGGACGAGGAGCACGAAACGTCATATAAGGCGGATAATGTTCCTGCATATCACGCCCGTGATATCGCACGCCTGAGAACGAAGCAGTATAACATACCGCTTATTTTAGCCTCGGCAACACCGAGTATGGAGAGCTATTTTAAGGCAAAGAGCGGTGAATATAAACTTTTAACTCTTGCGGAGCGCGCTAACAAGGCTACGATGCCGAAAACCGAGATAGTGGATATGCGCCGGGAGCTTGCAGAAGGGAATCGCTCGGTATTGAGCGGCAGATTAAAAGATGAAATCGCAGCACGCCTTAAAAGAGGAGAGCAGAGCATTTTGTTTTTAAACAGACGTGGTTTTTCCACCTTTGTATCCTGCAGAAATTGCGGTTATGTTGTAAAATGCGACCATTGTAACGTGGCTATGACATATCATAAAAACAAGAACTACTTAACCTGTCATTACTGTGGCTATACGGTGAATAATTTAGATATATGCCCCGAGTGTGGCAGTAAATACATAAAGCATTTCGGCACGGGAACACAAAGGGTTGAAGAGGAAGTTAGAGAGCTTTTCCCGGAGGCATCCATAATCCGTATGGATGTGGATACTACAGGCGCTAAAGGCTCACATGGAGAGCTTTTAGAGAAGTTTGCACGTGACAAAATCGATATTTTAATCGGAACGCAGATGGTAGCAAAGGGACTTGATTTTCCGAATGTGACGCTTGTCGGCGTTTTGGCTGCAGACCTATCATTAAACCTTGACGACTTTCGTGCAAACGAAAGAACCTTTGACCTTATAACGCAGGTGTGTGGCCGTGCAGGCAGGGGTGACAAAGAGGGCATCGCAATTTTGCAGACATATCAGCCCTCATCAAGCGTAATAGCACTGGCAAAAGAGCAGAACTACCGAGCTTTTTATGAGGAGGAAATCCTACTTCGTCGTGCGCTTTGTTATCCTCCGTTTTGCGATATTATTTCTGTGCTTTTATTGGGAACAAATGAGCAGGCACTATCAAACTATGCTGCAAAAATGGCGAATCATCTGCGCATGGAGTTTTTAAAAGCGGAAATGGCTGACTGCGAGGTACTCGGTCCCGGACCGTGTGCACTTGCGAAAATTAACAATAAATACCGATACAGAATTTTAATTAAATGTCAGGTAGATAATAAGATAAGGAAAATACTAAAAGATACACTCGAAAGACACGACAAGCGCACGGAAAGTAAGTGGATAAGTGCGCTGATTGAGGAAAACCCAAACAGTATGATGTGAAAAAGGAGTGAGCCGCTTTGGCACTTAGACAAATATTAAAGGTTGAAACAGATAACGAAACACTTAGGAAGAAATCCCGCGAGGTTACGGCGTTTGACGCTAAACTCTGGGCACTTTTAGACGATATGGCGGAGACTATGTACGATGCAAACGGCGTCGGTCTTGCCGCACCGCAGGTTGGCATATTAAGACGTGTGGTTGTGGTAGACATCGGAGAGGGATTAATCGAGATGATAAACCCTGTGATTGTATATGCAAAAGGTGAGCAGACCAACGTTGAAGGCTGCCTTTCTGTTCCCGGCAAAAGCGGTAGCGTTACAAGACCGGAAAAAGTGATTGCCCGTGCCAAAAACCGTGATGGTGAGGAGTTTGAAATGTCGGCAGAAGGGCTACTTGCCATCGCATTCTGTCACGAAATTGACCACTTAGACGGAACGGTTTATACAGATAAAGTAATTGAGTTTGTTGATGTTATAAATGAAGAATAGGGGTGTTTAGCGTTGAAAATAATATTTATGGGAACACCTGATTTTGCGACAGCATCACTTCGCGCTCTGGTTGAAAATGGACACGATGTAGCCCTGGTTGTAACACAGCCCGATAAGCCGAAAGGCAGGGGACACAAGCTCTGCCCGCCACCGGTTAAGGAATATGCGATGGAGGTCGGTATCGAGGTATATCAGCCGGAGTCTGTCAAGACGGATGAGGCGTATCAGAAGTTGTCATCGTATGGCGCGGATGCTTTTATCGTTGCGGCATACGGACAGATTCTGCCCGAGAGAGTTTTAAATATTCCAAAGCACGGTTCTATAAATGTTCACGCATCGCTTCTGCCCAAATACAGAGGTGCAGCGCCTATTCAGTGGAGCATCGCAAACGGCGAGAGCGTTACCGGTGTTACGACTATGCAGATGGATAAAGGTCTTGATACGGGCGATATGCTCTTAAAAACCGAAGTCGCAATTACAGAGACCGAGACTGGCGAGACACTACACGATAAGCTCGCCATAGCGGGTGCAGAGGTGCTTATCGATACGCTTGCGCAAATAGAAGGCGGCACAATCTGCCGCACACCGCAGGACGACAGCTTATCCTGCTATGCGCCGATGCTCGATAAACAAACGTCAAAAATAGATTTTACAAAATCACCGAAAGAGATAGTAAACCTTATTCGTGCGATGAACCCGTACCCTGCGGCGCACACGCAGTATAACGATTTAAGAATGAGAATATTCTGCGCTAAAGCGGTTGCCGACGATACAGATGCCGAGTGCGGTACTATTTTGGATGCATCGGCAGACGGAATTAAAATAAAGTGCGCAGGCGGTGCAGTAGTTGCTACCCAAATTCAGTTTGACGGCAAAAAACGTATGGCGGTTTCGGAATATTTAAAAGGTAACCGCATAGATAGCGGAGTAATTTTAAACTAAACGATTCTCGGAGGATGCTATGGATAAAATAAAGCTTATTTCGTGGAATGTAAACGGCCTCCGGGCGTGCCTAAGTAAAGGCTTTATGGACTTTTTTGAAAAAGAGGGCGCAGACGCTTTCTGCGTTCAGGAAACAAAGATGCAGCCCGACCAGGCGGAAGTGATAACCGACGGGTACAGCCAGTACTGGAACAGTGCGGTTAAAAAAGGTTATTCGGGCACAGCAATTTTTTCAAAAATGGAGCCAATCAGCGTAACTTACGGCATAGGCAAAGAGGAGCACTCTACCGAGGGCCGTGCAATAACGCTCGAGTTTGAGAAATTTTATCTTGTAAACGTTTATACGCCGAATGCCCAACCTGAGCTTAAAAGGCTTTCCTACAGAATGCAGTGGGAAGACGATTTGAGAGAATATTTAATCTCACTCGACAAGGTTAAGCCTGTGATTTATTGCGGGGATTTAAACGTTGCGCACAACGAGATTGACCTTAAAAATCCGAAAACAAACCGCGGCAATCCCGGTTTTTCCGATGCGGAAAGAGCGAAAATGACCGAGCTTTTGGATTCGGGCTTTTCTGATACTTTCCGCGTCCTTTATCCTGACAAAACGGACGCATATTCGTGGTGGTCATACCGCTTTAACGCGCGAGAGAAAAATGCTGGTTGGCGTATTGACTATTTTATTGTCTCAAAAAGACTTGAAAACTCAATCAAAGAAGCAAAAATCTACGCAGACGTCTACGGTAGCGACCATTGCCCTGTCGGACTTACAATTGAAATATAAAAAGGAAGCTGCTTTTAGCAGCTTCCTTTTTATTATCCCTATTTCAATATCTACCCATAACAACCCGGCGGATTCCCGCAAGGTCTGTGCGAAAGTCTATGTCTGTGCAGCCGGCATATTCTAAAATTTTTGCGACGTCTTCTGCCTGGTCGTGTCCGACCTCGAATGCTAAAAAGCCGCCTTTTTTAAGAAGCTTGGGCAAAAGTGCGGCAATTCTGCGATAAAACATGAGTCCGTCATCTCCGCCGTCTAGAGCAGTAATCGGCTCGAAATCACGCACGTCAGTCATTAAGCCGTCAAGGACCTCGGTCTTGATATACGGCGGATTTGACACCAAAACATCGAACTTATCATCGTCAAAAAAGTCCGCCATAATGTCTGCTTGCATAACGTTTACGCTTTCAACTACGCCGTTTATCTCGGCATTTTTTTGTGCGGTCTTTACGCATATATCAGAAAAATCAACTGCCAAAACCTCGCTGCCTTTTACATAGTGCGCAAGGCTTATCGCAATCACACCGCTGCCTGTGCACAAATCAATAATGCGGACGTCTTCGGGCAAGGGCGTTTCCAGTACCGCTTCGACCAGAGTCTCGGTGTCGGGCCTCGGGATTAAAACCCCTTCGCCGACAGAAAAGTTAAGTCCCATAAATTCGCGGCAGCCAATTATGTATGCAATCGGCTCGCCCGTCTTTCTGCGTGCGACTAGTGCCCGGTAGGCATCTTCGGTGTTTTTATCTGTTTCTTCTTTTAAATGCACCGCCAGCCATACGCGCTCTTTGCCGATTATATGAGCAAGAAGCACTTCGCAGTCGAGGCGGGGAGTGTCAGAATAATTTAAAAGCGCTTCTGCTCCTTCGTGCAGAAGCGCCTGATATGTTTTTACCATTTGTCGTCCTCGCTGTTTCCTGTCAGGACGCTCTTTAATGAAGCAATCGCAACCTCGAGCTGACTGTCATCGGGCTCGCGGGTGGTGATGCGCTGGAGCCACATTCCCGGCATGCTGACGATTTTCATAAACTTACTCTTGCTGCGGCCGGCAAACTTAATAACCTCATATGAAAGACCCGCAACCACAGGCAAAAGCGCCAGACGGATAAGTATTCTTGTCCACGGATTGTTCCAGGATATAAACGAGAATAAGATGATGCTCACAACCATAACAATCAAAAGGAAACTCGTTCCGCATCTTGGATGCAGTCTTGAAAACTTCCGTGCGTTCTCAGGGGTAAGCTCTGCGCCACTTTCGTAGCAGAAAATGGTCTTATGCTCTGCACCGTGATATTCAAAAACTCTGCGGATATCCTTCATCTGTGACACTAAGGCGATATATACTATAAAGATAACAATTCTTATAACGCCCTCTAACAGAGTAGCTAAAAATCCTGTCGGCAGAAAATCTTTTACAAAACCAACCAAAAATGTCGGAAGCAGCATAAAAATTCCAATGCCGAATATCAGGGCAAGAACTACGGAGAAGTAAATCGCAGCGTTTAATGCGCGGCTTTCCTTTGCTTCAAATTTTTTACGTTCCTCCTCGCTCATTCTATCTTTCTTCTTTTTATCTTCCTCTTCCTCAATATCGAAAAAGGAGGCAGACCACATAAGCGCCTTTGTGCCCACGATTAAGGACTCAATGAAAGACACAACACCACGGATTATGGGGAACTTTAGCCACTTATGCTTTAAAAGCAGAGATGAAATCGGCTTTTTGTCAATTTCAATCTCTCCGTCAGGCTTTCTTACAGCAACGGCGATATCTTTCGGGCCGCGCATCATAACGCCCTCAATAACCGCCTGACCGCCTATACTTGTTATATGACATTTTCTTTCTTCCATAATATATTACCAACTTTCCTTAATTAATTAACCAATTTAATTCTAACATAGCCGGGGTCAAATTTCAATGAAAATTTTGTGAACAATAAACCTGACACAAGCATTATTTATAAAATATTGTCAATAATAAAAACTGTGAACACATTTTGAACTTTGTGTGTATATTAAATAAGAAGTCAAATGCGAGGAAGGGAAAAATATGCTTCAAAATGCTCTTGTAATTACACAGTTTTTTTTCACGATGGTAATGGGAATATATTTTTTAAATCTTTTGCGCTCACAAAAATCGGGCAGGTCAGGTCTTGAAAAAGATTCGGCAAGAGAACTTGAGAAGCTGCACCACATGAGGCAAATAAGCCTGACTACACCGCTTGCGGAGAAGACACGCCCGCAAGAAATCAAAGATATTGTAGGCCAGGAGGACGGACTTTTAGCACTAAGAGCGGCACTTTGCGGACCAAATCCGCAGCATGTTTTAATTTATGGCCCTCCCGGAGTTGGCAAAACGGCGGCGGCGCGAGTGGTGCTCTCTGAAGCTAAAAAATCGCCGCAGTCTCCTTTTAAAAGAGATGCAAAATTCATTGAGATGGATGCAACAACCATCAGGTTTGATGAACGAGCCATCGCAGACCCATTAATAGGCTCTGTGCACGACCCTATATATCAGGGAGCGGGCGCATATGGTCCGGCGGGAGTGCCGCAACCAAAGCCGGGGGCAGTTACAAAAGCGCATGGCGGAGTGCTTTTTATTGACGAAATAGGCGAGCTTCATCCTACGCAGATGAATAAGCTTTTAAAGGTGTTGGAAGACAGAAAGGTCTTTTTGGAATCGGCATACTATTCATCGGGAAACCGTGATATTCCTCCGCATGTACACGAGATTTTTCAAAAAGGACTACCTGCAGATTTCAGGTTAATCGGTGCAACAACGAGAAGTCCCGAGGAAATTCCTCCTGCTATACGCTCGCGTTGTGTGGAGATTTTTTTCAGGCCTCTTACAAGAAAGGAAGTTAAGAAAATCGCTTTCGATGCTGCGCAAAAAGGCTCGTTTGAAATTAAAAGCGGTGCCGTCGACATGATTTCTGAGTATGCTCATAACGGACGTGATGCGGTAAACGTTGTGCAGATTGCAGGCTCGGCAGCCTTGCTTGAAGGCAGACATCTGATAGAGAAAAAAGATGTGGAATGGGTTTTGGAGTTCGGGCACTATTCACCTCGCTGTGATAAACGTTTGATTGATGAAGCTAGAGTCGGTTTTGTAAACGGACTTGCGGTCAGCGGCGCAAGACAAGGCGTGGTGATGGAAATTGAAGCGGAAGCGTCACCGTGTGAGGTAGGCAGGGGAGCGCTGACGGTTACAGGAATTGTTGAGCAGGAAGAACTTGAGGGTAGGGGACAAAAGCTTATAAAAACAAGCTCTGCACGGGCATCCGTAGAAAATATGATCACCTTATTAAATAGAAAATTTTCCGTAGATACCTCAAGATATAACATCCACGTCAACTTTCCGGGGGGAATACCGGTTGATGGACCGTCTGCCGGTGTTGCTATTTTTACAGCGGTGTATTCTGCAATTTTTAAAAAAACTGTTCCTCCGCTTATTGCAATGACAGGGGAAATATCAATTCATGGCAGCGTAAAGCCGGTAGGCGGTGTGCTTGAAAAGGTAAATGCGGCACGAGAGGCAGGTGCTAAAACTGTCATTATTCCACACGAGAATGACAGAGAACTTTTGCATACGGATGATATAAAAATTATAGCGGCAGACACGATTGAAGAAGTGCTTGACTGTGTGTTCAGAGAAAAAAGTATATCTGCTACTGTTCCATCTGCAAGTGGCTATGCAGCAATGTCGACAGTAAGCGCCACTCCACAGCAAAAAGCGACTTAAAAGGTCGCTTTTTTACATAGAACTATAAAATAGAGACCGATTTTAACTGTAATTTTGAACAAGGCAGGAGCTTGTGTTTTGTTAATAATTCAGAAACAAAAAAATATTAGAAAATTATAGTTGACAACAAAAAAAAAATTAGTTATAATAATAGTAACTGGAAAAAGGGATAGGTCTAGTTATTTAAAAATCAATATGAAAAGTGGGTGTAATTTAATGAGAAAGGGTATGAAACTTTTAGCAGCTATCGTGGCTGCTGCGACAGTTTGCGCAATGTCAGTTTCTGCATTTGCTGCAACTGTTACCACAACAACATCTTATGATGGTGACAATGTTACTGTAACAACAACCGTTACTGGCGCAAGCGAAGGCGAAGAAGTAGCTTATATGGTTAAAAAAACAGGCGCTGACACCCTTAACAATGAGACAATTTACTACATTGACCAGAAAACAGCTGGTGCGGGTGGTGTAGTTGCTCCGTTTAGCTTTACAATGGCTAAAAGTAAAGTTACAGGTGCTGAAAGTGCAACTGTATTAGCTGGTACAACATCAACTGCTGCTAACGCTTCCAATTACACTGTAGATGGCAAGAATGGCGCTGTTATTAACGTTGTAGAGACAGTAAACTGCACAGTTACATATACTGTAGGTGCAGGCGGTAAAGTTTTCGTTAAAGGTACTAGCGACGTAGCTTTAGGTGGCGTTGCAGCAAACGGCGAAAAAACTGGCGAAGCAGGAAGCACAATTACATTCGTAGTTATTCCTGATGCTGGTAAAAAATTAGCTGGCGATATCACTCTTACAGGCGGATGCTATGTTTACGAAGTTCCGAATGCTGAGACAGCTACTATCAACTTTACATTTGAGGATGCAGTAGGTGAGGCTACTGTTGTTGCTTCAGGCGAAGGAATTACTATTGATTTAGACGCTGAGAAGCCGACTATTACAGCAATCGGTAAAGCAACAGGTGCTTTCACAGAAGCTGGTCTTAAGATCGGTAACACAGAGTTCAAAGCTTTAGGTTTTGGTACTGATGGTGCTTTCATGGTAACTGTTATCGAGGACATTGCAGAAGGCGAAGGCACAGCTGCTGATGCAACTATTAATGCAGAACTCTACATTAGATAATTACTTTAACTGACGGATAAAATTGGTTTTATAAAATTTTGTATTGGAGGAAACGAGCTATGAAAACATATACAAAACCGTTAGCTGAAGTATTTGAGCTTCGTGTAACGGAGAACATCGCTACTCAGGCAGATAGAGTTACAACAACCTGGAACCAGGCTACTGGTGTTGTAAATACTGAGTACAATATCTTAGCTAAACTTGCATCACTCTAAGATGAATTAATTGTTAATTTTGGGGCTGACCCTTTTGAGTCAGCCCTTTTAGTTTATCAATTTTCTGTAATTTGGGAATTGATCAGGAGGGAAAAAGTGCAGTATTTTTATAAAATTGCAGACATCGTGTTCTGCCTTGAGGGCGATTGGCCTAAATTAGCGCAGGGCAGGCTTAAAGAATACTTAATTGATTCGCCAAAAGAAGGTAAATATGACGTAAGATATAAAATGTTTCAGGAATGTGAGCATATAGAAATGCCTGACCTTACAAATGCTGTTGAGGTTAATAAGCGTCATTGGCTAAAGCGTGCTGACGGCGGCTATACAATGATTGACTGGATTCCGGAATTTTCTGAAAAGGTGTTAAACAGAATTGATGCAAATGCCGATTGGTCTGAAATAGAGGTCAGACTTTGCCGTGAGGATTTTTCCGGTCTTGATAAAGACTTGCGCACATTTAATGCTTTTGGTGAAATGCTTCATTATGTTTTGCTTGTAAGAAATGGAATAGCAATCCATTCATCCTGTATTAAAGTTGACGGACAAGCAGTTCTTTTTGCCGCGCCGAGTGGTACGGGTAAGTCTACACATACAAGACTTTGGAAAAAGTATTATCCTGATACGGCGATAATAAATGATGATTTACCTGCGGTACGCCTTTTTGAAGAAGAGGGAAAGAAAACAGCATACGCATACGGAACTCCGTGGGCAGGAAAAACACAGACGCATGAGAACGAGTCAGCTCCAATCAGAGCAATTGTTTTTCTAAAACAGGCAAAGGAAAATTCAATAAGAAAAGTAAGCGGAGCAGAAGCGGCAGTTTGGATGCTGCAGAGTATCCGCCCACCTGTACTTGTTGATTGGATGAAAAAATCTCTTGATATGTCTGAGAAGGTTTTAGAAGCCGTACAGACGTATGAGCTTTCTTGCGACATGTCGCAAGAAGCGGTAGAAACAGTTAAAAAAGAGTTATTTAAATAAAAAAAGAACCTCGCATGAGGTTCTTTTTTTATTATCTAATTTTATTTCTTCCAAGTGTATGGACTAAACAGCAGTAGCATCGGGAAGAGTTCTAAGCGTCCTGCAAGCATACAAAAACTCATAACAAGCTTTGAAAGAGGTGAGTATGCTGCAAAATTACTCATTGGCCCAACGCCACCAAGACCGGGACCAATGTTGTTTATAGTGGCAGCAATTGCGGTAAAATTAGTTGTGAAATCAAAATTGTCAAGGCTGATAATAAGTATTGCTGTAATAAAAATTACTACATAAGACGCCATAAATACATTGACTCCGCGCACAGTTTCATGTTCTACAAGTCTTCCGTTCATTTTAATTTTGAGCGTTGTTCTGGGATGCGCACTTGTGCGAATTTCTTTGACAATACTCTTTAGGAGAATGATTACTCTTGAAACCTTAATGCCACCGCCCGTGCTACCTGCGCAGGCACCGATAAACATTAATATAACAATTATTGTTTGCGAAAGTGCCGGCCAAAAATTAAAATCTGTTGTAGCAAAACCGGTTGTGGTTATAATTGAGCCGACTGTAAAGAATGTATGCCTGAAGGCTTCTTCGTTGCTGGTAAATACGCCATATGCTTTTGTATTAATAAAGAGACATAAAACAGACAGAGCGATTATTCCGATGTAAACTTTCAGCTCCGTAGACTTAAAAAATGCCTTGCGCTCTTTAAAAAACGACATATAATAAAGAGAGAAATCTATACCATATAGTATCATAAATATTGCAGACAGGTATTGAACATAAGGGGAATAGTCGGCAAAACCGGAATTTTTAATTGCGAAGCCTCCTGTTCCGGCGGTGCCAAATGAAATAGTCAGCGATTCAAAAAGATTTAAACCACCTAAGAGCAACAAGACGGTGTGCAAAATTGTAAAAGCAATATAAATTGTGTATAAAAGTAAAGCGGTTGTTCGCACTTTTGGGACTAATTTACCAACTGATGGGCCCGGGCTTTCGGCCTTTAATATATGCATACTTCCTCCGCCTGCCATTGGCACAATTGCCATTAAGAAAACTAGAACACCCATTCCACCTAACCAATGGGTAAAGCTGCGCCACATAAGTGCGGATTTTGAGAGTGCCTCAACATTGGTAAGTATTGATGCACCAGTAGTAGAAAATCCCGAAACGGTCTCAAAAAATGCGTCTATAACGTTTGGAATATTGCCTGAAAAAATAAAAGGAAGAGACCCAAAGATACTGATTGTAATCCAGCATAATGCAACGGTTACAAACCCCTCTTTAGCATACATCTCTTTATTCTCTGGCTGTCGCACAGTAAGCAGCAGACCTATCAAAAGACATAGTGCTATGGTAATTAAAAAAGAGTAGCATTCACTCTTTTCGCTGTAAATAAGTGCGCAAATAAGCGGCAGAGTCATACAGCCTGCTTCAATTTTGAGCACGGAGCCTATAATATTTAATATCATCTTATAATTCATGCTCGTAACCTCTATTTTAAAATATCGCTGATGTCTTTAAATCCCTCTTTAAGCGTTACAATTACAACCGTATCCCCAGGAATCAGGCTATCCTTACCGCGAGGTATAATAATTTTGCCTCCTCGATTTATACACGCAATCAAAATGTTATCTTTAAGATTTAACTGCTCGAGTGTTTGGTTGGAAACGGGGGAGCCTTCTTTTATGCGAAATTCTAACGCTTCGGCCTTGCCGTCCAAAATAAAGTGCATAGTTTCAATGTTGCTGCCCAAAGAGTTCTTCTTTGCACGCACGAATCTTACTATATATTCAGCGGTAAGATTTTTCGGATAAATTGTGGTACCAAGCTGCAGGTCGCCGATAACCCGGCCATATTCTATTCTGTTTATTTTTGTTACGACCTTGCCGTTTGTTTTGCTTTTTGCGTATAATGAAAGCAGTACATTCTCTTCGTCAATATTAGTAAGCGATACAAAGGAATCGAAGCGCTCAAGCCCTTCTTCAATTAAAAGTTTGTTGTCTGTTCCATCGCCGTGAATAATTGTTGCTTTAGGGAGCAGCTGGAAAAGCTCATCACAGCGCTCTTGTTTTTGCTCAATAATTTTTACATTGATACCTGTCTGTAAAAGTCTGTTGGCGAGATAATAAGAAATATCGCCACCGCCGACAATTAAAGTATCTTTGACTCGGTCTGTGCGGACGCCGATTCGTTTAAAGAAGCGGCCGGCTTCGCCGATTGGAGCTATAATACTTATTAAGTCGTGTGCTTGTATAACAAAATTACCTGAAGGGATAAAGGCTTCGTCTCCACGCTCAACACCACATACCAATATGTCGCTATCAAGCTTTGAAGATATATCCATAACTTTTAAGTTGTCAAGAGCGGAGTTTTCAGCAACCTCGAATTTCAACAACTCCACACGACCTTTAGCAAAGGTTTCTATATTAATCGCAGACGGGAATCGAAGCGCACGCGCAATTTCTGTTGCTGCGGTGAGCTCCGGATTGACAATAAGTGCAAGGCCCAGCTCTTCTTTAATAAGGCTGATGGCTTTAAAATATTCAGGCTTTCTTACCCTAGCAATTGTCTGACAATGGCTGCCGAGTTTTTTTGCCATAAGACAAATCATAAGATTTAGCTCATCGTGTCCTGTAACTGCGACTAAAACATCTGTCTTTTCAATGGCAGCTTCAGTTAAGGTGTCAACGTCAGTACCGCTGCCGACAACACCCATTATGTCATATTCGTTTACGCTTTCCTGAACAACGCTACCACGAGTATCTATAATAGTAATATTGTGGTCTTTTTCTCGGGAGAGTTGTTCGATGAGCTTAAGTCCTACTTTTCCACATCCAACTATTGTAATATTCATAATAACCCTTCTTATATATTATTATAATTGACTTCATTGTAGCAGATATGCATGATAAAGTCAAGAGATTGAGCACAAAACGCCCTGATAGAGCCACGCTCGTCGACCTCATAACCGAAAGATAGCCGCCCAATATCAGCTTCTGCATAATGAATAATAAAAAAACACCTATCACAGATAGGTGTTTTTTTATTATTGGTTGCGGGAGGCGGATTTGAACCACCGACCTTCGGGTTATGAGCCCGACGAGCTACCGGACTGCTCCATCCCGCGTCATACTCGACTATGATAGTATAACACACTGTATCATATTTGTCAAGTATTTTTGTAAAATATTTTTGCCAATTTATTCCATAACCAATTTTTCAGCTTTTTTAAGTGCTGCATCAATATTATCAATAAAGTTTTCTGCACCGACTCTGTCGTAAAAACCTGCCTTTTTCATAACAGAAAGCGGCTGCATATTTGCGTGTGAGAAAATGACGGTAACATCTTGTTTTTTGCAGTATTCATAGAATGTGACCATTGTACGCATAGCGGAAATATCAAGTGCAGGGATGTTTCTCATACGCAGTATAATTACACGAATATCGTCTTTAATTGGGATTTCGGCAAACTTGTCAGATGTGGCAAAGAACATTGGGCCGTCGATTTCAAAGACCTGAGTTTTCGGCGGGATAGTCTTTAAGCGTCCTTCGTCAGAGAGGTCTTCATCACCTTCTGTCCATGTGCGGATGGCGGTGACGTCGGTCATACGCTTCATAAAGAGCACCACAGTAACCAAAAGACCAATTTCAATTGCCACAACCAAGTCAAAAACTACAGTTAAAACGAAAGTCAAAAGCAGTACGACAATATCGCTTTTTGGAGCAGTTTTTACAATGTCAACAAAGTGTCTCCATTCGCTCATATTATATGCTACCATAAAGAGAATAGCCGCGATAATCGGCATTGGAATCCAGGCTGCATACGGCATTAATACTACTAATATAAGCAGAAGCACAATAGCGTGTACGATACCGGAAACAGGTGTGCGTCCGCCGTTTTTAACGTTTGCTGCAGTTCTTGCGATAGCGCCTGTTGCAGGGATACCGCCGAAAAGGCCGGAAAATATATTACCAGCTCCCTGAGCGATGAGCTCGGTGTTGGAATTGTGCTTATCGTTTATCATACCATCTGACACAACGCAGGATAAAAGTGATTCAATGCCCGCTAAAATTGCAATGGTAAATGCACTCGGTATGAGCTGTTTTGCTGTGGCAAAATCAAATGCCGGGAATGAAAGCGTTGGCAGCTCACGGGTAATAGAGTATAAATCACCGATGGTATTAACCTCAAGAGGCAGGATTTTCACCATAACAACGCCTACGATTACTGCAATCAATGAACCAGGGATTTTTTTGCTGATTTTTGGCCAGATGATTAAAATTGCAAGTCCTACTGCGCCAACTAATACACCGTGCCAGTTAATTGTGGAAATGGA
Organism: Clostridia bacterium; assembly: GCA_045578185.1. GTDB lineage: Bacteria > Bacillota > Clostridia > UBA1381 > UBA9506 > RGIG1666. The sequence goes on from JAZNJS010000016.1 coordinate 23,615, forward strand.
ATTAAAAACTGCTGAAAGTTTTTCCATTGTTTCAACGGCGTGCGTGCCTTCGGGGAATGTGAGACCCAAAAAGTCTTTGAGCTGACCAATTAAAATCGTAAGCGCAATACCCGATGTGAAGCCTGTTGTAATTGTGTATGGTATGTACTTAATCAGCCCGCCAAAACGGCAAAGACCCATAATAATTAAGATTAAACCCGCCATAATTGTAGCAACAACAAGGCCGCTTGTGCCAAACTGTGCGACAATTCCGGCTACGATAGTTGCAAACGCAGCAGTAGGTCCTGAAATATTTACGTTACTGCCGCCTAAAAATGCGATAACAAAGCCAGCGATAATTGCGGTATAAAGGCCTTTTTCAGGTGCGACGCCTGAGGCGATTGCAAGCGCAATCGAAAGAGGCAGAGCAATAATTGCGACAATTATTCCTGCAACTATATCTTGCGTCAGTTGTTTGGTGTTGTAAGTTTTAAGCGAATCAATAAGTTTTGGACGAAAAATGTTCATATTTTTTTACGGCATTATTAGCCTACCGCATCCCCCTTAAAATTTTATCATTATAATTATATAGGAAAATTAAGGATAAATCAATGGTGGTTTGATAATTTACGCGCTTTTATTTATTTTTAACAAAATATGAACTGAAAAAGGATAGCACTTGACAATTATGCTATATATTGTTATAATATGGTAAAATAGAAAAACCTGTGGGGGAGTAGCAAGCGTATTTTATACGCAGTAAGTCAACATCATGGCCGAAAGGTCTGGCTTGCTTTAATTTGCGAGACTCATGTATAACAAAGAATGCTATACCTGAGTCTGTATTATAAAGATATTTTGACTCAAGCATAGCAGAACGGTGCTTGGGTTTTTTTATGCATATTTTGAGGAGGAGTTATAGTTGTTATTTTACAGTCAGCCAAAAGAGGAAGTTTTAAATGCACTCGGTGCCGATGCGAAAAACGGTCTTTCTTTGGAAAAGGTTAAAGAGCTGGGGGAAAAATTTGGACCGAATAAGCTTACAGAAAAAAAGAAAAAAACGATGGCGCAGAGGTTTTTGGAGCAGTTTAAAGATGTTATGATACTGATTCTGCTTGCAGCTGCTCTGATTTCATTTGTGATTGCATTTGTCGAAAAAAATCCCAAAGAATTTTTTGAGCCGCTTTTAATACTTTTAATTGTGGTATTAAATGCTGTGATGGGAGTAATGCAGGAAAGCAAGGCAGAAAAAGCGCTTGAAGCACTTAAAAATATGTCAGCACCTCACGCCCGTGTTATAAGAGAGGGCAAGGAGCTTGTTTTAGATGCGATAGAATTAGTGCCCGGCGACATTATAAGACTGGAAGCGGGCGACTTTGTGCCTGCAGATGCAAGGCTTTTGTCAAGCGCTAGCTTAAAAAGTGAAGAATCCGCTCTTACCGGCGAGTCTGTGCCGAGCGAAAAGGATTCTGAGGCAGAGGTAAGTGACGGCGCACCGCTTGGTGACAGAAATAATATGGTGTTTTCGGGCTGCAGTATAACCTACGGAACCGCACTTGCGGTAGTTACTGCAACTGGAATGGATACAGAGATGGGCAGAATAGCCAATCTTTTAGACAGCGAGGCCGAGGGACAGACTCCGCTGCAGATTAAACTCGCACAGCTCGGAAAATATCTTGGTATCCTTGCAATTGCTGCGTGCGCAGTCATATTTATAGTTGGAATGTCAAACGGAATTCCTGCTATGGAGATTTTTATGACGGCGGTTTCTCTTGCGGTTTCAGCTATTCCTGAGGGTCTTCCGGCAATCGTTACCATCGTGCTTTCTATCGGTGTTCAGCGAATGGTTAAGAAAAATGCTCTTATCCGTAGATTGCCCGCAGTAGAGACGCTTGGAAGCGCATCAGTTATCTGCTCTGATAAAACTGGTACGCTCACACAAAACAGAATGACCTTGGTTAAAGCATACGCTGACAAAAACGCTGTTAACGAGGAAATTACAAACAATGTAAGTGATGAAATTAAAAAACTTCTTATGTATACAACTCTTTGCTGCGATGGTTCTGTAGTGTTTAATGGCACGCAGGAGCAGCATATAGGCGACCCGACCGAGACTGCAATTGTGCTTGCGGCGCATAAAAACGGAATTCCTAAAGAAGAATTAAATAAAAAATACCCTCGCCTTGGCGAGATTCCTTTTGACTCAGACAGAAAACTTATGACCACGGTCAACAACATCGACGGCAAAAACGTTATTATTGTAAAGGGTGCGTTTGATGTTATGGCAGGGCTCTGCGTTGCAGGGGACTTAGAGCGTGCAGAGGAAATAACTGAAAATATGAGCCGAGATGCGCTCAGAGTTTTAGCTGTTGGATATAAAGAGATAGAAACCTTGCCTGCTGAAATGACGAGCAAAGAGCTTGAAAACGGGCTTACATTTATGGGCCTTGTCGGAATGATTGACCCGCCGCGTCCTGAAGCAAAAGAGGCGGTTAAAGTTGCAAAACAGGCGGGAATTAAGACCGTAATGATTACAGGTGACCACGTTGTTACGGCATCTGCCATTGCAAAAGAGTTGGGAATTCTGTGCGAGGGCGACAGAGCGATTACCGGTGTTGAGCTTGATGCTATGACAGACAGAGAGCTTGACGAGATTGTTGAGAGTGTGTCTGTTTATGCTCGTGTTTCGCCGGAGAATAAAATTCGTATAGTAAAAGCGTGGCAGAGAAAGGACAAGGTCGTTTCCATGACGGGAGACGGCGTTAATGATGCACCAGCCTTAAAGGCTGCCGATATCGGTTGCGCTATGGGTATTACGGGAACAGACGTTGCAAAGGGTGCGGCAGATATGACGCTCACGGATGATAATTTTGCGACTATTGTCGATGCGGTAAAAGAGGGCAGAGGAATCTATGCAAACATCAAAAAGGTTGTAGGCTTCCTTTTGGGAACGAATATAGGCGAGGTTATAACTGTATTTGCAGCAATGCTCCTTTGGCATAAGACACCTCTTTTGTCAATGCAGCTTTTGTGGATAAATCTTGTAACAGACTCTCTGCCTGCAATTGCGCTTGGTATGGAAGCAGTAGAAGATGATGTTATGGATAAAAAGCCAAAGCCAAAGGATGAGGGAATTTTTGCTCACGGTCTTGGTATAAGAGTCGTGCTTCAGGGATTTATGTTTGCATTTTTAACGCTTTTAGGGTTTAAAATCGGTGAAAATGTGGTAGGTTCTTTAGAGGGTGGTCAGACGATGGCGTTTATTATTCTTGCGCTTTCTCAGGTTGTCCAGAGCTTTAATATGCGTAGCGAACATTCGCTCTTTAAAATCGGAGTATTTACGAATAAAAATCTTAACGGTGCGGCAACTATTTCCACGCTGTTGGTAATTTTGGTTGTGTTTACTCCGCTTAAAACTATATTTGGTCTTGTTGCGCTTCCAACGGCTCTTTATCTGATTGCGCTCGGCCTGATTTTAGTGCCGCTCGTGGTTATGGAGTTGTCAAAGCTTTTAGGTCTGGTTAAACACAGAGGATAATTTATACTGCCACTTGACATTGAATAACTTTTGTGTTAAAATTTGTATTACAACAGAATATATGAAGGGGAGCTTGTAGACAGGCTGAGAGGAAATTGTGAATTTCGACCCTATAACCTGATATGGATAATGCCAGCGTAGGGATTCATAAATTAAGTGAAAGCTAAAGCTAAAGCGTATCCGTACGGATACGCTTTTTTTATTTTGCATCGGGAATATTCATATGTTCTGAATATTTTAAAAAGGTGGTTAAAAGGATGAAAACAACAACCAAAACAAGACAGCTTACAGAAATCGCAATGGCGGTTGCACTCGCTGTCGTATGCAGCTTTATCAAGGTATGGGAAATGCCGCAGGGTGGCTCGGTAGCACTGACGATGATACCGATTTTGTTGATTTCTGTGCGGCGTGGCGCTCTCAGCGGAATTATCAGCGGAATGATTTACGGAGTAATTTCTGTACTTTTGGCGGGAGTTCTGTATCACCCGATGTCATTTTTCTTAGATTATCTTTTTGCATTCGGAGCGCTGGGTATAGCTGGATTTTTTAAGAAGAATGCCATAGGAATAACTGTTGGAAGCACCGTGGCAATTTCGGGAAGATTTATATTTTCGCTCATTAGCGGTGCGGTGCTTTTTGCTTCATATGCGCCGGAGGGACAAAACCCATGGATCTACTCGCTCATTTATCAGGCTACATATATGGTTCCTGAGCTTATAATATCTGTTGGTGTTTTAATGCTTATTTACTTTAAGGCGAGAAGACTTCTCATAGCAGAATAAAATAAAAAAGAGGTTGTGATTTATCGCAACCTCTTTTTTATTATCGCTTCCGTTACATTTGTAAGTACAAGTTCGCCGTTTTGGTTGTATGCCAATAGCGTGATTTCAACAATACCGTTTTTTTCATTCCGCTCTGTCAGGGCGGAAACTTTAGCCTTGGCAGATAGCGTGTCCCCTGCAAAAACCGGCTTTAACCATTCAATTTTTGTGGATTTTCCTGCTAAAAGTTCCGCGCCAAAGATGTCTGATTCTAAATATTTTGCCCATACGGACATAAAAGACATAACGCCCGGAGCAATTATTTTTCCAAATGGAGTTGTTTTTGCATATTCAGGGTCTGTGTGGACAGGAATATTATCATATTCCCTGGCAAAAGCAAGCATTTTTTGTTCGTCTATAAATGCAGGCTCAATTTCAATTTCCATCCCAAGTTTTATATCGTCAAAGTACATTTTAGTTCTCCTCGGTGGTTCTTTTTGAATAAATACATCCGCAATAGTCTTGTCTGTATAGGTTAAATTCCTTTGAAAGCTCGCACGAGCGCTTGTATCCGTTATCCTTTTTAAAATCGGAGCAAAGATATTTTACGCCCAGCTTTGCGCCCACATCGAGACCAATTTCATTCAGCCACTGTGCGTTTTTATAGGGGCTTATGGAAAGGGTAGTGGTAAAGTAGTCAAAATCGTTTTCCTTTGCATATTCTGCCGTTTTTTTAAGGCGTATACGGTAGCAGGCGTAGCACCTTCTGCCACCCTCCTGCATATCCTCCATGCCGTGAGCTATGCTCTCAAACTCCGAGTAGTTGTAATCGGGTGCGACTATGCTTGTATCTGCCATACCTATTTCGGGGAGCAGGCGCTTTAACTCGTCAAGACGAAAAATGAACTCGCTTTCGGGCGAGATATTCGGATTGTAGAAAAATATCGTAATATTAAATATTTCCCGGAGCTTTTCCAAAACCGCACTCGAGCATGGCGCACAACATGCGTGAAGTAGCAGGGCAGGCTTTTTGCCAAATTCTTTTATCTGCTTAATTTCGGCATCCATTTTTAGTTTATAATTTATTTTCATTTTTTTCTCCTCCGTATATTATTTTATCATATAATTCCAAGCTTTTTCAACTGTATTTAAAAGATAACATTGAATAATAACATAAATTATGCTAAAATAGTATAGACTTGTAAATATAATGCGCTAGAGAAGAGAGGTTTAAAATGGCGATAAGACTTTCAGACCACTTTACACACCGAAAGCTATTAAGATTTACGCTTCCGTCTATAGCCATGATGATTTTCACATCTATATATGGCGTGGTTGATGGATTTTTTATATCAAATTATGTAGGCAAAATTCCATTTGCTGCTGTAAATATAATTTTTCCGTTTTTTATGATTGTTGCAACGGTTGGGTTCATGTTTGGCACAGGAGGAAGCGCAATTGTTGCAAAATCCTTTGGTGAGGGAAATCATAAAAAAGCAAATGAATATTTTTCGCTCTTTATTTATGTTTCGATTGCACTCGGCGTTATCTTTTCTGCTTTGGGCATAGTTTTTATCCGCCCCATTGCAGAATTTTTAGGCGCCAGGAGAGAAGTGCTTGATAACTGCGTTATATACGGAACGATATTTCTTGCTTCAATGCCGTTTTTTATACTTCAGCTTTTGTTCCAGAGCTTTTTTATAACCGCAGAAAAGCCTGTTTTGGGACTCGTCGTTACCATAGCGGCAGGGGTTGTGAATATGGTGCTTGATTTTTTGTTTGTTGCGGTTTTCCCATTTGGTATCGCGGGAGCCGCAGCGGCTACTGCGCTCGCCCAGACAATCGGAGGTTTAGTGCCGCTTATCTATTTCTGCCGAAAAAATGACAGCCTGCTCGCACTTGGCAAGACCAAATTTGATGCTAAAATAATTTTAAAGGCGTGCGCAAACGGCTCATCTGAGTTTATGAGTAATATCTCTATGTCGATTGTCAGTATGCTCTATAATATCCAGCTGCTTAAATATGCCGGTGAAAACGGCGTTGCAGCATACGGCGTTATGATGTATGTCAGTATGATTTTTGCCGCCGCTTTTATCGGCTATTCGATAGGTACTGCGCCGATTGTAAGCTTTCACTTCGGAGCGAAAAACCATGATGAGCTTAAGGGGCTTTTAGGAAAAAGCCTTCACATTATCAGTGTTTTTGCCGTGTTAATGGTTTTGGCTGCAGAGCTTTTATCAAAACCCTTATCTGTTTTGTTCGTAGGCTACGATGCCGAGCTTTTGGTACTTACTGTCCGTGGTTTTAAGGTATTTGCACTTTCGTTTTTGTTTATGGGATATGCGATTTATTCGTCTGGCTTTTTCACTGCTCTAAACGACGGACTGACCTCTGCAATTATTTCATTTTTAAGAACACTGGTGTTTCAAATTGCGGCGGTTTTAATTTTACCGCTCATATTGGATATAGACGGAATATGGTATTCCATAGTTGTAGCAGAGCTAATGGCAGTAATTTTATCTGCAGTATTTTTGATTATAAAGCGAAAGAAATATAATTATTAGTTTAAAAAGAATAAAAAGTAAGACCGCACAAAAGATAGAGTCTTTTGTACGGTCTTTTTTAATACATTCTAGTAGAAAATCATAAGAACGTTTTTATCCTTTACGCTTTTTAGTCAATCGTAACCAGTTTGGTTGATGTCATAAGGCCTGTAGAGTCTGTAAAGTCAACGTAGAAATGTTTCGTTCCCTGCGGAATGTTAAAGGTGTATGTGCTGCCACTTACTGTATATGATGTACTCTCGGAGTAAGTGTAGAGCGCGGTGCTTCCGTCTTCGTGATAGGTAATATCACTTGTAGTGTAGTAAAGCTTGATGTTATTAATGCTTCTTCCGCTTGGGATGTCAAGAGTAACAGTAGCTTTATTACCTGATACTGTAACTTCTCCCGGTCTTACAAGTTTCTTGCCGTTTCTTACAATAGAGTCAGCAAATGCATATACTTCTTCACGAGCCCATGCATCCGGATGGTCGTGGCGGAAATTCGGGATAATACACATTGTTCCGCGGTCGCCTACCAATGATGCGGTCTTGGTGTAAACATTAATATCAAAAGCGGGGTCGCGGTCGCCGGTTATCCATAATACCGGCAGATTAGATTTCTTTACGAAGTTTGATGCATCCCAAGCCATTTTTTCACGGGTCATAAGGTCTGACATATATGTTTTGCTTTCGTACAAGAAACCGCAGCCGTAAACAGGAATTGCAAATGCAAAACGGTCATCTACGCCCAAGGTAGTACATGTTACAACACTGCCCCAAGAAACGCCTGTTACACCGATTTTGGAGCTGTCTATTTCAGGCATGTTGCGCAGAATGCTGTGTGATTTTATAACAGCTGTAACTGCATGATACATCCACACGTTTTCCTGAGAATAAAGGTCGGTATAGTTATCCTGCCACGGGCCTGCCCAGGCGTGTTTTCTTCTTGCGTCAGGAGCATTTACATCCGGCACGCATCCGTTTAAGTCCATCGCAATCGCTGCATATCCGCGTCTGTTCCATTCGGCTACGAACTGGTCATACGCTGTACCGCCACCACCATGTACTACTACAACTGCTGGTACTGGGTTAGCGGCTGATGCGCCCGCAGGAAGTCCAAGGTATGCAAAGTGTTTAGTTGGATTACCTTTGTACGGCTCGCCGTCAAACATAATTTCCTGAATCTGCGGATATACGGAGCTGTCGTCAGCTTCTGTGTAACCAAGCTCTGCTGCCGGACGATATGCCGGTGTTTCGCTAAGGAGTCTTTCTTTATCAAAAACGATTTCGTTCTCTAAAGAAACCATTTCGGTAACCGGCTGGATGGAATCAAGTCTCATAACGAAGGCTTTTACCATATGTCCGGTGCAATCGCCAGTAAGGTTAAGAGTCATAGTGATGTCAGGATATCCAACTGTTCCCTCTACTTTGCTTTCTTCGATATCTTTTTTAACGATATCTATGAGTGCTCCACTTGCGTCATAGTGAGCGAGGAGCAGAGTAGCCTCAGTATCCTCTGTCGGACGGTTTTTAACCAGTCTTATCTTTGCGTTAACCTTTGTTGTATCGGAAGTAAGATTTTTAATCATTGTACCGTTTTGATTGGTGAGAGTGAAGCTTGTTACTGTAAAATCAGCATTTTCGTCTAAAGCTTCTGCATAGTCATACTCTCTTGCATACATATTGTCAACGTACATTGTGCTGTTTCCTGACATTCTGAAGCCGAGACTTCTGAAAGGTCTGCGTGCAGTCCAGAGCAGGTCGTTCATGCTGATGGGATTAGCAAAAATCTCAATTCCGTTGATGTATACAATGAAGCTCTTTTTAGCAGTGTTAAACTCAATGTCAAAGTGGAACCATTCTCCGGGCTCAAGATTTAAGTGTCTCTTGGAGAAAATGTAATCATTTTGATTAAATAAGAGATAAACGCCGTCTGTTTCAAAGTCTAAACCAACACGAGCCTCTAAAGCTGCGCCGTTAATCTCGAAGAATACACGTTTTCCGTTGGTTGCGTTTGCATCCGGGAAGAATGCCAAGTCACAACCAAAAGCGTAATTCTTTCCGAATTCTCCGCAGTTTGCGCTGTCTTCGTGCATATACTTAAGACCGAGCTGACTGCTTGAAGAATTTGTTATCTTAAGAGCAACAGAATCTTCTCTCGGATTTTTTGCGGCGGTTACACTCATTGCGGAAGAGTTATCAAATGCCCAGCCTGCGCTAGCATCTTCGAAAACTTTTAAGCTGTTAAAGTCTAAATCGAATTTTCCGTTAGAGAATGATTTGCTGCCAGCGGGAGCAACTGTGAAGTAGAAACTCTTATCTGCGGTTTTGTCACCGACTCTTACAGTTGCAGTAACCTTAACTGACTGAGGAATATCACCGCGGTTTATGCTTCCGTTAGAGCCGATAGCGGAGCTGTCTGCGCTCCAGCTTATTGTTGTACCGGTAAATTTGTTGTCTGCATCAGCATAAAAATCTTTGTAGTTTGTGCTGAGTGTCAGGCTCTTTGTTATAGCACCGTTTGTCTCGGTGGTGAGAGCAGATTTAGTAATTTTCTCTGCAATATATTCAGCCTTTTCTTTATCAGTCATTACAAATTCCTCTAAGTTGTAGATAAGTACATCATCGATGGTTGCGCTGCCTGCCTGTGCTTTATCAAGCGCCATAGAGAGCAAATTAGTTGCGCTCTTGGTGTAGCAACGACCTACCATCGTACCGTCTAAATATACAGTAACCTGTTTTAATGTAACACCGGAGCGGATAACTGTTGATTCGTTATCGATAACAAACATCCAGGCGTGCTCGCTGCCGGCGGTGTTTCCGGTTGTAAGAGTTGCAACATTTCCTGTTGTAAGGCTTCCGTCGCTTGCAGAAGCAAAAACTCCGCTTTCGCTGTCAATATTTCCTATCGGTAGAAGCTCAAAGCACTTAGCCGCATCGCCTGTAGAATTAATGTTCATTGCGGCTGCAAGTACAGTAACACCGGTAGATTTGTTTTCCATCGCTCTTTCCACACCGATTTTGGAAGCGGTGCCGGCAGATGTATTAACAATTTTTAAAGCTGTATCTCCGCTTGAATCCATTATAGCAGAAATCTTGCTAGCGTCTGAAAGAGTGTATGCTGAAGATGTCCAGCCGTTAACAGTAGTAGACGGGTTTATTACCTTTTCGCTGCCGTCTGCCTGATATGCAGCTGCCTCAAAATCGTCGAAGAATACTTCTTCATAGCTCTGCGGAAGAACTAAAAGCTGCTGCGGTTTTCCCTTGATTGTTGCGCCACGGTAGTTAATCTTGGGAGTAACGGTAGTATATTTAAAGTTAAACTCACCTGTTACAGTACCGTCATTTGAAATGAGAGACGGCTGCTCGCTTATGTAGGTTAAAGTGCTCTGCGTTCCGTAAACGGTTTTGCTTACAGGGAGCTTACCTGTTTTTGCATAGTGGCCGCCAAGGTTACCAACCTCGATATCAGGAGCCGCCATATTCATAATCAAAATATCGTCTGCTGATGCCTCGTGAGTGTAGAAGCGTGCAAGCTGCAGAAGAAGGAAGTTAGCCGCTTCAGGATAGGAATACATAGAACCTTTATATTCTCCGTCCATAAATACGGACATTTTTCTTGCAAGCGTTCCCTCCTCAACGACGGTGTCTTCATTATCAATTACAAATAAGAAGTCGTGCCAGGAGTTTGTATATCCCGGAAGAGATACTGAAGTCAAGCCGTTTCCGCCTGTTAAGTTTGCATTGTCAAAGAATGCGGTGTGCGCAATAAAGAAACCATCAGTGGTGCTTGAATTTGAGCTGCCGATATTTGCACGAAGAGCTACGAGAGTATAACCGGTAGACTGCATAGAGTCATGATAAGTATAAAGTCTTACGTTCTGGTAAGCATGACCCGCGGTTGTAACCTGTGCATGATAATATTTAGTATTATCATTTAAAATCTCGGCTTTCTGTGTAGCCTCGTCATAATTACACTGCCAACCGTTTGTAATGGCATCGTTTTTAATAGGACCGGCATTGAAATCTTCAAAATCTTCAAAGAAGAGTTCATTTCCGCCGGCGGGCAGAACTAAAAGTCTCTGGCTTGTGCCGCTGACTGTCTGATTGCCGGATGAGATTTTCGGAGTAACGGTAACGTACTGGAAAAGCTCGCCGTGCGACACAGTTCCGTCTGCGCTGATAATCGACGGGATGTCACTTTCGTATGTTACGGGATAATCAGTTCCGCCAATTGTAGCTGTTTTCGGAAGCGAGTTTGCCGAAACATACATTTTTCCTTTGTCTGCCAATTTAAGAGCTGCATCAACTTCGCCGGATGTAACTGCAAATGCGCTAATCTGCGGCAGAAGCGTAGCAAAAACCAAAATTGCCAGACATAAACTAAAGATTCTCTTTTTCATAATTTTTTGCTCCTTATATATATATATATATATATAATGTTTTTAATCCAGAAGAATCAAAGCTATAAATGTAAGCATAGCATCAGAAGTATTTTTAATACCATGGCCTTCTCCTGACGGAGTAAATGTAACGGTGCCGGGCAGAACAGTAATTTCTTTTCCGTTGTCGTTGTATAAGCCTTCGCCCGAAATAATATAGTAGCTTTCGCTTTCGCCTGTGTGAATGTGGAACTCGACCTCTTCACCCGGTTTTAATTCTGCTAATGCAAATGTGCGAAGCTTACTGTTTTTTTCTTTGAAATCAGCCAAATTTGAAAGCAACAGTTTAACCTGACCATCCTGATTGCTTTCTGTGGTGATAATAAGTTCTTCTTTTGTTTTAATCATAATGCGTGCTATCTCCTTTCATTATAATTAACCCCTCATTTAATACCAAACGTGCCTGACGTTTTATTTACTCATAACAGTTTCAATAAGCATATCTGCAAACATATGATGCAGCTCTCTTGTAGGATGGTTGAGATGATTGCACAAAAGAGCAGTAGTATCAACGCCGTTTGCTTTCATTTCGTGCCATTTAGCACGGCAGTCACAAACGATAACATCATTTTTCTTACAAACCTCTTTTGCGCGCTCGAAATATTTATCCGGAATGCCACTTTTTTGTACTTTTACAATAAGCTCTGCAGACTCTAAAAGACCGGGAATATCATTTATCTCCGGAGCAATGCGGTCTGCCATAAAGTTAGGTGTTAAAAAGATTGTTTCAATATTTGCCTTTTTAAGCTCTTTGAAAATCTTCTCGAGATTTTCTGCGTATGCGTCGAGCCCCTCTTCGCCCGCCATAGCATCATTTGTTCCGAAACAAACAACTACCAGGTCGGGTGAATAATTGAGAACGTCACGCTCGAGGCGCTCGTAGCCGCAAGCAGCTTCTGTTCCGTTATTTCCTGCGTTTATAATATTGATTCGTGCGCAGGGGTACAAAACATTAAGTTTTTTCTTGAATAAATTATGATATACACTTTCATAATCATATACACAGTCAAAAACCTTGTCTTTATCTTTAGAGCGCACAAGCTCAAAAACTCCTTGCGTGATACTGTCGCCTAAAAAAGCTGCGGTAGCGCTTTTTGCATGGGATGAACGATTGCTTTCGTCTAACAGCTTTACAAAATTCATTTTCTGTTTCCTCCGATTCGTTAAATTTGATATGTATTGATATGCTTCCTATATAAATTAAACATATCTACCTAATTTAATAATAAACCTATATGCAATGGTTTTCAAGAGTCAAAATATCAGCTTAGGGGACAAAAGGATACATACAAAATTTTGCATAAAATACCCGTTTGTCCTAAAAAATCGTGTAATTTTACGTAAAAACGGGCAATTTAAAAGCTAGAGCGCCGCATTTTGCAGCACTTTGGCTTTGGTTACACCATGTTCTGTAAGGCGAGTTTAATCGGTTATATACAAATTTTAGCGCCTGCTTCGCTAAAACTTTGCAGAACCTTTTCGTCGATAGACGCATTCGTGACAATACATTCGGCAGAAGACAAATCAGAGATTTTAACAAATGCGCTCCGGTTAAACTTGGAAAAGTCTGCAACGACGATGCATCTATCGGCTTGTTCAATCATAACCCTGTCCACTTCAGATTCCTTATCATAATAAGTAGTAAAACCATTTGCGGTATCGATTCCGTCAACTGAAAGGATAAATTTATCGGCATGATAATTTCTAAGTTGAGCAATTGCGTCTGCGCCAAAAGAAAATTGATATTTTGTATTAAGCGTGCCACCAACTAAAATTACATTATAGTTGGGGTTGCTCGAAGCCTCGAGTGCAATGGCGATAGAATTCGTAACTATATTTAAATTGTATTCAAAAGGAAACTTCCGAAACGTAAGAAGAGTAGTTGTTCCGGAATTGAGCATAATTGTATCATTAGGCTCAATCATAGCGGCAACTTTATTTGCAATATCAACCTTTTCGGTGTGGTTTGTTTCAAGTCTTTGCGTCATATTCATACTGTAATAGGGTTTGTATGAACTGATTGCGCCGCCGTGAGTACGCGAAAGCAGACCTTTCCTTTCTAAATCAGAAAGGTAATTCCTGACTGTAACCTCGGAAATCTCGAACATATTTGAAAGCTGGCTTACTTTCACGCTTCCGTTTGTTTTTAAAAGGTCTAATATTTTTTGCTTTCTTTTGTTTTCCATATTAATCTCCATTCTGCGGTTGTGATTTTACCACATCTGGATACGGATATAAAAATCGGACTGTACCGTATCACTTCCTTATTACATACGAAAAAGTATAGCACATATGAAAAATGATGTCAATATTACTCAAAAACGAAACAAATATTTTTCGTTATCCTTTCGATTTTATAAATAACGAAAGTGCAACATAAATTTCTTGTTGACTTTAGAAAGTGATTGTGGTATGATATTTCCAGACACAGTTATGTTAAAACCAAACCAAATGATTATTTTTAAAAAGGAGTTTTGATTATGAGCAAAAATTGGGCAAGTGTTGATCTTTCCACTGTACCGAATATGGTATCTGAGACCATTCCGGGACCGAAATCAATTGAGTACCATGAACGTTGTTCGAAACATATGAAGGGTTACTCAAGTCAGGTTAAATTGTTCCCCGTAACTTTCGAATCAGGTTACGGCTATACTTTAACCGATGTTGACGGCAATACATATCTTGATTTTTCATCTGGTATTTATGTAACAGGACTTGGTCATTGCCATCCGAAAATCAGCGAAGCTGTTGCAGAACAGGCTAAAAAACTTATGAACTGCCACGACTTTACTACCAAGGTAAAGACCGAGCTCGTTGAAAAAATGCATGAGATTACAGGCGGACGTTTCGGTGGTTTCCAGTTCTATGATTCAGGAACTACTGCAGTTGAAGCGGGTCTTCGTTGCGCACGTGCTGCAACAGGCAAGCAGGAATTCATCTCTTTCTGGAGAGATTTCCATGGTAAGACATACGGCGCAAACTCTTTAGCAGTAGTAGGCCCCGATACTCATATGAGAGCTCCGGGATTTATGCTTGTTCCGCGTCCGAATCCGTACCGTGACTTTTTCGGCAGAACTCCTGAGGAAGCTTGGAAAGATTCTTCACCGTATATCAAAATGCTTGAGGGCACGCTTGATAATGCTTGTGCTAACGGTGGCAAGAACGTTGCAGCAATCGTTTTAGAGCCTATACAGGGCTGGGGCGGAACCATTATACCTCCGGCTGACTTTATTCCGGCTCTTCGTGAACTTTGTAATAAAAGAGGTATTCTTCTTTTTGCAGATGAAGTGCTTAACTGCATGGCAAGAACAGGTAAGTATCTTGCTATGGACCACTGGGATGTTACAGCTGATATCACTACACTGGGTAAAGGTTTCGGTAACGGCTTCCCGGTAACAGCTTTAGCAGTATCTAAGGACTTAGCACCTGCAATCGAGAAGATTTCCGCTTCATCAAGTTATGGTGGTAACCCGATGGCTTGTATAGCTGCTCTTGAATCTATCAGAGTTATCGAAGAAGAAAATCTTAACGAGCGCTCAGAGCATCTTGGTAAGATTATGCTTGCTAGAATGGAGAAGATGAAAGAAGCTCATCCGATTATCGGTGATGTACGTGCAATCGGTTGTCTCCAGGCGATTGAGATTGTTAAAGACCGCGAAACAAAAGAGCCTTTTGCTGAAGCTGGTCAGATGATTTATACAAAAGCCTTCGAAAAAGGTTTGGCGTGGGTTCCGTCAGGTCATATTCTTCGTATGTCTCCTCCGATGATCTTGGATGACGAGGCTGCATTAAAAGGCCTTGATATCATTGAAGAGGCAGTAGCAGAAACAGAGAAACATTTCGGATATTAATATTGTATGTCAAGGGTTGTTGTGGAATGAAGTATATTTTGCGACAACCCTTAACGACTAATTTAGAAAGGATTTTTTATAATGAAAACAGTAAAATTTGGTCTTATTGGTTGTGGACTTATGGCGAGAGAGTTTGCTTCTGCCGCTGCAAGATGGTGTCATCTTACAGAGGATATTGCAAAACCTGAAATAGTTGGTATTTGTTCTGTTGTACCCCAGGAAATGGAATGGTTTAAAAAGAATTTCCCTGAAATAAAATATGCCGTTTCCGACTACAAAGAACTTCTTGAAAAAGACGATATTGATGCTATTTATTGTGCAGTTCCGCACAATCTTCATGAGCAGTTTTATATAGATATAATCAAAAGCGGCAAAGCGCTCCTCGGCGAAAAGCCATTTGGTATTGACAAAAAAGCAAATGACAACATTATGAAAGCGATAGAAGAAAATCCGAACACCTTCGTTCGCTGTTGCAGTGAGTTTCCGTACTATCCTGCAATGCAGACTATGATTAACTGGTTTAACGAAGGAAAATTCGGTAAGATTCTTGAGATACACTGCGGATTTAACCATTGCAGTGATATGGATAAGGACAAGGCGATTAACTGGAAGCGCATGGTCAAGTTCAACGGCGAATACGGCTGCCTTGGTGACCTTGGAATACATACACAGCACGTTCCGTTCCGCCTCGGATTTAAACCGAAAACAGTCAGAGCACACTTTAGTAATATCATCAAAGAAAGACCTGACGGCAAAGGTGGCATGGCGGTTTGCGATACATTTGATAACTGTACAATTTTCTGTACTACATTAAATGCTGACGGTGATGAAATCCCGATGACCTTTGAAACAAAGCGCATGAGCCCGGGCTCAACAAACCGCTGGTTCTTTGAGATTTACGGTATGGACTGCAGCGCACGTTTTTCAAGTGACGACGCAAACGCATTCTATTACACATCTTCATGGGGCAAAGAACAGTCCTGGAACCGTATTATCATTGGCTACAAACCGATGATTCCTACAATTACAGGTCCCATTTTTGAATTTGGATTTACTGATGCTATGCAGCAGCAGCTTGCAGCATTTATGCTTGAGTATTCCGGTAAAGAAGTGCCTTTCGGCCTTTTCAAACCCGAAGAGACAGTGCTTTCACACACTCTTGCAACCGCTGCACTTAAATCATTCTATAATAAAACAGTAGAAGTTATTGAATAATGGCATATATGCATTGCTAATATAAAATGTGGTGAAAATTATGAATTGTCTTGGCATTGATTACGGAACAACCTCGGTAAAAGCAACATTATTTGACGAAAAACTTAATGAAATTGGGCATGTATCAGAGGACTATACCTTAAAAACAATAGGCGATACAGTTGAGTTTCGTGCAGAAAGCTACTGGGAGATTTTAGAGCGTGTGCTTAAAAACTTAGGCGCAAAAGCTAAAATTGACGCACTTGCAATTGACACGCAGTGTGAGACTCTTATACTCGCGGATGAAAACGGCGTGCCAGTGCGTGATGCGATAGTGTGGCTTGATAACCGTGCAACAGAAGAAGCAGAAATCATTAACGCTCATTTCGGAAGAAAGAAAGTTTATGAAATTACCGGTCAGCCTGAAATTACGGCTACCTGGCCTGCGTGTAAGCTTTTGTGGGTAAAAAGAAACGAGCCTGATGTATGGGCAAAAACGAAGAAAGTGTTCCTTTTGGAAGATTATCTTCTTTATAAACTTACAGGAAAGTTTGTTACAGAGAAGACGCTTCAGTCATCGACTATTTACTTTGACATTAAAAAGTCTGTGTACTGGGACGAAATGCTTGATTTCATAGGTATGGACAAAGAGCAGCTACCTGAGCTTTTAGATAGCGGCAAGTATGTGGGAGATTATGAGGACATTAAGGTCGTAACCTCGGCTATAGACCAGATTGCAGGCGCAATCGGTGCTGGCGTTGTCGAAAAAGGTATTGTCAGCGAAATGACAGGTACTACGATGGCGATATATGTACCGACAGATAATGTACCGGCGTTTGACAAAGATAGTTTCGTTCCCTGCCACTATAGCTTTGATGGAAGTTATTGTTTGCTGTCCTGGAGTCCGACTGCGGGAATGGCGCTTAAGTGGTTTAGGGATGCTTTCTTAAAAGATATCCCGTTTAATGAGCTTGACGAAATGGCTGAAAAGGTTCCTGTCGGCAGTGACGGAGTTGTATTTTTGCCGTATCTTTGCGGTTCGACAATGCCAAAATACAATCCTGATGCAAGAGGCAGCTTCACCGGACTCACGCCGGAGCACACAAGCGGACACTTTGTGCGCAGTATAATGGAAGCGGTTGCCTGTATGTTAAAGGCAAACCTTGACTATCTGGGTGCAGAGGTAGAGGAAATCCGCATAATGGGCGGCGGAGCGAAAAGTCCGTTATGGTGCTCTATGAAAGCGGATATGACCGGAAAGCGACTCGTTACACTTAAGTATAAAGAAACGGCTTGTCTTGGTTCTGCAATTTTGGCAGGAGTCGGAACGGGTCTGTTTGGCTCCGTTAAGGAAGCTACAGAGTATATTGCTACAGATAAAAAGTACATTCCGTCGGGTGCTGACTATACGGATGTATACGAGCGTTTTATGAAGTATGACAATATATTGAATGTAAGAAAATAGAATAAAGCGAGTATTTAGGAGGTAAAAGTATGAAAACATTGGTATTACCTTTTGGATATCCGGGATATCCGCAAAAAGAGCTTATGGAAAAGATTGATAATTCTATAAACTATCTTAAAAGTATTGGCATAGATGCTGAGGCAGCGCCAGCAGTAATAACTCTGGCAGACTGCGAAAAAGCTATAGAGGTTGCAACAAGTGGCGACTATGATTATTGTATCGCTTTGATTGCGTCATGGATAGAGTCCCCTAACGTAATGAATATTATTTCGGCGGCGCAGCTTGACAGAATGCCTATTCTTCTGTGGAGTCACGACAACGTTTATGATGCCGCAAACGATGAGTTTATTTCGTTCGGTTCAGTTGCTGTAGCGGCTGTTTTAAGAGAAGCCTTCGAGGAGTTTGAGCTTTGCTTTAAATTTGTTGTAGGAAATGACTACGACGAAGAGCTCACGAAAAAGATTTTAGACTTTGACAAAGCTGCGAAATGTATTAAGAAGCTTCAGAATACCCGAATTGGTATGATTGGTTACGCTTCAATGGGTATGTACACAGGTCTTGGCGACCATATAAAAATCAAAAAGCTGCTTGGCACAGAGGTAGTGCATCTTGACCAGTACACACTTGTTTGTAAGGCTGACGCAATGGATAAAGACAGAATTGAAGCATACAAGCCCGTTATGAAAAATGACTGGAATATATCAGAAGATGTTACAGAAGCAGATTTGGAAAAGACCATCGCTTTCTATCTGGCGTTAAAGGATTTAGTAGAAGAGCACAAGCTCGATGGCGTTACAGTTAAGTGTCAGTATGAGCTTTCTATTGAATATGGCTTTACTCCGTGCGTGGCGCTTTCTATCTTAGGTGCTGAGATGCCGGTATCCTGCGAAGGCGACGTATATATGCTGCTTTCACAGATGATTTTAAGTTATATCTCAAACGATACAACAACCTACGGCGATATTTTGGCTTTCCAGGGCGATTCTATTATTTCCGCAGCTTGCGGTTTCGCACCGAAATGCTTCTTAAATGCTGCACGTCCTTGCATTAAAAGACATACAGCACTCTATAGCGGACTTTTAGTTACCACCGGAATCAAGGGCGATATGCCGGCTACAGTTTGCAGAGTGGCTAACCTCGGAAACGGTCTTAAGATGCATGTATTAAAAGGAAAGACAGAAGAGCTCAATAATTTCCACGAGATTGATTGCCCGCCGTATCCGGGTGCGAGAATTCACCTTTTAAATAAGACTGGCGCTGATTTTGCTAACGAAATAATGAGCCAGCACTATGTAATGGTATTTAACGATTACACCGATGCAGTTGAATTGTTCTGCGAACTTAAAGGTATAAAGGTTATATAAGGAGATTTTCCTATGATTAATAAAATGTTGGGGAATGAAAATCAGGTTTTAAAGGCAAGACGCATTTCTTTTCGTGACGGAATGTCTGATGGAGTGCGCGCTATTGAGCTTTCTAACCAAAACGGCTTATATGTAACTTTGATTGAGGACCAATGCCTTAATATTTATGATTTCTCGTTTAAAGGAATAAACTGCGCATTCCAGACGAAAAACGGTCTGGTTTCAAACAAATTTTTTAATGGTGGAGCAAATGAATTCAGCTACTACTGGCCTGCTGGTATGATGTACACCTGCGGTCTTACAAATGTTGGACCGGGCGTGACGGAAAACGGTGTATACCACGCAGAGCACGGCAGAATCGGTATGATGCCTTGCGAAAACGTTGCAATGGTAATGACAGATGACGAAGTCATAATAACCGGCACAACGCGCGACACTATGCTTTGCGGTCACTGCTTAGAGCTTGAGCGCAAAATTACATTCCCTAAAAACGGAAAATCAATAAAGATATGTGACAAAGTTACAAATAAAGAGGCAATCCCGACAGAAATGATGTTGCTTTATCATTGTAACTTCGGTTATCCGCTTTTGACACCAGAATCGCGTATGGTAAAAGGCGCGGGCGAGATTATTGATAATCTTGGAAGCGGCATAGCGCCCGAGCGTTGCGGCGAGGCAGGACCGGCCAAAGATGATAAGGTCGAAGAAGTGTATTGCCATAAGAATACACTGGATGCTGATGGCTACGGCTATGCGGCGGTGATAAACGACGAGCTTTCTATGGGATGCTATGTGAAATATAAAATGGATACGCTCCCACTTCTTATGCAGTGGAAAAATTTCTGCTCAAATGATTATGCGATGGGACTTGAGCCGTCAAACTCCTATATATTAGGAAGAGAAAATGAACGTGCTCACGGAACACTGCCTGCCCTCGCAGCATACGAGACAAAGACCTTTGAGGTTGAAATCGGTATTTTAGAAGGCAATGAAGAGATTGTTGCCTTTGAAAATAAAGTAAAATAAGGAGGAGACAAATGAAAAAAACACTTTCTATTCTGGTTATCGCCTTTATGCTTATGACCGTGTTTGCTCCGGCAAGCTTTGCGGCAATACAGGAGGCTACAAACCACATGAACGAAACCTTTGGTGCACCCGGCTCTTATACAGGTCCGCTTGCAACATCGAGCTCAAGCTCGAACAGAGTATATGGTAACTGGCAGCTGCGTCTTGACGTATACGAAACAGCAAAGTCCCAGGGAACAGAAATGACAGTTATGACTGACCCTGATGATAGCACAAACAATGTTTTGCAGATGAAAAGAACACAGGGTGGTGGCGATCCCCTGGTAAATTTAGAGGGAATGATTGGATTGCCTAAGATTTTTAACTCTAATGCCGTGGCGGTTTCATTCCGTTTAAAGCATACAAACGGTTTTGCGCTTTTAATTGAGCCGTTTTTGGGTCTACTTTGTCCTGACCATGCCATGATTTATTCAAACAACTATGCAAGCTATGAGTATATTCGTCCTGAAGGCACAGCACAGCAGGCGCTTATGAGAGCTTCGGGCTGGCATACATATAAGTTTATTATTGACTATAAAGCAAATACCACATCGCTTTATGTTGATGAGCAGTTAATCGGTCAACCGGTTAATATTGCTACTACTATACCGAATTTGAATTTCGTTCATCCGCGATATTCAGATTACAACACGACGACTTACTATCTTGACGATATTAAGGTAGATGAACTTACAGATGTAACAAGTTATGCGGTAGAGAACGTATATTTCACGGATGAAGACGGTATGTTTACTGCGGGTCCTCAGGCGGGGGGAGAACTGGGACAGGCAGTTATTACCAAGGCTTCTTCTATGAGCGGCAACGGCACGGCAGTTTTTGCGTACTATAATGAAGGTGGGGCATTAAAATCAGTAAAAGCGGTTAACTTCACCGCCACTGATTTTGCGAACAACAAAGCAACATTGGCAGTAAATATGGACCTTCCGTCATCGAATGCAGATATTACAAACGGCAAGACAAAAGTATTTTTCTTTAATAATACAACAAGTCTGCAGCCACTTGAGGCAGCGTCTGAATTCGCTTATAAAGCAAGTGCTGTACCATCTTTGTATACAATTGGAGATAGCACTATGTCAACATACGATGCAAGATTCTATCCCAGATGCGGAACGGGTCAGGTGTTGCCTAACTTCTTCAGTGGCATTAACATCTATAACCGCGCTACTTCCGGTGCAACAACAACTTCGACTCTTGGTGGAGGCAATCAGTGGGGCTACAATATGTGGGTTGATATGATTAGTAATGTCAAAACCGGTGATTATGTAGTTCTGCAGTTAGGCATTAACGACAGCCGTAACGGCATCGGCGTAAATACATATATTAATAACATTGATTCAATGGTTGCTACACTTCATGAAAAGGGAGTCAACGTAATCTTAGCATCTATGGTTACAGACCATATCTTCACTAACGGAAATTATAATGTTGTATTTGATAGTAATGGAAAATTTGTCAGCACAACTAAATTTGTTAATAACGGCGAAGATTATCTCGCAGCTCTTTATAACTATATGGATGAAATGGATGGAACAACGGGATTCAGAAGTATCGACATGACAGCGCTTACTGCTGAACTTATCGGTCCTAATGCAACCCCGACGGGTGAAACACGCAAATACTTTATTTTAGACTGTTATTATAATTGGGATGTGTATAAAAACCATGCTGCTGCAACCGTAAACTACAATAATCCTGAATCTACGATTTATAACATGCAGTTACATTATGATGATACTACGCATTTAACGGTTTACGGTGCATCGAAATTTGCTCAGAAAATGGCACAGGCAATCAGTGATTTAGATATTGCATTATCAGCATATACAACTAACCTGACAAAAGAGATTACATATCCGTACATTGATGATATTGTATATCCCAACCCGTGATATCCAATTAAGAAATCATAAAAACTAAAAAACTATTACTACTTCTGGCGCCAAGGCACAAAAACGCAGATTTAAATTATAGATCTGCCGCCTTGGCGTACAGAAGTATTGTGGCAATTAAGCACTTTTTCCTAAATGAACGTTTTTCCGTGCTAAAACAGCCCTTTTTTGTGGCACAGGGGACAAAAAGATACTAAAGGGACAAAAGGACACAGGAGTTTCTGTCCCCATAGGAGACATTTTGTCGCTTGGTTTGCGCACGCTTACTGTGTTATAGTATAGGTGAAGATATGTATGGTTGATGAAAAGGAGGTTGGACCATGCAATTCACACAATCGCTTTGCGGCGATGCAGAAATTATTAAATGGTTGGACGATATTAAACATAACCTCGTTCACTTTGCGCACGAGCTTGATTATGAAGGCTTTGAACTCGAAATGACGGGACACAGGTACCCGTATATTTTGAAAAACGGAAAAGCTGGCTCGTCTATTTCATTTCCTGTACGCGGAGGAATGACCCCTACGTCATATCAACATCTGGCGTTTCAGCTTCTCGCACCTGAAAAAAAAGGCGCAACGCCGATAAGATGTGCGGTTGACCTTGACGGCGAGCCGTTTGGTGAGTTCGCCCTAGATGTTTTTGACGGACGCTACTATCTGTTTTTTGCAGACACCCCTTATCAGTATTGGGGGCGCTCGGTAGTCAACTTGAAAGTAATAGAGGGTGAGGATGTCACGATAACCACCACGGCCTTCCTTTCAGAAGCACCGAAATCGCTCGAAAATGAAATTCAGAATGTTACTGTAGAAGACGGAAGAGTAAGGTTTATTACAACAGTACCATCAAAGGGTCGAGTGGTATGCGCCAATGAGGAATTATCAGAAAGCGGATACTACAACTGCCATTCTCTTGATTTGTCGGCAAAAGATGCGCAAGCCATCACAATTTATGCTGAAGATAAAGATGGAGCTCAGATAAAGCAGGAGTGGACAGCGCCTGAAAAGCAGAAAGCCGCTAAGAAGAAAACAGCTTCATTCTCATATGAGCTTGTTTATGCGAAGAAGGATGATATAAAGTCTGCGGCAACTGCGTTTTTTGGATTTTCAAAAGGCGAGTGCTTTGATGTTTCATCAGCGGGCATTCGAGATAATTCGGGCAACTGGTATCCTAGCGATTGTCTTATCACGTCATATTGGGATGGCGGAAGCATCAAAACAGTTTCCGTAAAAACGGTTATTGTTCCCGATGGCAGAAAATACTTTTTTGCTACGGACGCTACGCAAGTCTTTGACGATGAGTTTAAGGTGTCGGCTGAAGACGGAAACATTAAATTGATTAATGCAAGCGAGAGCTTCGATTTTCCGGAAAATGATGAATTTTTGTTACCGGGAATCAAAGCCAAAAATATTTTGTATGTAAACGGGGCACGGCTTGAACCTGTATGCAAGGGGTGGCAGGTAAAAAGAAAAGGTCAGGCAGCCATCATTTTAGAACGCGAGGGAGTTTTCCCAGCACCGGCTAATGAGCAAAAGCTTTACATACGTTTGACATTTTACCGTGGAATTGCCGGTTACTTAATGGAAATCGGACACGGTAATGAACAAAAAGAACCGAGACTGTTTGAGATTGATGCATTTTATCTGGAATTTCCCGAGCAGTTAAAAACGGGCACAGAAGATGTACTGCAGCTTGATGAACACTTTATGGTGACCGGCGGCGAAGTAAAGAAAGCCAGAGGAGACGGTAAGTTAGAACTGTCAGAGTACAAAGTACACATCAAAGATTTTTGGCAGAATTATCCTAAGTCAATCAGTTGGGATAATGACACCGCTCAAATAGGCCTTATGCCGTTTTTGGAGCATAAAGAAGTTTATGACGAGTACACACCGGAAGAAAAGCGTCAGCTTTTATACTTCATTACAGACAAGGGATATCAAATTCACGTTGGAATGCGCCGTCTTACAAAAATTGGATTTTCTGTTACGGAGACTGAGGCAGTCCGCCTGACAGAAACAATCCTGATGCGTCCTTCACTTGATGAAATTGAAAAAAGCCGTGCATACGGCAGAGTGTTGCGTTGCTGTGCAGAGACCAAACATTTTGATGACATAGCAGAGCAGGGCTATAAAATGTTCATTGGGCTTAAGGATAAAAAACGTGAATACGGTATGTTTAACTATGGCGACTGGCACGGTGAACGCAATATCAACTGGGGTAACAATGAGTACGATTTACCCTATGCGGGTGCTATTCAATTCCTCAGGGGGGCAGGAGAAGAATATGCGAAGATGGGGCTGCTCGCGGCAGAACATATGGAGCAGGTAGACCATGTACGTGTTCACGAAAACGAAGCGTTCAGTGGTATGTTTTATCTGCACACTCCCGGACATTCCTATTACTACGAGGAATTCAAGGATGAAAGTGCATGGGAGTATTTTAATGTACATGTTGGACACATTTTTGTTCATGGCTTAACAGAATGGTATAAAATAACCGGCGAAGAACTCTTTAAAAATGCTGTTTTGCGTTGCGCAGACACGCTTTGTCAGGTTTATGGTACAGAATTTGATTTTGTTACAGAGCGCGAGCCAGCGTGGGCAATGCTTGCTATGATGGATGCATTTGAACTGACAAGGGACAAAAAGTATCTTAACGCATGTGATATGATGGTGCGCCGTGTTGACTTTAAGCAGGATGATAAAGGTTGCATTAAAGCGCTTCTTGGCTTTGCTGAAACGGAGCGCAAGATGATATTTGGCGGTAAGCCGTTTATGTGCGGACTTTTAATGTCAGCTCTTAATCTTTACGGCGAGGCAAGCGGCGATAAGCTTGCTGAGAAAGTAATGATTAAGCTTGCATACTGGCTTGCTAAAGATATGTGGTATGTTGACGGAGTAGGTTTTTACTACACCGACTACTACAGATTAAGAGAGCGCCACAGCGATCAGACGAGCAGTATAGAAATCATTGAGGGACTGCTTTTGGCGTATGAAAAAACCGGTGATCCGATATTCTATGACAGAGCAAGCAGAGTGTTTGACTATGTTAATACTATAGAATATCAAGAACACGATGTTGCCAAGTTTATGGCGATGCGCCTTCGCTTCTCACCGGCAATTTTAAGTCTTCTTCACGATGCAAGCAATGGCAAAAAATTTAATAAAAAGTTAAAAATAAAAATGAAAAGGAGAATGAAAAATGAAAGGAAGTAAAAAAATGTTGAAGAGAATAGCACTTATTCTTTCCTGTATGCTCCTCGTTATGTCTGTTTCAGGCTGTGGCCCGAAAAATGACGAGACATCAGGAACAGGCAAAATCAGCTACTGGGTAAAACTTAACCCGAACATTGCTATGGACTACTCAAACTACGGTGACACACCGTACGGTAAAGCACTGCAGGAGCAGAGCGGCACAGAGATTGAGTTTATCCACCCGTCAGGCAGTGGAATTTTAGAGTCTTTAAACATTATGCTTGCTTCAGGTGACCTCCCGGACATCATCGAGTACACCTGGTTTAACTATGCAGGCGGCTTAGGCAAGCTTAATCAGGAAGGCCTCATCGTTGACCTTACTGACCGTTTGGCAAAAGATGCTCCGGCTTACGCAAAATATCTTGACGAGCATCAAGATGTCAGAAATATGATTAAGAGCGATGACAAAATCTTGGGCTTTATGGCAATCGCTGAAGATAAAGCAATGGCTACAACAGCCGGCTTAATCATCCGTGAGGACTGGCTCGAAGACTTGAACTTAGAGATGCCTGAGACTATGGACGAGTATTACAATGTCCTTAAAGCATTCAAAGAGAAGAAAAACGCACAGATTCCGCTTAGCGCAAACCTCATAACCCTTTCAACATGGGGTGCATTCTGTGGCGCATACGGCACTTCAATGGCTCACTTTGTTGACAATGGCAAGGTAGTTTACGGTCCGCAGCTTCCGCAGTTCAAAGACTTCTTGAAAGAAATGAACAAATGGTATAGCGAGAAACTTTTAGACAACAACTTTGCTACAACAGACCAGAGCACTATCGACTCTAATATGTTAAACGGCTTCTCCGGTCTGTCCGGTGGTGCAGCTGGCTCTGGTATCGGCGTATATAACGCTACTGCAAAATCAAACGGCACAAATGCACGTTTCGTAGGTTCACCGTACCCGGTATTAAACAAAGGCGATAAGCCGATGTTTGGTCACTTCAACAGCGTTGTAAGTGGTACAGGCGCAGTTATTTCCAAAAACTCCAAGAACATTGATGCAGCTATCAAATTCTTAGACTGGGGCTACACAGATGAAGGTTACATTCTTCACAACTTTGGTCTTGAGGGCATCAGCTATACAAAAGAAGACGGAAAATATCTCTACACAGAAGATATCACACACAACAAAGACGGTCTCTCAATGCCGCAGAGCATGGGACGTTATTTGAGAGCAGCAAATGCTGGTCCGTTCATCCAGAGCCTTGGCTACATGGAGCAGTACTATGCTACAGAAGAACAGCAGAGATCATGGAAGACTTGGTCTAACACAGATGCATCTGAGCATGCACTTCCGAATGTGACTATTCCGGAGGATGAGCTTCTTGAGCTTTCAACTCTCCAGGGTGATATGGATACATATTCAATCGAGATGATTAACTCATTCATTATGGGAACAACAGATATCGAATATTTTGATACGTTCGTAAAGAACCTGGAGCAGATGGGTGCAGACCGCATCACAGAAATCTACCAGAATGCATATGACGCACAGTTTGCGAAATAAGAGAATTCTGCTGATTCGTTAGTGTTTGGAATTTCGAAAGGGGATTAATGTCTTGAAATCAGTAGTGGTTCAGAAAAAGGAGAAGAAGGAAATGTCTTACCTTTCACTTCTCCGCAACGATATTGTTAAAAACAGATGGATATACGGAATGTTGCTTCCGGTTCTTCTCTACTACATCATTTTCCACTATGCACCGATGTATGGAGCCATCATTGCATTTAAAAACTTTTCACCCGGTCTCGGTATATGGGACAGCCCGTGGGTAGGTTTAAGACACTTTAGGGACTTTTTTGGAAGTGTCTATTTCGGAAGAATTTTTACTAACACAATTAAGATAAGTTTCACGGGAATACTTTTTGGATTCCCGGCGCCGATTATACTGGCACTCATGCTTAATGAGCTGTGGTCTAAAAAGTTTACGCGTGTTGTCCAGACTGTGACATACCTTCCGCACTTTATTTCAGTAGTTGTAATCTGCGGTATGGTTAAGTCTTTTACAAATGACACAGGTCTTATAAACGACATTGTCGTACTTTTTGGTGGAGAGAGAAAAACTCTCTTAAACGACCCAGATCTGTTCGTACCGATTTATATTATTTCAAACTTATGGCAGCAGCTGGGCTGGTCGGCGATTATCTATATCGCCGCCCTGTCCGGAATCGACCCGCAGCTTTATGAGGCGGCAACGATTGACGGTGCAGGTAAGTTCAGACAGGTATTTAGCATAACTCTTCCGGGAATCCTCCCGACAGTTATGATAATGCTTATTTTGGAAATCGGTGCAGTAATGAGCGTAAGCTCTGAGAAAATTCTTCTTTTATATCATCCGACAATTTATAAGACGGCGGATGTAATTTCTACATATGTTTACCGAAAGGGTATTCAGGAAACAAACTACAGCTATTCAACAGCGGTTGGCTTATTCAATTCAGTTGTGAACTTTGCGTTGCTTGTATGTTCCAACAAGCTGTCGAAAGTAGCAACCGGCAGTTCATTATGGTAGGAGGCGATTACTTTGAGAATTAAAAAGAGCATGGGAGAATGGTTGTTTCAGGTAATCAATGTCGCTATAATGATATTATTGCTGGTTGTAACGCTCTATCCCTTTTGGTATGTAATATGCGCATCGCTTAGTAATGCAAACAAACTCGCTGTACATACGGGTTTGTTGCTTACACCGATAGATTTTAATTTAAAAGCGTATCAGGAGGTTTTATCATCTCCGAAGATACTGCTTGGTTTCGTCAACACTTTTATAGTTGTTATCGGCGGAGTCGGACTTAATATGCTCATGACCTGCTTAGGCGGTTATGCGCTGAGCCGCAAAAACTTATACTGGAAAAACAAAATAATGCTTTTAATAACATTTACAATGTTTTTCAGTGGCGGCTTAATACCAACGTACTTTGTTGTTAAAAACTTACACTTAGACGACACACTTTGGGCACTGATTGTGCCGTATGCGGTGGGAACGGGAAATCTCATCATCATGCGCACAGCTTTCCAGAGCGTGCCGGACTCTTTGGAGGAGGCGGCAAAACTTGACGGAGCGAACGATATGGTCATACTATTTCGTATCGCACTTCCGGTTTGTATGCCGACAATCTCTGTCTTAATCCTCTATTATGCGGTTGGTCATTGGAACTCATGGTTCTCTGCTATGATTTATTTGCGTGACTCACAGAAATTCCCGTTGCAGTTAGTTCTGCGCGATATTCTGCTTGCAAATACGGCGGATGACTTTATGAGTGATGTCAATGCAGGCGAAAACGCCTTCTTCCGCGAGAGTATTAAGTACGCTACTATCATGGTCTCCGCACTACCTATTATCTGTATCTATCCCTTTTTACAGAAGTTTTTTGAAAAAGGAGTTATGATAGGAGCCGTCAAAGAGTAAAACCTTTACGTAGGCAAAATCAATTAGTAAAACAAGTGTAAGAAATAACAATAAGGATATAAAAAATGAATGGAGGAAAGAAAATTGAAAAGAATTAAATTGACGTCATTGATTCTAACAGTTTTCATGTTGCTTACAGTAATTCCTTTCACTGTAAGCGCAGCGACATCTGATGATGCTCAGGCTGATTTGGATGCTCTTACAATCCCGAGTGTTGTGTTCGGCGGTTACGAACTCCCGACAACGGGAACGGTTAATGGTACTATTATTGAATGGGAAGCAGATGTTCCTGATGCTGTTGCTGGCGACTATAAAACAATTGTAGCCGGCTCAGTTGACACAGAGGCAACTTTAACAGCTTACGCTTACTATGGTGAAGGCGAAGATGATTACGTTTTTAAAGATTTTAACGTAACTATCAAACGCCAGGCTGTAGTTTTCTACGATGGTTTTGATGCAGAAGTTGGTACAAATGCGAATACCTACAACGGTTGGGCACAGTACGATTCAAGCAAGACAGGAACAAGCTTTACCATTGAAAAAGAGAGCGAAGAAAGCAATAACACTGTGTTGAAAATTGATAAGTCTGCAACCCAGGGTTATGCGACTAACTACTTTAGACATAAGTTTGATTATTCCCTCACTGAAAAAAATGATTTTACACTTTCCTTTGATTTATACAGTGAGAATGCAAACACTGTTATGGACATCAACGTTGTTGGTGCCTGGGAGCAGGATGATGGTGCTCCAAGACCTGATCATGAGGAGTATATCGTGTCTTACAGATTGTATTACAATTCAAACCTTATTGAAGGTTTCTATGTTAACCCGTCTGGCAATGCAGAAAGATCTACTGCTTTAATAGCAAGCAGCGTCTTAAAAACAGGCGTTTCTCAGA
Source organism: Clostridia bacterium (assembly GCA_045578185.1). Taxonomy (GTDB): domain Bacteria; phylum Bacillota; class Clostridia; order UBA1381; family UBA9506; genus RGIG1666. The sequence continues at coordinate 53,285 of JAZNJS010000016.1, forward strand.
AATTTGAGTTCCAGTTCGACTACAGTGAGCAGGCTTACTGGCTCTTAATTGACGGTGTAAAAGTAACCACTCAGCCGATTCCGTATATGCGCCGCAATATTTACGGTCTTGGCGGAAGTCTAAATGGCACCTTGCTCGGTCAGTACGGCTATGCTCGTTACACCCGTGATCTCGCTATCCAGGAGCTGTGGTTTACACATGTAGAGACACAGTACGCTACTGGCAAAGCTGGCTGTATAACAATTGACAACGTAGAGATAGCTACTGAAGCACCGGATACCCCGGCGAATACTAGTATCGGTGTTGAGTATGTTCACAACAGCTACAACAACATTGTTTGCAATCCTAAAATAGCTGATAAGCTTTGGAGAATTTATGCAGGCAAAGAGAATGCAGGCAAAACTGCAATCGTTGCTGTATATAATTCAGCAGACCAGTTAATCGCTTGCCCGCAGGTAACGGTTGATGAAAACGGCAGTGCAGTATTTAACTACGCACTTGATGGAACCGGCGCAAAAAACATCAAAGCATTCCTCTGGGATAGCACAGAGACATTAAAACCGCTTAGCAAAATGTACGCTGAAGAAGTAAGATAATTCATCAGCTATTTTCGCAGACAAAGCGGTTTACAAAAAAAATAACCGCTTTGTTTGCGGTATTTAGAAAGGGAGAATATTATGGTTAAGAAAATTTTGGCTTTCTTATTGGCGTCTGCGCTGATGGTTACCACATTGTGCAGCTATGCGGTAGAATTAAGTTACACAGTTGTTGTTTCAGATGACAATTTTGACAGTTATACAGTTAATTCTGCTCTTCCGTGCGGAACGGGAGAAAAATGGGAAAAGAGCACTGCTGCACCGGGTTGGAACGCCACAGTTGTTAAACCCAGCCGCAGAGGACCGCAATATGTTGAGATTACAAAGCCCAACGCAACCGTTGAGGCTGACAGTTATAGTCTTATGACACCGAAGCTTACCGGAAGTGCAGTTATGTCCGGCGATGTTGATGTAAGCTTTAAAATATATGTACCGTCACTTGGTACTGCCCCGAGTGGTGAGGCGTATAATCCGAGACAGACGGATTATGCAGTAAACATTGTGGCAGTAAATGGAGAAGAAAATGACCTTCTCGGCGATGGCTTTAAGCTTTGGACACATCACACAGGCGACGTGCCGAAGATTTCTGTTGGTCAGACACTTTATGAGCTTGGCTGGAATACCTGGCATGAGATCCGTCTCGTGTTTGATGCAGACGATGAAACAGTAAGTTTTTATCTTGATAACAACACCGCAACACCAACAGCCACACAGGTAATCACTGAGAGTTATAATATAAGTTATTTTGGTTTCCGTCTTGATAAAAATCTTCCTGAAACAAACTTCGGATTAGACGATTTTTATATGGTACACAGCAATACGGAAGTGATTGATGAAGCATCAATGACAATTTCGTATATACCCGTATATGACGGCGAGACCCGTACACTTACTATTAATGGTACAGCAAGACCGCACTTTGACCAGAATGCGCAGGCAGCTATCTATGCGCTTACTGAC
>JAZNJS010000017.1:0-22183 GCA_045578185.1 Clostridia bacterium
AATCTTGAGCTTATTTTTGCCGACCTTGAAATGCTCGAAAAGCGCATAGACAGAACTCGCAAGCTGATGAAGACAGGCGATAAAAAATATCAGATTGAAATGTCTTTGCTCGAAGAAATCAAGCAGATATTAGAAGACGGAAAGCCTGCCCGGCAGAGAGAATACACCGCCGAAGAGCAGGAAATGATTAAGGATCTTCCTCTTTTAACGTTTAAGCCTGTTTTATATGCCGCAAATGTTTCTGAAGACGATTTTACAAGCGGCATCGAAAACAACGAGATGGTAAAAGAACTTGAAGAGCTCGCTGCAACAGAGGGTTCCGAGGTTATGCCAATATCTGCTAAGATAGAAGAAGATATTTCTGTACTGCCCGAAGAGGAAAAAGCCGAATATCTTGAAGCGCTCGGAATTAGCGAGTCCGGTCTTGACCGCCTCGTGAAAAAAAGCTACAAACTTTTAGGTCTTATCAGTTACTTAACAGCCGGTGAGCCAGAGGTTCGTGCGTGGACAATTACCAGCGGCACAAAAGCACCGCAGGCAGCAGGTAAAATTCATACTGACTTTGAAAAAGGCTTTATTCGTGCTGAGGTTGTTGCGTATAACGACCTTATTGAGTGCGGAACATATGTTGCTGCAAAGGAAAAAGGTCTTGTCCGTTCAGAGGGCAAAGAGTATGTTATGCAAGACGGCGATATCGTATTATTCCGTTTTAATGTGTAAATAAAAAAAGAGAGCTGAAATTACAGCTCTCTTTTTTTATTTTCTTATTTCGATTAAATCAGCAGCATTAACAACTAAAACTTTGGCAATTGAAAATAGCGCACGCATTGACGGACAGTATGGCAAATTCGGACTTTCAAGTTGCCCGATATACCCTTCTGACAATCCGGTTTCTTCTGCCAATTCTGCTTGAGTTAAACCAGCTTTTCTTCTATAAAATCCAATATTTAATCCTATCTCTATTAAAATACCTTTATATTCTTTATCATTAATATTTGAAATCATAATATCACCACCAATATTTGATAGTATATATTTTATCCTATTGACTATAAAATATAATAATTCTTATATGTTATCTAATGATTATTGGAGGTTATATATAAGTATCTTGCTCTTGCAGTATATGCCATTAATATATAACAACGTTAAAAGAGACTATAACAAATGTTGTGGTCTCTTTTTATTATATGCATAATTTTCTCTTTTCTGTAAAAAATAACAGCAATAAAAAAATATGTGGAGGTAGTTATGAAGAAAAGGCTATTATATTGTTTACTTTGCGGGCTATTGTTTATTTCTGCCGCTATCGCCTATATTCCTTTAAAGGAAGAAAAAGTATATGCAGCTTCAAGTGGAGCCAGCGACGTTCAGCTTTTGGCTAGATGTGTAAACGGCGAGGCACGAGGTGAACCGTACGAGGGTCAGGTTGCTGTTGCCGCCGTGGTACTAAACAGGGTTAAGCACCCATCCTTCCCAAACACGATTTCAGGTGTTATCTATCAAAAAGGTGCATTCACCGCTACGGTTGACGGTCAGATTAATGTACCCATCAGTGCTGATTCCACCGTATATAAGGCATGTCAGGACGCAATGAACGGCTGGGACCCCAGTGGTGGAGCAATTTACTACTATAACCCCGCAAAAACCACAAACAAATGGATTTACTCACGAGAGGTTATAACTGTAATTGGAAGACATTATTTTGCACGATAATAAAAACGAAAGGAGTAGAAAATGAACAGTTATCAAAGCCAGTCAAAACACGATTTTCAATATAAACTGCTTACTGCAATTGTAATTGTCGCTCTGTTAATTTTATCAGTAGTCGGCATTTATCAATATTACAGAGCCAACAGACTTGCGCAAGATATAGAAAACCAGTATTTACGCTCTTTTCACGATATGGTCGATTATGTCCGTGATGTAGATACGCTTTTGAAAAAAGCACTGCTTGCAAGCGATGCGGCGCAACTTTCCTCTATTTCATCCGAGGTATTTATGCAAACAGCCTCGGCTAAAGCCTGCCTTGCGCAGCTGCCTACCGGAAACGATCAATTACATCAGACTTCAAAGTTTTTATCCCAAACCGGCGACTTTACCTCATACCTATCAGCAAAGGCTATTCATAACCAGGAAATAACCGACGAAGAATTTGCAAGTCTGGGCAGTCTTTCTGCACACGCAACTAATCTCCGCGACAGTTTAATTGAGCTTCAGGGCAAACTTTATGATAAAACACTTTCACTTGAAAACGTGGTGGGGATAACAGCCCATGCTGAAGAAGACAAAGATTCAGAGGGCGAGCAAGCAGGAATATATCAGCTTGAACAAAATTATCAGGACTACCCCACTTTGATTTATGACGGTCCGTTTTCAGAACACATCGAGCAGATGGAGCCGCTTGCGATTGCAGGAAAGTATGAGTTTACTCACGATGAGGCATTAGCCGTAGCAAAACGCTTTGCAGCTCAGGATTTAGGTGATAAACTTGCACTTTCAAACGAAATTTCGGGTTCTGTTCCGTGCTTTGTTTTCTCCGCAACAAGAGAAGACAACTCACAAACAAGCGTAGCCGTTACAAAAAAGGGCGGTATGGTTTTATGGATGCTTGATTCGCGCGAGGTAAAAGAAAGCAATTTATCAGACGCCGATGCTATATCTTGCGCAAGCGACTTTTTGCACCAATGCGGTTTTTCGGGTATGAAAGAAAGTTATTATGAAAAGAAAAATAATACAATGACTATAAATTTTGCCTACACCGGATACGATGTTATAATGTATCCCGATTTGATTAAGGTTAAAATTGCTTTAGATAACGGCGATGTTGTCGGTATGGAAAGCCGCGGCTATATTATGAGCCATACGGATAGAAGTCTGCCTACAAATCTTATTTCAGAAGATATAGCAAGGGCGAGTATTAACAAACATCTTGCTATCGATGACGTAAGGCTTGCAATAATTCCGTTAGACAGTAAGCGCGAGGTGCTTTGCTATGAATTTCGCGGCAGTTTTAACGACCAGAACTATCTGATTTATATAAATGCCGAAACAGGTGCCGAAGAAAAAATTCTGCTCCTTATGGAGACTGATGAGGGCGTTTTAACTATGTAATTTGCAAAAAATTACCGATTATATTTTAACGCCACTTACGCAAAATAATATTGCAGCTAAGATAAAAGCTGCTTTTACGGGTGCAGGATAACACGGTTAACCACAAGGCATATAAACTATATTGTTTTTTGCTGCCTGACATACAGAAGGCGGTACCGTTGATTTTTAAACCGAGATGCCATACTGCACGTTCGAGAAAATCATTTAATTCCGACCCAAAATAACCGAAAAGCATACACCTAATCGTGATTTGTTTTTCGGCGGAGCTGCCAAAAGGCAGCTCCGTTTTTTACATAAAAAAAGGATGTTTAAAAAATAATTTTAAACATCCTCTTATTTTAGTGCGCGGTCTGAACTTTTTTAGCATCCCGTCTTATATTCTTGCTACTCCGCTCTTTTTAGCCGCCTGGGCAACTGCTTTAGCAACCGCAGGAGTTACCTTTTCATTAAATGAATCCGGAATTATGTAATCAGGCGAAAGCTCGTCTTCTGAAACAGTATCCGCTATTGCCTGAGCAGCCGCAATCTTCATTTCATCGTTTATATCGCTTGCGCGAACATCAAGTGCACCTCTGAAAATTCCTGGGAATGCCAACACATTGTTAATCTGGTTAGCAAAATCGCTTCTTCCTGTTCCCATAATTCTAACGCCTGCCGCCTTTGCTACATCAGGCATAATCTCAGGTGTTGGATTTGCCATTGCAAAGATAATTGGGTCAGCAGCCATAGTCTTTACCATTTCCGGAGTTAAAACGCCCGCTGCGGAAACGCCAATGAAAACGTCTGCTCCCTTAATTACATCGCTAAGTCCGCCTTTAATTTTATCAAGATTTGAAATTTTAGCCATTTCCTGCTTTATGTCATTTAATCCGTCACGTCCGTCATAAATTGCGCCCTGTCTGTCGCAAAGGATTACCTTTCTAAGACCACGACTCATCAAAAGCTTTGTAATGGCAATTCCGGCCGCTCCGGAACCGTTTACAACAACAGATAAATCTTCCATTTTCTTACCGGTAAGCTTAAGTGCATTGATAATTGCAGCAAGACAAACAACCGCTGTTCCGTGCTGGTCATCGTGGAAAATCGGGATATCGCACTCCTCTTTAAGTCTCTTTTCTATCTCAAAGCAACGAGGCGCTGAAATATCCTCAAGATTAACCCCACCAAAAGAGCCGGCTAAAAGCTTTACAGTATTTACGATATCGTCAACACTTTTAGAGCGCACGCACAAGGGGAACGCATCAACGCCACCAAAACGCTTAAACAGCACGCATTTACCCTCCATAACCGGCATACCCGCCTCAGGACCAATATCACCAAGGCCCAAAACTGCTGTTCCGTCAGTTACAACAGCAACAAGGTTACTGCGGCGTGTGTATGTATATGACAAGTCAACATTTTCGGAAATTTTAAGACACGGCTCAGCTACACCCGGTGTGTAGGCAATGGACAAATCGTCTTTGTTATTAAGTTCTGCGCGGCAGTGCATCTCAAGCTTTCCCTGCCACTCTTCGTGTTTTTTAAGTGCAATTTCTTTAACAGTCATCTTTCTCACCTTTCTGATATATGCCGATATTATTCGGTCTTAATTGAATTTATTTATTAGTTAAAAATCTGCTTACTATATAATCGTGCGCCTCGTTTTCAAAGGCATCATCAAGCAGTGAAAGCTCAATATCTTTGCCGTATTTGCGCATAACTGCTCTTTTTATCATTTCATCTGCAACCTTTGGATTTTTTGGAAGAAGCGGGCCGAAAAGATTTGTCGCAAGCACGTTTTTATATAAAACACCCTCAGTGCTATCAACTCCGTTATTGCCGTTGCCTGAAAGCACTTTTCCAAAGGGGTCTAAATTGCCTATGGCTACTTGACCTATATGGTTTTCAAACCCGACAACTTTATCTACTTCTCCGCCGAAGTTTGTTTCTATTATGACATTTCCTGTCAGGCGGCTTTTGCCCCTATTTGTATTAATATCTAAAATCTCAAGTCCGGCTACCTTTTCGTCGGCAGTTTCCCAGTAGTGCCCCAGCATATGAAATCCACCGCAAAATGCAGCTAAAACGCCGTTATCTTCAACATATTCAGCAATTTCAGTACGCTTTTCCCCGAGCTTTTCGCACACGGTCTTTTGCTCACGGTCTGAGCCGCCGCCCAGTATAAGAATATCAATATTAGAAAGCCTAATATCACTCTCATCATTAATCTGGACAACTTCCGCCTCCATACCCCGCCAGATAAGACGGTTTTTGAGGCTTAAAATATTTCCGCTGTCGCCGTAAAGATTTAAAAGGTCGGGCATAATATGTCCTATGGTAAGCTTTAATGCATCACTCATTTTGTGCCGCCTCCATTTCCTTTAAAATCTCCTGCATACGAAAAACAACTGTATAGTTTACCAGTGCATAACAAATTTCACCACTGCCGGAGAGTAATTTTTTAGCCGCATCCTTAAGGTCATATGTCTTTGTTATACTCTCAGGTCTAATGCCTGCATATTTAAGTCTTAACGCCAAATCATCAGCCCTGAAGCCTGAAACTATGATTCTTCCCACTTTGTCTGACAAAAATTTTTCAAAATCAACATCATAAAACCATGATATATCAATTCCGTCGGACTCATTATCATTAACGGCAAGCAAAATATCCTTTTTCTTTTCATCCTGCATAACTGTCTGGATTGCCTGATTAAATCCGGCAGGATTTTTTGCCAGATTAAGCACTACGCTCCTGCCTATATTAAACTCTTCCATACGTCCTATCTGTGGTCGGTAGCTTGCTAAAATCTCCTGATAGCAAGGGATTTCGCCATAAGAAAGTCTTGCCGCTGCATAGGACATAGCAATATTATATACGTTGTAAAATCCACGGTAATTTACGTCAAACGGTATAATTTCTCCGTTATATGAAATATCAAATTTAAGGCCGTCGGTTATGCTGACAGAATTAATTTTAAATTCAGACTCTTTCCTTTTAAATCCGCAACCTGGGCATAAAAATTTTCCAAGCTGACTGTAGTGATAATACTCGTAGCAAAGTCTCTCCCCGCAAAGCATACAGAACTGACCCTCTTGCGCAGAGTCTGCGCCTGCGCCCGTATTCTCATCAACACTCACATAATAGCTTTTCCTGGACTTATCTTCGCCAAACTGCGACACAATTGGGTCATCACCATTTAAGATGAGTTCGGTATCAGGTGACTGCGCCAGAGCACGTTTTATATAATCAACCGTCATTTCTATCTCGCCATAGCGGTCCATCTGGTCACGAAACAGATTGGTTATTATCATTTTGTGCGGTTTTATATGTGAAAGGACTTTAACGGTAGATGCCTCGTCAACCTCAAGGCAGGCAAAGTCAACATTTAGTTTGCCGAAAATATTTGCCTTTTCACAGAAGGCACAGCAGATTCCGTAAAACATATTTGCGCCGACTAAATTGCCGACAACACGGTTTCCAGAGCCTGTTAGATATGAATAAAGAAGATTATTTGTAGTGGTTTTTCCGTTTGTACCCGTCGATACGATAATCTCACGCTTTACCTGCGATGCGAGGTCTTTTAATACGCCCGGGTAAATTTTAAAAGCCAGGTGTCCTGGCATAGATGTACCCTTTTTGCCCAAAAGCCTACTTGCCAAGATAGCAAGTTTGCACACGCATACAGAAAGACTCAATCTTAACCGCTTCAAATCCGTCATCCTTTCGCTATAAACTAAAAACTACAACATTATTATTTTAACATAAATCAATTATAAATAAAAGAATTATTTAAAAAAAGATGAAAATTATCATTAATTGTGGTAAAATTAAGAATGGGCGAAAATATCCGTCCCCGCATTGACAATAAAATTTTATTGAGATATAATAAAGAGAACATTTGTTTTGCTAAGGAGCTTAATTATGGCTAAAAATGAAATCTATATTAAAGGTGCAAAAGAGCATAATTTAAAAAACATAGATGTTAAGATCCCAAGGGATAAATTAGTTGTCCTTACGGGTCTTTCCGGCTCGGGTAAATCATCTTTAGCCTTTGATACTATCTATGCAGAGGGTCAAAGAAGGTATATGGAGTCTCTGTCTTCATACGCGCGTCAGTTTTTAGGCCTTATGGAAAAACCCGATGTTGAGCTTATTGACGGACTTTCTCCCGCTATCAGCATTGACCAGAAGACAACCAGCAAAAATCCGCGTTCAACCGTGGGTACGGTTACTGAAATTTATGATTATCTGCGTCTTTTGTATGCCAGAATCGGTATCCCGCACTGCCCTGTCTGTGGAAAAGAGATTAAAAAACAGACTGTTGACCAAATTGTTGACCATATATTAGAGCTTGATGCCGGAACGAAATTTCAGGTTTTGGCGCCCGTAGTCCGTGGTAAAAAAGGCGAAAGTCAGAAGCTCTTTGATAATGCAAAGAAAAACGGATATGTGCGTGTAAGAGTTGACGGCATAACCTATGACCTGTCTGAAGAAATCAAACCGGAAAAAAATAAAAAACATAATATAGAAATAATAGTTGACCGTTTAGTAGTTAAAGAAGGTATAAATCAGCGTCTTACTGACTCAATCGAAACGGCACTTTCACTTGCAAACGGTCTTGTTTTAATTGATCTTATCGGCGGCGAGGAGTTGATTTTCAGCCAGAACTATGCCTGTGATGACTGTGGTATCAGTATGGAAGAACTCGCTCCGAGAATGTTTTCGTTTAACAATCCGTTTGGTGCGTGCCCGCATTGTGCAGGTCTCGGTGAGATGATGAAGGTTAACCCTGACCTAATTTTAGACCTCAGGAAATCAATTAACAACGGTGGCATACTGCTTTCCGGCTGGAGACATGCCGATAATACCGAAAGCGTTACAAACACATATTTTACTGCTCTTGCTAAGCGCTATAACTTTAGCCTTGACACTCCGCTTAAAGACTTATCCGACGAAATAATCGACGTCATCCTTTACGGAACACGTGGCGAAAAGCTCGACCTTTCCTATGAGCGCTCATACGGCACTGCATCATATAAAGCAGCGTTTGAAGGACTAATTCCAAATATTGAGCGCCGCTATAATGACACCTCGAGCGATTATATGAAAGCAGAGATTGAAAAGCTGATGACTATTGAGCCATGCTCCGAATGCGGTGGCAAAAGGCTTAAGTCGGAGGCTCTTGCCGTAACAATCGGTGATAAAAATATTGACGAAGTTACAAAAATGTCAGTTAAAGATGCCAAAAACTTTTTTGAATCTTTAAAACTTACGGAACGCGAGAATGCAATCGCGCGTCTTGTTCTGCGCGAAATAAACGAACGCCTTGGATTTTTGGTTGATGTCGGTCTTGATTATCTTACCCTCTCCCGTTCATCCGGTACGCTTTCGGGCGGCGAGGCGCAGCGCATACGCTTAGCGACGCAGATAGGCTCAAGTTTAATAGGCGTGCTCTATATTTTGGACGAGCCGTCAATAGGTCTTCATCAGCGTGATAATGACAGACTTTTAGCGACCTTAAAACGTCTGCGTGACCTTGGCAATACCTTGATAGTTGTAGAGCACGACGAAGACACTATGTATGCTGCAGACCACATCGTAGATATTGGTCCCGGCGCAGGTATTCACGGCGGTGAAATCGTTGCCCAGGGTACGGTTGAGGAAATAAAGGCAAATCCTAACTCTATAACAGGTCAATATCTGTCAGGAGCCAAGAAAATCCCCGTACCAAGCGAGCGCAGAAAAGGAAACGGAAATTTCCTTAAAATCGTCGGCGCCAAAGAAAACAATTTGAAAAATATAGATGTGGACATTCCTCTTGGCACTTTTATCGCCGTAACCGGTGTTTCCGGTTCGGGTAAATCCTCGCTTATTAATGAAGTACTTCACAAGCACTTGGCTCGTGAATTAAACCGTGCATACACCGTCCCCGGCAAAGTCGGCCGCATTGAAGGCCTCGAGCACTTGGACAAGGTTATAGACATTGACCAGTCTCCAATCGGGCGCACGCCTCGTTCAAACCCTGCTACCTATACAGGTGTATTCGGTGACATTCGTGAAGTATTTGCACAGACCGCCGAAGCCAAAATGCGCGGCTACAAAGCCGGAAGATTCAGTTTCAATGTCAAAGGCGGACGATGTGAGGCCTGCACAGGTGACGGAATTTTAAAAATTGAGATGCACTTTTTGCCTGATGTATATGTGCCTTGTGATGTTTGTAAGGGCAAGCGCTATAACAGAGAAACTTTAGAAGTGCACTACAAAGGCAAAAATATTTTTGAAGTTTTAGATATGACCGTTGAAGAGGGTCTCGAGTTTTTTGCGCCGCTGCCTAAAATAGCTCGCAAGCTTAAAACTCTCTCAGATGTCGGTCTGTCATATATAAAAATTGGTCAGCCCTCTACCCAGCTTTCAGGCGGTGAAGCGCAGCGTGTTAAGCTCGCTACAGAACTTTCCAAACGCCCTACCGGAAAAACTATATATATTCTTGACGAGCCTACTACCGGTCTTCACACTGCCGATGTGCACAAGCTTTTAGAAGTGCTAAACAGATTGGTTGATGCCGGAAACACCGTGCTTGTAATTGAGCACAATTTGGATGTAATAAAAACCGCAGACTATATTATAGACTTAGGACCTGAAGGCGGCGACCGCGGCGGTGAGGTTGTTGCATGCGGCACGCCGGAAGAGGTTATGAAATGTAAAAAGTCTTATACCGGCAAATATTTAAAAGAATATATGGACAAGCAATAAAATATAATATAAATAATTCCTTTTATAATTAAGGGGTGAAAAATATGTTTGCACGCAAAAAAACTCTGCCCAAGGTAAGCTGCATAATCGCTGCAGGCGGAAGCGGCAGCCGGATGGGCGCTGACATAAACAAAATATTTTTAGACCTTGATGAAATCCCGGTTTTAGCACATACTTTGCTGGCTTTTGAAAATCACCCACAGGTATCCGAAATCATTCTGGTTTCCCGCGAATGTGATATCCCGGGATGCAAGGATATTGCTGATGAGTTTAAAGTAAGCAAGCTGCACACCATAGTAAAAGGCGGTGCGACAAGGCAGGAGTCTGTTAAAAATGGTCTTGGCGAAGTATCAGAAGATACAAAAGCCGTACTCATTCACGATGCTGCCCGACCGTTAATCAGCTCTGATGCCATCACAGACGTTATTGATGCCGTTTTTGCTCACGGCGGCGCTGCTGTTGGCTCACCGTGTAAATGTACGATAAAAGAAACCGATGAAAATGGCTTTATTACCCGCACTGTTGACAGAGAATTTCTATACGAAGTTCAAACTCCTCAAGGGTTTACGCCAGACTTGCTGCAAAAGATGTACCAAACTGCAGAACTGGAGCAAATTACTGCAACCGATGATTGTTATCTTGCAGAACAGTTGGGTTATAAAGTTAAAATGATAACTGGAAGCTCTGATAATATTAAAATAACGACCTATGATGATTTGCTTTTGGCTGAGCAGATTTTAGACAAAAGAAAGGGTGGATAAAATGACAGATATAAGAATCGGACACGGCTATGATGTTCACCGTCTCACTCCCGACAGAAAACTAATTTTGGGCGGCGAGGAAATTCCTTACCATTTGGGTCTTTTAGGCCACTCTGACGCTGATGTACTTATTCACGCAATTATGGATTCACTTTTAGGAGCTGCAGCTTTAGGTGATATTGGAAAGCATTTTCCTGATACTGACGAAGCCTATAAAGACAGCGACTCGATGAAACTTCTAGAATTTGTTGTAGGTCTTATTACAAATTCAGGCTACAAAATCGGCAATATAGACGCAACCATTGTTGCGCAGAAACCAAAACTTGCGCAATATATTAACACTATGCGCGAAAATATAGCAAAAACATGCGATATTACACTTGACCGGATAAACGTAAAAGCTACTACTACAGAAAAACTTGGTTTTTGCGGTCGTGGCGAAGGAATTGAAAGTCACGCTGTATGTACTATTTATAAATAAAAGAGCGGTGCAATAGCACCGCTCTTTTATTTTCTCATACTTATTATCGGCTCAAAATCCACCTTAACAGACCTTGCGTACTCTGTTGGTGACATCCCTGTTATCTTTTTAAATCTTCTCGAAAATTCGTGAATTGAATCATATCCAAGCTCCATTGATATCTGTGTGATGTTATAATTACCCTCTCGAATTAAAATCTTCGCCCTGTTTATTTTCATATTGGCAAAATAGCTCATTACTCCCTGCCCCATACGCATACGAAACAGCGCTTTTAAGCTACTTTCGCTCAATCCTGCAAATTCTGCAACCTCATGAAATTTAAGTTTTTTTCCAATATTATTTTCTAAAAACTGCGTAACCGCCGCTATCGCGTCTTGCGTAAGTTTTCTTGTTATTGTACTCATACTTTTTTGTCTGACAAACTCACTATTTCTGCGTAGCGATATCAGAAGCTGCTCTATAGACATACAAAGCATCTGCTCACTGCCAAATAAAATTTTCTCCCTTTTAGATAGTTTTGGAAGATATGTCTCTTTTAAGGATGATGAAAACGTCTCCGATGCCTCTTTAATAATATCTGACAAAATCAGTTTTTCGTTATCTGTAAGGCTTATAAGTCTGCCTTTAAAGTACTGCATCGCACGTGAGTGGCACTCGAAGCCAAGAATAATTATATTTGGTGCTAAAATCCCGTTTGCCTGAAAATTATGAAACTCATTCGGTTTGTGGAAAAACATCTCACCTCTTTTTAGCAAAAAGCTTCTGTCTCCTGCCGTGACAGTTATTTCGCCCCTGTCCACGTACACAAACTCCCAAAAATCATGTGCTTCACCATTAAAGCTATAATTTTTGTCATATTCAAAATAGTGCACCGAGTATACTCCTGTTACATTAATTTCCCTTTTAAGTCTTGCTACCTCATAGTGCATATCCATCACCTCTTCCCCTGATATTATAAGCATAACATATTTTGTCCGAAAATGCAAATTTTTTGCCCGAAATGATAAAGAAGTGACGCTTAATAAGTGATATTATATTTATATATGTGCAGATTTTTTCATATGTATATATTAAAAATTTAATAAAGAAGGGAAAGTAAATCTATGAGAATTATCAAATGCAAAAACTACGAGGAAATGTCACGCGCAGCTGCAGACATTGTTGCAGCACAGGTTATCTTAAAACCCGACTGCGTTTTAGGTCTTGCTACAGGCTCAACACCTATCGGTATGTATGATGAGCTTGCTAAAAAGAATATGGATTTTAGCAAAGTTACAACCTTTAACCTCGACGAATATTATCCCATCAAACAGAGCAATTCTCAGAGCTATCACTACTTTATGACAGAGAACTTCTACAGCAAAGTAAATCTTAAACCTGGAAATATATTTATTCCTAACGGCGAAGCTGCTGATGCTGATGCTGAGTGCAAAAGCTACGAAGAGAAAATCGCAGCTCACGGTGGCATTGACCTTCAGGTTCTTGGCATAGGTCAGAACGGTCATATCGGTTTTAACGAACCTGACACTACTCTTTATGCCGATACTCATATGACAGGCCTCACAGACAACACCATTGAAGCAAACTCACGTTTCTTTGCTTCTAAAGACGAGGTTCCAACTAAAGCTTTGACTATGGGTATTGCTACAATTATGAAAGCAAGACGTATTCTTCTTCTTGCAAACGGCGAGAGTAAGGCCCGTGTAATCAAAGCTCTTTCAAGCGGCATAATCGACCCGCAGATTCCTGCAACTATCTTAGCTGCACACAATGATGTTACAGTAATCGCTGACGAAGCTGCATTGAGTTTATAATTTAAAAACATTGTTAAGAGGTTTTAGATATGAAAATATTAATTACTGGCGGCGCCGGATATATCGGCAGCCACGCCTGCATAACATTCCTTAGTGCCGGATATGACGTTACTGTTGTCGATAATTTGTCAAACAGCAAGGAAGAATCTTTGTCTCGCGTAGAGAGCATAACCGGTAAAAAAATCGACTTTTATAAAGTTGATATGTGTGATTTTGATGCATTGGAAAATGTTTTTGCCGAAAACACTTTTGACGGGGTAATTCACTTTGCCGGCTTAAAGGCAGTAGGTGAATCGGTTCGTCTGCCGCTTAATTATTATGAAAACAACATCGTATCTACTCTTAATCTTTTAAAATTGATGATAAAATACTCTGTTAAGAAGCTTGTTTTTTCATCGTCTGCAACCGTTTACGGCAATCCTAAAACCGTGCCGATTACCGAGGATTTCCCGCTTAGTGCTACAAATCCTTATGGTCAGACAAAACTGATGCTTGAGCAGATTCTGACGGATATGCAAAAAGCAAATCCCGATTTAAACATCTCTCTGCTCCGCTACTTTAACCCCGTTGGTGCACACGAAAGCGGTTTAATCGGCGAAGACCCGAACGGTATCCCGAACAACCTCGTTCCATATATCGCTCAGGTAGCAATCGGAAAGCTTGACCACTTAAGCGTGTTCGGCGATGATTACGCTACTTCGGACGGAACCGGCGTGCGTGACTATATACACGTTTGTGATTTGGCAGAGGGACATCTTTTAGCATACAATAAACTGTCCGAAAATCCCGGTCTTATGATTCATAATCTCGGCACAGGCAGGGGTTACAGCGTTTTAGAAATGGTCAAAGCATTTGAAAAGGCGTCAGGCAAGACGATTAAATATGAAATTGCACCCAGACGCAGCGGAGACATCGCCGAATGTTATGCCGATACAGAAAAGGCTGCAAAGGAGCTTGGTTTTATGGCAAAAAAATCGCTTGACGATATGTGCGTTGACTCATGGCGCTGGCAGACCAATAATCCAAACGGCTACGATGAAAAGCAACCCGCGCTTGTTGTTATGGCAGCAGGTATGGGCAGCCGTTTTGGTGGTCTTAAGCAGCTTGAACCCATCGGTAAAAATGGTGAGGTAATCATTGACTATTCCGTTCACGATGCAATAAAAGCCGGTTTTAATAAGGTTGTATTTGTTATCAAAAAGGAAATTGAAGATGACTTTAAGCGCATAGTAGGCAGTCGAATTGAAAAAAAAATCAAGGTGGAATATGTATATCAGGAAACTCCCCCCCACCGCAAAAAACCGTATGGCACAGGTGATGCTATACTGTGCTGCAAGGATGTCGTAAATGAGCCTTTTGCGGTTATCAACGCAGACGACTACTATGGCGTAGATGCATTCAAAAAGCTGCACGACTATTTAGTAAGCGGCGATGATTATGCGATGGTTGCATTTATGCTTGAAAATACTCTGACAGAAAACGGCACCGTTTCACGCGGCATCTGCAAAGTAGATGACGGATTTTTGACCGACGTTACAGAGCATACTGCAATTGCTGTTGACAACGACTTCCCCAAGGGAACTGTTGTTTCTATGAATATGTGGGGACTGCGAGAGGATGTATTCACTGAACTTGAAAACGCTTTCAATGAATTTTTGAAAACTGCAAATGTAGAAAAAGATGAGTTCTATATTCCAAGTGTTATTGACAGTTTAATTAAAAGTGGCAAAATCAAAGTCAAAGTTTTAGAATCCGCCGACCGTTGGTATGGCGTAACATACAAAGAAGATAAAGAAAGTGTTGTTGCCGCAATCGGCAAACTGACTGAGGCCGGTTTGTATGACGGAATGTGAGTTAAGCAAAATTATCAGCCACTTTAAAGTGAGTACTGATATTGCGCCTTACAGCGAGGGACATATTAATGATACCTCCCTTGCCGACAGTACGCCGTACAAGTTCATGGATAATATTGCCTTGACCAGACTATTTTGCGGGTATTATCGAAAAGGAAACCGGAAATTCTAACCGCGCACGCACTCAGCTTAAGCCGGTATATGATACGGAGAAAAACAATCAAATGAAAAAAAATTGCGCAAAAATATATAAAATAAAAAAATAACGCAGACATTTTGTCTGCGTTATTTTTATTTTAACATATCCATAAATTCTTCTAAAGTAATCACCGAAACACCAAGACTTTGCGCTTTTGTCAGCTTGCTGCCGGCATCCTCACCCACTACAACAAAATCAGTGTTTTTCGAAACACTTCCCGATACCTTGCCTCCGTTTTTCTCTACCAGTTCGGTCATCTCTGCTCGTGAAAGCGTCTCAAATTTGCCTGTAACTACTATTTTTTTCCCCGACAAGATATTGGTTTCTCCCTCATCTTGCAAGTAGTTAGTGTTCACTCCGGCATCTTTTATACGGCGAACAAGCTCCGCATTTTTTTCGTCACGGAAAAAGTCATAGACATTCTGTGCCATTTTCTCGCCAACATCAGGAATTTTTGCAATTTCTTCGACACTCGCCGACATCACCGCATCCAAAGAACCAAAATGCTTTGCCAAAAGCTTCGATGAGCGCTGGCCGTTCAAGCGGATCCCAAACGCAAATAAAAGCCTTGATAAGTCTCTTTTTTTAGTTTCTTCTATGGCATCTGCCAGATTCTGCGCTGACTTTTCACCCATTTTTTCAAGTCCAGCCACATCTTCTTTATCAAGATAATATAAGTCCGCAGCGCAGTGGATAAGACCTGTGTCAATTAACTGGTTAATAATGGCAGGACCAAGACCGTCTATATCCATAGCATCGCGTGATGCAAAATGGATAATTGAACGCGAAAGCTGCGCGGGGCACGATGAGCCTATGCATCTGTATGCCGCCTCACCGTCTGCACGGACAACCTCTGCTCCACACTCGGGGCAAATCTCAGGCATTATAAAGTCTTTTTCTGTTCCGTCCCGTTCTTCTGTAGCAACCGAAACAATCTCGGGAATTATATCTCCTGCCTTACGTACAAAAACATTATCCCCTATTTTTATATCTTTTTCCCTGATATAATCAAGATTATGAAGCGTAACTCTGCTGACAGTCGAGCCTGCCACTCTCACAGGTTCCAATACTGCATTTGGCGTTATAACACCCGTTCTGCCAACCTGAACTATAATATCTAAAAGTCTTGTCTTTTTCGTCTCTGCAGGGAATTTATACGCCTCTGCCCAACGAGGAAATTTAGAGGTTGAACCTAAAATTTCTCTTTGCTCCAGATTATTGATTTTAATAACCGCACCGTCAATTTCAAAAGGCAGATTATATCTTTCCTCACCGATTTCCATAACCCTGCCAAACGCATCTTTTATATCTTTATATGCCTTTTTCTGCGGAATAACCTTAAATCCCTGCTCCTTTAAAAAGTCGAGGCTCTCTGTGTGGGTTTTAATCTCTCTGCCCGCAATATTTTGAATATTAAACACAAATATATCGAGTTTCCTCTCGCGTGCAATTGCCGGATTTAACTGTCTTAAACTACCGGCAGCCGCATTACGGGGATTTGCCAGAAGCGGCTCGTCATTTTTTTCTCTCTGCTCATTTAATTTGTCAAAGGTATCCTTTGACATAAACACCTCGCCACGCACTTCAAGCAGCGGGATGGCATCCTTTAGTCTTAACGGAATAGAGGATATAGTTTTTAAATTCTGCGTTACATCCTCACCTACTGCCCCGTCACCACGTGTAGAACCACGCACAAACAACCCGTCTTTGTACTCTAGTGAAACTGAAAGTCCGTCAATTTTATGTTCAACAACATATTCATAATCTGCGCCGCCAAGTCCGGAGCGCACTCTCTCATCAAAATCAAGCACGTCCTGCTCATTAAAAGAATCGTGCAGACTCTGCATTAATACCTCGTGCGTTACGGATTCAAAACCCTCTAAAGTTTTTCCGCCAACCCGCACGGTAGGAGAT
The DNA here is from genome assembly GCA_045578185.1 of Clostridia bacterium. GTDB lineage: Bacteria > Bacillota > Clostridia > UBA1381 > UBA9506 > RGIG1666. The sequence goes on from JAZNJS010000017.1 coordinate 16,870, forward strand.
GCGGGATCTTTATGCTCGGGATATTTTTCTTCTAAAAGCTCAAGTTCGTGGAGCAAATGGTCATATTCATAGTCTGATATCTCCGGCTCATCAAGAACATAATATTTATGCGCGTGATAGCTTAAATAGGAAGTAAGCTCTTTCATACGCTCAATACTCATTGTCCATTTCTCCTCTCTTTACTTTTCGTCTTTATAAACAAGCGGCATACGACGCTTATGCTCTGTACGGCCGTTTGCACCCAAAATCTTATCGCAGGCTGCCTGGTCTTTAGTCGTTCCCGTACTTATTACCTCTTCAATCTGAGCGTACGTTACGCCCATATCATCTTCATCAGTCTGACCCTCAAAAAGTCCTGCTGAGGGCGCTTTATCAATGATGTTCGCTGGTGCATTAAGATATCTTAAAAACTCATAAATTTCTGTAACGGTAAGATCTGCTATGGGGTTAATGTCATATGCTCCGTCGCCCCATTTTGTAAAGTATCCCATAAATATTTCGCACTTATTACCCGTTCCGGCAACCATAGCATTTCTGCTCTGCGCTATGGTATAAAGTGTGGTCATGCGAAGGCGTGGTGCTATATTCCCTTTTGCAGCATCCTTTACATCGGAGACCGCCTCTATTTTAGATAAAAGTTCTTCTTTTACAGATGTCAAATCAACAGTAATATTCTCTATTCCAAACTGTTTTGCTACATTAAGTCCGTCTTCCATATCCTCGCCAAAATTTCTTTTTGACTGGCACGGCATAATAACACCAAGTACGTTATCTGTTGCCATCTTACACAAAATTCCCACTAGCGCACTGTCTTTCCCACCGCTGTTACCAAAAACTATGCCGTCAGCGCGTGCATTAGATAATGCGTCTTTAATGAATTTTACCCTTTTTTCCGTCTCTTTCTTATAGTCTCTCATATATAACTCCTTTTTGGCAATTATATTTTTATGTTATTATTTCCCCGATTTCAAACTAAATTCAAACATATTCCCCATAAGAATTATTATAAATCAAAACGGGAATAATTACAAGAAGCAAGCTCTATTTTTTGCAAAAAAGAGGACTTGATGGCATAGTCTTAACTGCCCGTATCTTGACAAAATCAGGCAAAGATTTTATAATTAAAATAGCAAAAATATTAAGGAGATGTATATATGAGCGAAAATTGTACACACGATTGCAGCAGCTGCTCTGCAAACTGCGCCGAGCGCCAGCATAACCCTGCTGACTTTTTAGAAAAGCCGCATGCAATGAGTCATATTAAAAATGTTATCGGTATTGTCAGCGGAAAAGGCGGCGTAGGTAAATCTCTCGTTACCTCGCTTCTCGCAGTTGCGCAGAAGCGTAAAGGCTACCGCAGCGCAGTTTTAGATGCAGATATAACCGGTCCTTCAATTCCAAAGGCTTTTGGAATAACATCTAAAGCAATGGGTACCGAAGATGGAATTCTTCCCTCACGCACAAAAACCGGAATTGATATAATGTCAATTAACCTGCTGCTTGAAGACGTGACCGACCCGGTTGTATGGCGTGGTCCCGTTATCGCAGGAACAGTCAAGCAGTTCTGGACAGATGTTATCTGGGACGATGTTGACTTTATGTTCGTTGATATGCCTCCGGGAACAGGTGATGTTCCGCTGACTGTTTTCCAGTCCATCCCTGTTGACGGCATCATAATCGTCGCCTCCCCGCAGGAGCTTGTTTCCATGATTGTGGAAAAGGCAGTTAAGATGGCGCAAATGATGAACATTCCAATTCTCGGTCTAGTTGAGAATATGAGCTATTTAAAATGTCCCGATTGTGGAAAAGAACTCAAAATTTTCGGTGAAAGTCATATTGAGGAAATTGCTAAAACCCACCATATACCGCTTTTAGCTAAAATTCCGATTGATCCCGCACTCGCAACTTTATGTGACAACGGCGAAATAGAAGATTTCGACGCTGACTATATTGATGCAGCAGCATTGACAGTTGAGCAGCTTTTAAACGGCTAAGGCTCTTTTCCTGAAAGGAGATGTTTTTATGAATAAAATAAAACGTGTTCCTATTCTGCTTTACTCAGCTGATATTTTATGCTTTATTTTGCTTTTGGCAATTCAGTTAAAACTGACTGACAGCTTTAAGATGCCCGAGCAGGCTGATTATTTAAGCTTTTTAATCACAACAAGAAACTCTTTGTTTGTAGCTTTTATTGTATTCATTGTCATAACCATTGCCTTTTATATATTATCAAAGGAAATACATGACGAAATTTCTTTTCTTCACGAACGCATAAGGCAATTAGAAAAAACGTCAAAAAATAATCTATAAAACAAAAAGCCCTTACAAAATAAATTCATTTTGTAAGGGCTCTCTTATTTTATTCGTACTTATAAATTTTTTGCTCCTAAAGTAACTTCGTTCCGTTAATCACCAGACAAAACTTCATATTTAAAAGAGACGCTGCACGTCTGTTCATTACCATTCGCTCTAAAAATATTTCAAAATAGTCCATTATAGAGCTAAGTTCGGGGTCAATTTTGAGCTCAAGCGTAATCTCTCCGCTTTCATTATCAACCCTTACATCCGACTGTGTAACAGAATAGTTTACACGGTCGTGGATGTCGAAATTAGCCACATCTTTGTTTCTTACACGTGAGCGGCGGACATCTGATTTATCCGCCAGAATAAGTGCTGCAGATACTGGGCTGACAGGAGTACCGCTTCCCTCATCATGATTTCCTATTGCCGCCATAACGATTGAAATCTCATCTGCATCCATTCCCATATCACCAAGCAGTCGAAATGCCATTAGCGCCCCACTCTGTGCGTGGTCCTCACGGTTTATCACATTTCCTATATCATGCATAAAACCAGCAATGCGCGCAAGTTCCTGCTCACGCTCGCTATAGCCAAGTGTTTTTAAAATGTTTGCCGCATTTTTGGCGACCAGTTCGGCGTGAATAAAAGAATGCTCCGTAAAACCTTTTGCCCGCAGAGTATCATTTCCACGCTCCATATAAATACGAATTTCTCTGTTTTTTCTGATGTCTTCTAAAGTAATTAATTTTTCCATACTAACACCTCGGCGTCCAACTATTTAAACAATTCACGAAGCAGACTTACCTCTTCTTTGATTGCCGATATCGCATAGTCAATCTGCTCCTTGGTATTATAATAACCCAGGCTGAGCCTGATTGCGCAGTCGATATCCTCTCTTTTAACCCCCATAGCTAATAAAACAGGGCTGAGTGACGGCTTGTTGCTCGAGCAGGCTGAACCAGTCGAGACAAATACACCTCTTTTTTCAAGACTATGAAGCAGCACCTCAGATTTAGCATTTTTAATGCTCACATTTATAATATGCGGTGCGCTGCACTTTTTGTCCCCACCGTTAATTTTTATATCTGGAATTTCTAAAAAGCCATCTAAAAGTCTATCTTTTAATTTGCTGATTTTTTCTATCTCGACTGCAAGCTCGCTTACCGATTTTTCCGCAGCCAGAGCAAAGCCTGAAATCGCAGGTGTATTCTGTGTGCCCGAGCGCAGATTATTCTCCTGATGCCCGCCGAAAACTATCGGTTTTAAAAGATTTGGGCGTCTTACATAAAGACCACCTATGCCTTTAGGTCCGTTAATTTTGTGACCGCTGACAGAGAGTAAATCAATGCCCATCCTGTCAACATTTATCGGAATTTTACCGAATGCCTGAACCGCATCTACATGCAAAAGAGCATTCGGACAAATTCTTTTCATTATACTCGAAATTTCTGAAATAGGTTGAATACTTCCGACCTCATTATTTACCAGCATAACGCTTACAAGGTTGGTATCAGTCGCCAGATTTTTTTCAAACTCGTCAAGATTTATAACACCGTCTTTATCTACTCCAACAAATCTGCAATCTGCACCTAAGGACGCAAGATGCTGCGCCGGTTCTATCACCGCAGGATGCTCAATCTTGGTTGTAACAAGCTTTGGTCTGCGCTTTATTGCAGACAGGAGCGTGCCTAAAATTGCAAGATTATCGGACTCCGTTCCGCCTGAGGTAAAGAGAAACTGTCCTTCTTTTGCGCCGATGGCATCCATCATAACAGATTTTGCGCTCTTTATTATCTTTTCTGCCTTGTGTCCCAATGAATGAAGCGATGACGGATTTCCGTAGCATTCTCTTGCTAACTCCGACATTTTATCGGTTACCTCGTCAAACTGTCGGGTTGTTGCGCTGTTATCTAAATAAGCCTGCATCTTTACACTCCCTGAATTAATCAAGTATCACATTTTTGCTGATATATGTACCAACATATTTCCAAATAAGAAAAATACTTATCGGCTGAACAATAATCATAGTTAATGCCTGATAAGAACGCATTGTTATTGCGGCAACTAACGGCTGACCGAGCATTGTAAACCACAAGGTATTTAAGAAAATGCCAATAACTATCTGAGACAGGAGTACGCAAAGGAAAATGCGTACAAAGCTTTTTTTGCGGTGATATAGAAACAAGCCGAAGCACACGCCGTAAAGCCCGGCTGAAATCCCAAGTCCTGGGAAATACATTCCTATCGGTTTTAAGAAAAATCCTAACAAGTCACCAAAGAATGCGGCTACACCCGCATAGACAGGTCCAAGCACCATTGCGCAGAGCGATGTCGGAACAAACGTCAAACTAATCTGCAACAAATCCGTCTTTGCAGACAATACGCGCGCCAGCACATCGAGCGCTAAAAACATAGCTGCCAGGGCAACCTTTTTTGTGCTTACAAATGATTTTTGCATGAAAAAAACACACCCTTCTGTATAATTTTTGCCACAAAAGAGAAGGATATGTGTGACTTCACTTTAGTGGCAGCGGAATGCAGTTATGATACCGCAAGGATTAAAAACCAGCATCCTTTTCGTACAGTGGCAACTTCCCGTCCGACTGTCACTTAACGCATCAAAACCTACTCTGCCTTATATTATTTATTATATATTATTTGCATAAATTTGTAAATAGCGGATTATAATTTGACAAAAAAATGTAAAACTAAAAAAAATGCAAAAAAATGAAAAAAAGTCTTTACAAAGCGCACAGAATATGTTAAAATATCATTTGTGTTTGAAATAGTGACCTTTGCTGACGTAGCTCAGTAGGTAGAGCGCATCCTTGGTAAGGATGAGGTCACGGGTTCAACTCCCGTCGTTAGCTCCACTATTTGCACCTTTAGCTCAGTTGGTAGAGCACCTGACTCTTAATCAGGGTGTCCGGGGTTCGAGCCCCCGAAGGTGTACCAATAAAAAGCCATATACGCTTTTGCGTGTATGGCTTTTTTTCGTCATTTTTTGAGAGGG
>JAZNJS010000018.1:0-33139 GCA_045578185.1 Clostridia bacterium
AGTAAAGATCTTTCCGCCGAACTTCTCTTTTACAGCATCGTAGTCAGCAGATGTATCCTTATTTTCTGCGCGTAAATCTTTCTTGTTAGTAGAAGATGTAGAAGCAATCTTGATTGCTTTAATCTCATCGTTCTCGTTAAGCTCGTAAGCGATAAGTCTAACAGCAACGTTGTCCTCAGCATCAGACTGAAGTGTCTCAGCAACTAATGCTGTGCCGATAAGACCATCAGCAGCGAGAATGTCATTCTGGCTGGTTGAAGATGCTTCAGAAGCTGTCTTAGCAACAGTTACATCATTTACAACTTTAGTCTCAACTGTTAAAGCAGCTGATTTTTGACCATTGTTAGTGTTGTATACATAAAGTTTTTCAGCAACATCATAAGTTACAAAAGAACCGTCAGTTGTGAACATTTTAACCTGGTAAACAACATCATTGAAAGAAGAATCTGTTCCGATACCTACTACGAAACCGTAGTTTCTAGCAGAAGAACCATCTTCAGATACCCACTCATCATCTACAGCAACGATTTTGCCATCGATACCGATGAGGAAACGTCCGCTCTCACCCGGTGTGAGTGCGCCAACGCCAGTTACGAGATCGTACTCTGTTCCGTTGATAATGTATGTTTTAGCAGCGTCAACTTCTTCATCGATGTTACCTTCAACAGAATTTCTGGTAACAATGATTTCCATGTTAGCGATGGAGTTTTTAGCTGCGCCTTTGATTTCAGCAAGAGTTTTGTGTTGGCAGAGAATGTTAAGAACGTCGTTTTTCTGGAGGTCTGCAACGTCAATCTCTGTACCGTCTTCTAAAGCTAAAGTATAGTTGAATTTCTCGCCTCTTGCATCCTGAGTGAGGTCAAGAACACCAGCGTCAAGCTTAATGATACCAGCATCGTCTTTTACGCTGTCAACAACAGCATAAGCGTACTGTTTAATGAAGATCTTATCATATACATCGTTGTCTTTAGCTTGTTTGCTGCTCTTCATGAATGTAACAGAAGCAACGTCGTCTTTGCCAGTGAAAGCACTAGCGCTAGCTTTAGTACCGTTAAAGTATACATCAGCATTAGATGCGATGGGAATTTCTTCCAGATCGCTGTCGTCCTCGTTCTCAAAAAATTTGAATGTGAAAGATGCCGGAGCTGACGGAGAAGATGTAGCCGGTGTGTAGCTCATAGCTTCGATGTTACCACCGTCTACAACTCTTGTATCAGCGTCTGTAGCTTCAACTACAGAAAGGATGATGAAGTCTTCATCAGCAGTCTCGCCAACGTAAGCGATAACTGTCTTGCCGAGGTAATCTTCAACACCGCTGTCGCCTGCTAAGAGAGCAGAAGCACTAGCGTCTACGTCGTGGTAGATGGAGTTATAATCATATGCAATGTTGTTAGCGTGACCGAAGTAACCGCTTATGGTAAGAGCTGCAGTGTTTTTGCTAGCATCTTTCTTAGCGTGTGTGTTCGGATGGCTTGCAGCTGTTGCATCAACAGTAGCCTTAACCTTAGCGATGTTGAGGTACTCTGTCAGCATAGATTTCTTATAGCTGTTTTCAGAACCATCATAGATGTAGTACTTGTCATCATCGTTGATTGTATACTGGCCAATCTCCATGATAGGAGCTTCTAAAGCCTGGTAAACCAAACGAGCAACATCTTTTCTCGGAGCGTTTGTGCTACCAACGTATTTTACACCGTCAGTAATTCCGTAAGAAGCTGCAACTACCTGATAACCTGTCGGGTAACCACCCTTTTTAGCAGCCATCGGCTCAAAGCCTAAAGCTACAACGATCATCTTGATAGCCTCTTCGTACTTAACCGGAGCGTCCGGATCGAAGATTCCGTTGCCTTTACCGTTTACGATTTTAGCAGCAGCAGCCCAGTTGATGTAACCAGATGCCCAGTGATTAGCTGCAACGTCGTCGAACGGAGTGATTCCAATAGATGCAGATGCATCCATGCCCATTGCACGGCAGAGAACTGCTGCGAATTCACTTCTCTTAATCTCAGCGTCGGGGTTGAAGTTACCAGCCTCGTCGCCTTCTAAGATAGCGAGATCGCTCAGCACGTCTACTGCTTCGTTATAGGCAGCACTTGTGTCTACGTCTCCGAAGTCTTTAGCACTTACAAAAGCCATTGAAGAAATAACCATTGTTAATGCTACGACTACAGAAACCAGTTTTTTGAGATTTTTCATAGTCTCTCAAATCCTCCCTTATAATAAATTTAATTTTTACCGAAAGAGATATGTAATTGCGCGCAAACCGTTCCTCTTTCAAAAACGATAAGCACGACGAAGACAGGGATATACCCTATCATGATTATGCATTGATTATACCACTAAAAAATGGGATAGTCAATGCCTGATTTGCAGTTGTAATAAAACTGTAAAAATCGCCCTGCAAATCTATATGCAACCGCACTCTCGTGCGTTATTGCCGTGTACTATTTATGTAATTTTAAAGGCGTTGTGTGAAATATTACCCCATACTATGCCTACTATATTATTTTAATAATAATTTTTTGTGTTGTCAAGGTTTTTTTCTTTATTCCTGCAAAATTTCATCTTTTTAACAAAAAAATGCTAAAATCCGCTCATTCCGTCACGGCAACCACCGCTACATACACTTCTTTTGCTCCCGCACCAATGAGAACCTTTGAAATTTCATCCACCGTTGTGCCTGTGGTAAATACATCATCTATCAACAGAAGCGTTTTGCCCCTAATTTGTTCTTTGCCGGTAACGCGGAAAGCCCCTCGAAGATTTTCAAGGCGCTTGTGGCGCGGAAGCGTGCTTTGCGCAGGAGTGTGCCTTACTTTTTTAACTGCTTTCTTTAAATGAGAAAGGCCTAGTCCTTTTGAAACCTCACGGGCAATCAGCAAAGCCTGTTGATACCCACGCTCTCGGTAACGTTCCTTCGATAGAGGTACACCAATTACTGCATCAAAATACGGAAGAGAGCCGAGAGAGGATAGGTGATCGAGTATTAGCTTTGCATAGCCCCGGTGATAATCCGGTCTTTTATAAAACTTAAACCTAATAACCGAACGTCTTAGCTCATCTGTATATACCGCCGCTGCAAAGCAGGCGGAAAAATGCCGCGGTCTTATCATACAATCGTGGCATAAAACAGAATTTTTATCTATCGGACGCGAACATTTTTTGCAAGACCTTTTGTCTTTAGTCAGCCTTAATTTATCTTTGCAATCTTCACATACCACATCACCGCGAATAACAACGTCGCAAAATATACACCGCTCAGGATATAATAATGATATAATCCAATCTTTAAGCTTTAACAGCATTTTCAACTAAATCCTCAAGCGCAATGTAATATCCCTTATCTCCAAGGCCGCAAATTTGTTTGAGACAAACCGGCTCTATGACGGAAATATGACGAAATTCCTCACGCTTATGTATATCGGAAAGGTGCACCTCTATAACAGGCAACATAACGGAAGCAATTGCATCACGAATGGCATAGCTGTAATGAGTATACGCCCCCGCATTTAAAATTATACCATCAACGCGGTCGTAGCAACTGTGAATAGCATCAATTATCGCGCCCTCTGAGTTTGACTGAAAGCACTCAAGCTCAACTCCAAGCTCCTTTGCCTTTTCGGTAAGGCCTTTTTCGATATCGGCAAGAGTTGTCTTTCCGTAAATTTCCGGCTGACGAATGCCAAGCATATTAAGATTAGGACCGTTAATAAGCATTATTTTATTATACATCTTTTCATCCCTCCGAAGATGTTATATATAATAAGGTAGAAACCCCTATTTTTTAATAATATTGTACCACATTTTTCGTTTAATTGCAAATTTTTTCGGACTGGCAATTTGGCATATAACACCGAATAGAATAGAGTATTATCATAGGAGGTGCTTTTATGTTTTCATCATTTGCCGTTATGCTTATCTACCTTTTAAGATACGGAGCATTTTTGCTCTCATATGTCTCAACCACAAATTCATTTCCCAAACCCCTACCCCCTGCCGAAGAGGAGCGACTGATTGAGCTTGCCTCATCAGGAGACGAGGATGCACGAAATACTCTTATTGAGCACAATCTAAGATTAGTAGCACACGTTGTAAAAAAATACTCGCAAGGCACAGGCTACGACGGCGACGATTTGATATCAATAGGCACAATCGGCCTTATAAAAGCCATCAACTCATACGACGGCACGAAAAAAACTCGTCTTGCAACATACGCCGCTCGTTGTATTGAAAACGAAATTTTAATGCTTATGCGGAAAACTAAGAAAACATCTCAGGAAATATCACTCTCTGACTGCTTAGGTCACGATACCGACGGAAATGAGGTGACTTTTATGGACGTCCTCCCTGCAGACGACGAAGAAATTGCGGACACAGTCGGACTTAATATGGATATTAAAAAATTGTACGAATATATAAATGAATGCCTGTCAGGCAGAGAAAGAGAAATTATAATTTTACGCTACGGACTTACCGGCAAGCCTCTCGCCCAACGCGAGATAGCAAAAAGCATGGGAATTTCCCGCTCTTATGTGTCACGAATCGAGAAAAAAGCACTGCAAAAATTAAATATGCGTTTTAAAGACGGGCAGTAAAATTACCGCCCGCCTTTTCCTTATTTATCAAACAAAAGTGCCAGACCCTCCTCCGTTAGCATCTCAATCTCTGCATGATTGGTTTTAGCGATATAAAACGCTTCCGTCTTTTCATATGCCGAGCGTGCTTTGAAAAGCGCCTTTTGCGCCTCAAACATCTTAAGCCTATACTCCCCCGAAATCGTCAGAAGCTCCTTTTCATATTTTTCGTCTGTGCCCGGTGTTATTGCCGCATCATAAATATCAATTATTTCATCCCCTGAGCGCATCGGGAAATGCTCGTGCGGAGCAGTGGAATCGAAAAAGCACACCCCCATCTTGCGAATTACCACCATATCCACGCTGCCCGGGTCAAAAGCGCAGTGGTAGCTCTCCACATCAAAACCATTTTCCTGTGCAGCGCGGATTATTTTCCTTAAAAATGTGGACTTGCCCGTACCGGGGCGCCCTTTGATAAAATATCTCTTGCTGACCTTTTCGGTAATGCTCTCAATCATATCCCTCGGTCCCTCTGCAGTCGCCGCCCCTAAAAAACGGTCATATATCTCACCCGCACCCGCACCTTTTTTGCCGTTTATAACCTTGCGGCACACCTCATCCGCCAAAGAGTCCGCCGAACCGAAATCCATATTTAAAACATAAATCTTTTCCCATTTGTCGTGTATTTTTTTCGCTTCACGGAAACAAGATACCGCTTCATCAAGCGCTTTTTTCGTCCTCTCGAGATGCTCATCTTCCAAAACAGCAGCAAAATGCTCCCTTTTTAAAAAATACAAAGGAGTATTTATAATTCCCGCCTGCGTTTCTTCTATTATAACTCCCTCAGCCTTGCCGTCTAAAAAATTATGAATTACCTGGCAGGAAAACTCTCTTTTAGCAGCCTCTCTTTTTATTCTGTCAACAACCTGCTGCATTAAAGTAGCCGGATACCCAAAAAGCCGCTTGCTTTTTGAAAGCAAGCCGAAGCATTCATTCTCAAAAGAGCGATACCCCTTCGAGCCAACAGTTGACAGAAAATAATGTATTTCATTTTTTAACATAAAAACACCCCTTTTGTACTTTTAATATAGTATATGCAAAAGGGGTGTTTTGTATTATTTAGTTATGTGGGTCAATATGAAAAATCTTCGGGGCGTTTGTCGGTTTTTCCAAAATAATATAAGATAGCATCAGCAGTCCTTTTTGACGCATTACCGTCACCATAAGGATTAACCGCCTGCGACATCTTTTTATACTCATTTTCATTAGAGAGCAAGGTGTCTGCCATAGAAAATATGGTATCTTCGTCCACACCCGCAACCTTAACTGTACCTGCACTAACTGCCTCAGGGCGCTCAGTCTCGTTTCTTAAAACCAAAACTGGCTTTCCGAGCGATGGCGCCTCCTCCTGAAGCCCGCCTGAATCTGTCATTACCATATACGAGCGTGCCATAAGATTATGAAGTTCTTCAACATCCATCGGGTCGATGAGGTAAATTCTCTCGTGGCCGCCCAAGATATCAAACGCAACCTCTCGCACCGCGGGATTTAAGTGAACGGGATAAACCGCCAAAACATCAGGATGCTCATCGACCACGCGACGAATTGCTCTGCAAATATTTTTAAGCGGCTCGCCCAGATTTTCTCTTCTGTGTGCGGTAACCAAAATAATACGGTTGTTTTCATAATCTAAAGTTCTTAAAAATTCATTTGCGAAAATGTAATCGTCCTCAACCGTCGCACGGATAGCGTCTATAACTGTGTTTCCCGTTATATATATATCCTCCTCTTTTACCTGTTCAAGCAAAAGATTTTGCTTATTGTTCTCGGTTGGAGCAAAATAAATATCAGCAAGTGATGTCGTAAGCTTTCGGTTCATTTCCTCCGGGAAAGGAGAGTACTTATCATAAGTTCTAAGTCCTGCCTCAACGTGTCCCACCTTTGCCTTGCAGTAAAATGCGGCCAGCGCGCCGGCAAAGGTCGTTGAAGTGTCACCATGAACCAAAACAATGTCCGGTTCTACTTTTTTAATAACGTCTTCGAGACCTGTTAGTGCCTTTGTGGTTATTCCCGATAAAGTCTGCGCCTCACGCATTATATCAAGGTCATAGTCTGGTATGATATTAAAACGCGCTAAAACCTGGTCAAGCATTTGTCTGTGTTGCGCTGTCACGCACACTATTGACTCAATTCCCTCACGCGCCTCAAGCTCCTTCACCAAAGGTGCCATCTTTATGGCCTCCGGTCTCGTGCCGAAAACCGTCATAACCTTTAATTTGCCCATTAATTTCGCCTCACTTTTATATCAATTAAAAAGTTCTTCCTATAGTATAAAAGAAGATACACAAGCTGCATATCTTCTTCTTAAAATCATTTTTCGCCGGAGTCGTCGCCCGTACGCACAAAAACAGCAGGTTCTTTTTCTCCGGCCTCGCCATCAGCCACACTTTTCTCGCTCATCTCATCAGACGCTGAGTTCGTGGTATTTACCACACCAAGCACCAAAATCATAAATATAATAACAGACGCAATTAAAATAATTGCTCTTGAAAGTCCCGATAAAATGATTACAATAGCACTGATTGCAAGTATTGCGGACATTCCATAAAGTATAATTACAGTTGTTCTGTGTGAAAAACCTCTGTCTATAAGACGATGATGCAAATGTCCTCTGTCAGGCGTCATAATTCCCTGACCTTTGGCGAGACGTCTTAATATAGCAAACAAAGTATCAAAAATCGGAAGCCCCAAAACCAAAAGGGGAACCATAAACGCAACATACATCTTAAACGGGCCCTGAACGGAAATGCAGGCAAGAATAAAGCCTAAAAATGTCGAGCCTGTATCGCCCATAAATATTTTAGCGGGATTAAAATTATATGGCAAAAATCCGAAACACGCACCGGCAAGAGCCGCCGCCATAACCAAAAGAGTTAGGCTTGTGTTATATGAAATAAGCAGTATGGATAAAAGCGCAACAGCCGCAATCGACGAAACACCAACGGCTAATCCATCAAGCCCATCTATTAAGTTTACGGCATTGGTAACTCCCACAATCCACAAAATACTGCCGCCGATTGAAAGCCACTGGGGAAGTCTTATGAGTTCATCGGGCGAGAACGGATTTGATATCGCAAATACACGCACATTTAAAAGCACCGGTATCGCTGCTGCGACAATCTGAATTGCAAACTTAAGTAGTGCAGGGCGCGGTTTTATATCATCAAAAATGCCCAAAACCACGATGATTATACTGCTTACTAAGATGCCGATAAGTCCCCAGTTAATACCGCCCGAAGGCAGACGAAATTCCGCAAAGCAAAGCACTCCTACCAAAAAACCGTAAAAAATGGCAAGTCCGCCCAATAGCGGCATAGCCTTTTTATGCATGCGGCGCTTATCCTTCGGCACATCAACCGCACCAACGCGAAAAGCAAGCCTTTTTACAATAGGCGTTGCTGCAAATGCAATAATAAGTGCGACAATAAAAGCAAATGTGATGTTAAGCCCGTTCTGATGCGGCATAACAAGCTCACCCCTTTTTAGCTTTCTATAAAAATAAATTACAAAATTAATTAAATTTAACACTTAAATTATATAGCAAAATACATAATTTGTCAACGAAAAAACCCTTGATGCAAAACATTACTTAAGGCGCACTTTATGTATTAAGCGCGCCTTCAATTACTTCATTATAGTATTCTGTTAATTGCACACATTACCGCGAGCTTTCCGCTCTCATATGTAAGACCTCCCTGCATATAAGCAACATAAGGCTCTCTTATCGGACCATCGGCAGAAATTTCAATGCTCGCTCCCGAGACAAATGTTCCCGCCGCCATAATTACTTGATTTTCATAGCCCGGCATATCCCACGGCTCAGGTCTTACATATGAATCAATGGGCGAGCCTGCCTGTATCCCCTGGCAAAAAGCACACAGCTTTTTAGGGTCAGAAAGCTTTACCGCCTGTATAATGTCTCCTCGTGCTTCAAGCGATGACGGACATACCTCATAACCAAGCTCTTCAAGCATTTTAGCTGCTAAAAGAGAAGTCTTAACGCTTTGCGCAACAACGTGTGGCGCCATAAAGAAGCCCTGATACATACTTCGGTTCATGCCAAGCGTTGCACCAACCTCCGCACCGATTCCAGGCGACGTAAGACGATATGACACTTGCTCAACCAGTTTTTCTTTTCCGGCAATATACGCTCCGGTAAGAGCCAGCCCCCCACCCGGATTCTTTATAAGCGAGCCGACAACAAGGTCAGCACCAGCATCTGCCGGCTCTTTTTCTTCAACAAACTCGCCGTAGCAGTTATCAACCATACAAATTATATCCGGATTAATAGAGTGAACCAAATCGCAGATTTCGCGAATATCTTCTATAAGCAGAGATTTGCGCCAGTCATAACCTTTCGAGCGCTGAATTTCTACCAGTTTCACATCTGGTGTTATGGCGTCGCGTATAGCCAAAAGGTCAGGTGAACCATCAGCTTTTAGTGCAACCTCGCGATATTTTACGCCCCAGTCCGCTAAAGAGCCATTGCCCTCGCCGCGAATGCCGATGACCTCCTCAAGCGTATCATAAGGTCGACCCGTAACGGAAAGCATCGTATCACCCGGACGCAAAACGCCAAATAAACAAGTCGAAAGGGCATGCGTGCCGGAAACAATGCTGTGTCGCACCAATGCACTTTCCGCACCAAACACCTCGGCATAAATCTTATCAAGCGTATCACGGCCCACATCATCATAGCCGTAACCCGTCGTAATTCCCAAATGCTGCTCGCTCACACGGTGTCTGTTAAAGGCAGACAAAACCTTAACCGTGTTTGCCTCGGCAACCTTGTCAATCTCACCGAAACGTTCTTTAAGCCCAGCTTCCGCCCTTTCGGCAAGAGTTATTATATCGGAGTTGATACCGTACTCGTTTAAAAGTAAATCACTGTAATTCATACCGACCTCACAAAACTATCAATTATTCCTCGTTAGCCCCACAGCATTTTTTATACTTTTTGCCCGAACCGCAGGGACAGGGGTCATTTCTGCCCACTTTTTCTGCTTTTTTAACAGGTTTTTTCTCAGTTTCACCGGCAAGCGATGCACTTGTCGGCTCAGCAACCTGCTCACGCTCCGGCGGCGCCTCAATGCGTGCATGGTAAATGTATTTTACCGTATCTTCCCTGATTGCCGCAATCATATCTTCAAACATATTAAAGCCTTCGAATTTATACTCAATTACGGGGTCGCGCTGCGCATAAGCACGCAGATTGATGCCGTTTCTGAGCTGGTCCATATCGTCAATATGGTCCATCCACTTTCTGTCAACAACCTGAAGCAGTATTACACGCTCAAGCTCACGCATATTCTCGCTGCCGAACATCTCTTCTCTTTCCTCATACACTCGGTGTGCGATGGAAAGAATGCGCTCGGTAATCTCTTCTTTTGTAATATACTCAAGTTCATCACGGCTTACGCTGAATTCACCCTCGGGGATGAACACAGACTCCAAGTATTCTGTAAGTCCCTGTATATTCCACTCATCAGCTATATCAGTCTCGCCGGTAAAGCGCAGAACTGCCGCCTCGGCAAGGTCAGAAATCATATTCAAAATGCTATCTTTAACGCTCTCGCCGGATAAAACTTTCTGACGCTGGCCGTAGATCACCTCACGTTGCTGATTCATAACATCGTCATACTGCAAAACGTGCTTTCTTATCTGGAAGTTACGTCCCTCAACACGCTTTTGTGCATTCTCAATAGCACCGGTAAGCATGCTGTGTTCAATCGGCTGGTCTTCTTCTAAGCCCAAGGTGTCGACAACGCGCGCAATTCTCTCCGAGCCAAAAAGTCTCATAAGCTCATCTTCTAAGGAGATATAAAATTTAGATGTTCCGGGGTCACCCTGACGTCCCGCACGTCCACGCAACTGATTGTCAATACGGCGTGACTCGTGACGCTCTGTGCCTATAATGAACAGGCCTCCAGCCTCACGTACTTTTTCTGCCTCGGGTGCAATCTGCTCTTTATATTTTGCCAAAAGCTCTGAAAATACTTTTCTTGCGTTTAAAATCTCTTCATTATCCGTCTCGCCAAAGCCGGTTGCCTCGACTATCATCTCATCCTCATAGCCTAAGCGCTTCATCTCGTGCTTTGCCATAAACTCTGCATTACCGCCAAGCATAATGTCGGTACCACGACCCGCCATGTTGGTAGCAATGGTAACTGCGCCAAGCTTTCCTGCCTGTGCGATAATTTCAGCCTCTTTTTCGTGGTACTTGGCATTTAAAACCTCATGCTTTATTCCGTGACGCTTGAGCATGGCAGAAAGAACTTCTGATTTTTCAATTGTTACCGTACCAACTAATACAGGCTGACCTTTTTCGTGGCACTGTCTGACCTGTTCTACAACAGCTTCAAATTTACCTTTTTCGGTTTTATAAACAGCATCAGCTAAATCACGGCGCGCAAGCTCCTTGTTTGTGGGCACGACAATAACATCAAGCTTGTAAATATCCTGAAACTCAGTCTCTTCGGTCTGCGCCGTACCTGTCATACCGGAGAGCTTATCATAAAGACGGAAATAGTTCTGGAATGTGATTGTAGCCAAGGTCTTACTCTCACGCTCAACCTTGACATTTTCTTTAGCTTCAATCGCCTGATGCAGACCGTCAGAGTAGCGTCTGCCGAACATAAGGCGACCCGTAAATTCATCAACGATGATAACCTCGCCGTCTTTTACCACATAGTCTTTGTCACGGCGCATCGTTCCGTGCGCTTTTATCGCCTGATTGATATGATGCTGAAGCGTCATATTCTCAGGGTCTGATAGATTTTCAATATTAAATGCTCTTTCAGCTTTTTCCACACCATAGCGTGTAAGCGTAGCAGATTTTGCCTTTTCGTCAACAATATAATCTGCCTTTATATCCTCGTCTAAAGTCTTGTCATCAGACTCTGTAACCCTGTGGCACTTTAAAGTACGTGCAAAGTTTTCCGCCTGCTGATATAGCACGGTGGACTTATCTCCCATTCCCGAAATGATAAGTGGAGTTCTTGCCTCGTCGATTAAGATGGAGTCAACCTCGTCGACAATCGCATAATTCTGCCCACGCTGCACCATCTGCTCTTTATAAATAACCATATTATCACGCAGATAGTCAAAGCCAAACTCGTTATTTGTTCCGTATGTTATATCGGCTGCATACGCCTCTTTTCTGTCTTTGTTTTCAACCTCGTGAATGATAAGGCCAACCGTAAGACCTAAATACTTAAATATTTTACCCATCCACTCGGAGTCACGCTTAGCAAGATAGTCGTTTACCGTAACGATATGAACGCCCTTTCCCGAAAGAGCGTTTAAGTATGCAGGTAAAGTAGAAACCAAGGTTTTACCCTCACCGGTTTTCATCTCGGAAATACGTCCCTGATGAAGAACAATACCACCTAAAATCTGCACATAGAAATGGCGCATACCGAGCACGCGGTCTGCCGCCTCTCTTACGGTTGCAAAAGCCTCGGGAAGAAGCTCATCAAGAGTCTCGCCCTTAGCTATACGCTCACGAAATTCTGCAGTTTTGCCCTTAAGCTCACTGTCGGAGAGCTTTCTGTACTCGGCATCGAGCGCCATAACCTTATCCGCTATCGGACGGATTCTCTTAAGCTCCCTGTCAGAATAATTTCCTATAATTTTTTCAAGTAATTTTCTCAATTTTTTCACCTCATAAGCGCAAAAATATCTTCTGCGGATGTTTTTTCTATATTATTTCCCATTAGATTTTTTATAATGCAAATTGTGGAAAAATGTCCCATAACACTCCATAATAAAGTATATCACAAAACACATCCAAGGTCAAAGAAAATATAAAAATTCATTATTTGTTCACACAAAGACTGCGCCCCTTGTTTTATATTGATTTTTCCCATAAAATCATATACAATGTATATAGCTTAAAAAGCGGAGGAGATTGTTATGAAAAAAAATCACAAGATAAAGATAAAAATTAATAAAAAAAGGTTTTTTTCCTTTGTTGCTTTTGCTTTAACAGCTGTTTTTATCTGCTTTTTATGCGTAACTTACAGCTCATATAAGCCATATGCACAAAAGCTAAAAAGCCTGATAAGAAGCACAAGTCGCCAGATGGTCGTGCTTGGCAATCTCGACTATGCGCCTCTTGAAGATGCTTATGAGTCTATCCTGTACACAGATGGCACTCCCGCCCGCAGCGAAAAAGCAAATCCGCTTAAAGATAATAAACTCATAGAGCGAAAAGAGGGAGTCACCCGCCTGACAGATTTTTGTACAGGCTTTTCAGTTAACCTTCCCGAAAATTTAGAACCTGATTTTTCGCACAGCCCCAATTTTGTAAAACTCACAAGCGATTTTTTAGATGTCACAATCTCCAAAGAACGCTCCCCATATGAAGATATGGACGAATATATTGCATACTACTTAAACCGCTTTATCACAAACGAAGAATACCGCAAAAATAATTCTATGGAGCTTTTGGTAGACGATACGCGTACTTACGGCGAGAACAAGGCGCGAATTATTTCCGTTAACATTACGGATATGCCAAAGGACAAGAAAAATATCTATACCTTTGCCACCATAAATACGGGAGAGCGTGAATTTTTCCGCTTTATGTTTAAGTTCCGTGCCGAAAACAGTGTCAAACCCGAAAAAATAGTGGCGGACGCTCTTGCAAGTTTTGCACGCCGAGAAGGTGTTGGAACACCGGCATATGACCTTTATTTTGAACCGGCCAAGCCGAATCACTGGTCAAAAGACACCAAAAAAGTCTACGAAAAAATGCAAAGCCGCGACGATGTTTTGTGGGGCATATTTACCGCACAGGTGCAGGATGTAGGAATAAACGAAACCATACCGAAAATGGAGGAGACCATAGATTTTAATTTCCCGATAGTCTTAATCTATAACCACCTGGGAAGACCATTACCCGATGGTTTTGGCGCAAAATGCGCCGAGCAGGGCAGAATGATTGAGCTGACCCTGCAGATGACGGAAACCAACAACGAAAATCTGCACGCAAAAAGCCCCCTGCTTGAAACCTATAAAGGACATTATGACGATAAGATACGCGCTCTTGCAAAAGAGATAAAAGAAGAGATTAAACTCCCGTTCTTCTTCCGCTTGAATAATGAAATGAACACCGACTGGACAAGCTATTCCGGAATAATCAATCTTTCCGACCCCGAAATTTATGTCGAGGCATGGCGCAGAGTGTACGAAATATTTAAAGACGAGGGCGTGGATAACGCAATCTGGGTATTTAATCCCAACGACCGAAACTATCCGCCGTGCAACTGGAATAACTTTATGGCATACTACCCCGGCGATGAATATGTGCAAATGATAGGCGTAACAGGCTACAATACCGGAACATATTTTAAGGACGTAA
Organism: Clostridia bacterium; assembly: GCA_045578185.1. GTDB lineage: Bacteria > Bacillota > Clostridia > UBA1381 > UBA9506 > RGIG1666. The sequence continues at coordinate 13,999 of JAZNJS010000018.1, forward strand.
CAGGCGAAGATTGGCGCTCATTTACCGAGATTTATGACGAGGTTGATTCAGCATACCGTCCGTTCTTTGCCGAATTCCCTTGGATTATCACTGAGTTTGCATCAAGCTCCGTAGGCGGTAACAAGCCAATGTGGATTGAGCATATGTTTGATAACCTTAATAAGTATCCGAATATAAAAGCGGCAGTATGGTTCTCCGCTCCCGATATGGATATGCGTCCGGGGTTTGAGGGTAAAATCAGCCGTCCATATATGCTTGACGAAACACCCGCATCACTTGCCGCATTCTCAGAAGGCATTAAAAAAACAAATCCGCCAAAGGCAGGCGAGCAATAGCCCAAAGGCTTGACACAAGCCACGCAAACGGGTATAATAAGTTTTAGCAATTATAGGAAAACTTTCGAAAGGATGATATATAAATGGAGAAAATCAGAACAAGATTTGCGCCCAGTCCAACGGGATATATGCATATCGGAAATCTTCGTACTGCGCTTTATGCTTATCTTTTGACAAAGCACGCAGGCGGCGACTTTATTTTGAGAATTGAAGATACCGACCAGGAACGCTATGTTGAGGGTGCGGTTGATTTGATTTATAAAACAATGAAAGAAACCGGCCTTTTCCACGACGAAGGTCCGGACATAGGGGGCGAGTATGGCCCGTATGTGCAGAGCGAGCGCCGCAGCATTTATAAAGAATACGCTGAAAAATTAGTTGAGCTCGGCGGAGCATACTACTGCTTTTGCGACAAAGAGCGTCTGGATTCTCTTCGCGAGCAACAGGAGGCAGCTAAATTAATGCCTAAATACGACGGTCACTGTGCGCGCCTTTCAAAAGAAGAAATCGAAGAAAAACTTAAATCCGGCGTGCCCTACGTTATCCGTCAGAAAATCCCGAAAAGGGGAACGACCTCTTTCTATGACGAGATTTATGGTAAAATCACAGTCGACAACGCCACTTTAGATGATAATATTCTTTTAAAATCAGATGGCCTGCCGACCTATAACTTTGCGAACGTAATCGATGACCACTTAATGAAGATTACCCATGTTATTCGCGGAAGCGAGTATCTTTCTTCCTCACCTAAGTATAATCTTCTCTATGAAGCATTCGGTTGGGAAGTTCCCAAGTATATCCACGTTTCCCCGGTTATGAAGGACGCTCATAAAAAACTTTCAAAGCGCGAGGGCGACGCATCATATGAAGACTTTATAAACAAGGGATACTTAAAAGATGCTATCGTAAACTATATTGCACTTTTAGGATGGAGCCCCGGCGGCGAGCAGGAAGTATTCACTTTAGAAGAGCTCATCGAAGCGTTTGACATTAAAGGAATCAGTAAATCTCCGGCTATCTTTGACCAGAAAAAACTTGACTGGTTAAACGGTGAGTATATAAGAAAACTTTCCCCCGAGGAATTTCACGAGATGGCGCTCCCGTACTATGATGGCGTAATCAAAAATCCTGAAATTGACCTTAAAAAAGTCAGCGAACTCTTGCAGCCACGCTGCGAAAAGCTCTCTGACATTCCCGAGCAGGTTGACTTCTTTGACGCACTCCCTGAGTATTCGCCGGAAATGTATTGCCATAAGAAGATGAAAACCAACGAGGAAAACTCACTCGAAAGCTTAAAGGCTACCTTGCCCGTTTTAGAGGCGGTAAGTGAGTGGACACACGAAAATATCCATAACGCTCTGTTTGACTTGATTGCAAAAATGGAAGTTAAGAACGGAATTATCCTTTGGCCACTTCGTTGCGCAGTTTCAGGAAAGGCATTCACCCCCGGCGGTGGCGTAGAACTTGCCGAAATCTTGGGTAAAGACGAAACACTTTTACGAATTAAAAAAGGTATCGAACTTTTAGAAAAATAATAATAAAGCTGTGGCGAAATGCCACAGCTTTTTATATTATAACGCTACAGGTCTGTATATAAAGTGGAATATGTTTCCCTCTATATCTTTAAAGAAAAAAGTCTTGATTCCGCTGGGAGCAACTGTAACATCAGTTACAACCTCAACGCCCTCAGCTTTCATCTTTTCTACCATTACATCGAAATCTGCATCATCGGTAGCAAGTGCGAAGTGATGCATTCCAACAGTATCAATTGCAGCATCAGCACCATCGGCAAAAGATAAAATTTCAATCATAGAACCGTCAGCAGCTTTAACAAAATACGTTCCTTTGCCGTTATCATATACGATTTTCCAATCAAACATTTTAACATACCAGTCAGTAAGCGACTTAGAATCTTTAGCGCGAAGTGCAACGTGTTCAATACCTTTAACCATTTATATTACCTCCGTTTTTTTGTGTTTCGGCAAATCCGCCTTTTTTTCATTATATACCAGCCAATTACTTTTGTCAAATACACCATTTAATAAAAAGTTCAATTTTATTGAACAAAACTCTTGCATTTTTGCGAAACAGTGGTATAATATATTTAAAAGTTCAATATATTTGAACTCAAGAGGGAGGTTATGTTGTGCCAAATTCATTTAAAAACGTTTTTTCCGCAAATCTAAAAACTTTGCGGCTGGAACTTGGTAAAACGCAGGATGAAATGGCGCGTCTTTTGGGGATAACGCGCGGTCGGCTTGCAAACTATGAGACCGGCAAGCGCCTGCCCGACACCAATACATTAAACCTCATTTCCGACCGCGCCGGTGTAACTGTTGAGTTTCTGCTCCGAGGTGGTCCTCGTTTTAGAACAACGTTAAATGAGGAAGAATTAAAAAGCTATACCTGCGCAAACGAAAAGCTGAAAAAATACGGAAATTTCTTAAATCTTAACGAAGTAAACGTCGCCTCCCGAATTGCTATAACAGAATTTTTCAACTATTTAAAGGAAAAGGACGATAACGAAAAACACCGGATGTAAAAGGTTATAACGATTAAAAGCAGTGCGCCAGCTGACATTTTTGGTGTACTGCTTTTTAGTTATCTCTGATTTAATTTATAAACACCGTTTTTGTTTGACATTTAACATTAAAATTGATAAAATAAATAGAAAGACTTATAAAAGAAGGTGAAAAGGTGAAAATTACTGCGGCCCAGGCCATTTTGAAAATCATAAAAGAGCATGGCAGCAATGTCGTCTACGGCTATCCGGGTGCGGCTATTGCACCTTTATATGATAAGCTCGCAGAGACCGATTTAAGACATATTTTGGTGCGAAACGAGCAGAGCTCTGCTCATGCAGCAAGCAGTTATTTTAAAATGACCGGAAAGGTCGGCGTATGTATCTCAACATCAGGCCCCGGCGCAACAAATCTGATTACGGGAATCGCAAACGCATATATGGACTCCATTCCGCTCATCGCCATAACTGGACAGGTTGCCTGCCCGAGCGTAGGAAAGGATTCGTTTCAGGAAGTTGATGTTACGGGTGTCACCACCCCCATCACCAAACAGAATTATCTCGTCAAAAATGCAGAAGATATTGTCCGAGTTATGCGCGAGGCTTTCTATATCGCCGGAACCGGAAGACCCGGCCCGGTTGTTGTTGACGTGCCGATGGACGTTCTGTGCGAGATGGTTGAGTTCACACCTTTTACTCCGCAAAAAATCTTAGGCTACAATCCGGAGCCAAAGGCAAGTGACAATCAGATTAAAAAACTTGCAAAAATGCTTAAGAGCGCAAAGCGTCCGCTTTTTGTGCTTGGCGGAGGCGTATTGTCTGCCGGCGCAAGCCGTGACTTTACCCGACTTGTTGAAAAGCTTAACGTTCCCGTTGTTTCAACCCTTATGGGCATAAGCGGCATAGCCTCTTCACACAAACAGTATCTCGGCATGGCAGGTCAGCACGGAACATTTTCTGCAAACGAGGCATTTGCCCGCGCTGATACTCTTGTTTTTGCAGGTGCTAGGGTGTCCGACAGAGCCGTTTTTGCACCAAAATCTCTTTCCGAGCGTGCAAGAATCATACACCTTGATATTGACCCGGCGGAAATTAATAAAAATATCCCTGCTAATTTAAGCATCATAGCAAATATAAAAGACGTTACGAAAAAGCTTATTGATGTGGCCTCCTTCACAGCTCCTGACGCATGGATGAAAGAGTGCATTGGCGCAAAAGTGAAAAATATAAAGGCAGAAGACTCTTCTACACCTTTTGTAAACCCGAAGCTTTTTATTAAAAAGCTGTCCGAAAAAGCTCCCGCCGATGCTATTATCTCAACAGAGGTAGGTCAGCACCAGATTTGGGCGGCAAATCATTATAATTTTAAAGAGCCGAATACATTTTTGACCTCGGGCGGTTTTGGTACAATGGGTTATGGCTTCCCGGCGGCACTGGGCGCAAAAATTGCCTGCCCTGATAAAACCGTAATCGCACTCGAGGGCGACGGAAGTTTCCAGATGGTAATGCCCGAGCTTGCAACAATGAAGCAGTTTGGCGCCAATGTTAAAATTGTTTTGTTTGTTAACCGTTCGCTCGGATTGGTAAGGGAATATCAAAAACTCTACCACAACTCAAACTTTTCATGTGTTGACCTTGGGGATTATCCTCATTTTGATAAAATTGCGGCGGCATATGATATAGCTCACCTGAGAGTTAGCAATAACAGTGAGATTGACTCTGCCATTGATGAGTTTCTTTTGCAAAAAGGTTCATTTATTTTGGAAGTTTTGGTCAGTGATATAGAAAGCACTCTTTAAAGGGGGAATTTTTTATGGCAAAACATATTCTTAACGCACTAGTTCACAACCACGCCGGAATTCTTGCAAAGATGGCGGCACTTTTTGCACGCCGCGGCTTTAACATTGATAGCTTGGCAGTCGGCGTTACGCATAACAAAGAGATTTCATCAACTACAATAGTGGTGGACGGTGACGTGCAAACCGTAGAGCAGGTTGAAAAACAGCTCAAAAAACTGATTGATGTAATAGACGTTACGACTCTTTCCGCCGAAGATTCCGTGTCAAGAGAGCTTTCGTTAATCAAGGTTTCCTGTACGGCTAAAACCCGTGCGGAAATCGTGCAGATTGTTAACATTTTCCGCGCAAATATTATAGATATTTCAGACCACGCAACCATCATTGAGCTTACCGGCTCGGCTACAAAGATAGACGCATTTGAAGAAATGATGCGCCCGTATAATATTCTGGAAATGTCAAGAACCGGTATGATTGCGATGAGCAGAAGTAAATCCGATTCAAAAAGAATAGATTGATAAAAGCAAGGGGTTTTTTGCAGATAAAAGCAGAAAATCCCTGTTTAAGTACGGGTAAAAATTGTAATAATTAAGGAGAAAATTTGTATGAAAGCCGCTATTTTTGATATGGACGGAACAATCCTCGATTCTATGTCCGTCTGGGACGGTTTCGGTCAGGACTACCTCCGGACCATCGGTATCGAACCTCCAGAAAATTTATGGCAGGAAATAAGGGCTATGAGCTACATTGAAACCGCCAACTACTTTATAGAAACCTTTTCTCTACCTCAAACGGCTGAGGAACTTATGAAAATATGGGACGATTTCGTGTTCCGACGCTATGAGCGCATGGCAATATTAAAACCCGGTGCTCGAGAATATATCAAAAAACTTCACGCCGATGGCACAAAAATCTGCCTTGCCACCGCAACGATGAAATTTATTGCTCGTGCGATGCTCGAAAAAAATGGTATTGCAGAGTTTTTTGATTTTATCATAACAGAAGAGGACGTGGGCGTAGGAAAAACTGAGCCCGATATTTATATAGAAGCAGCAAAAAAGCTTGGCGAAGCGCCTGTAGACTGCATTGTCTTCGAAGATTCCCTGCACGCTATTAAAACCGCGAAGAGTGCAGGCTTCCCCGTTTGGGGCCTTTTAGACCCATCGGCTAAAGACCACCACGAACAAATTATAGCTACTTGTGATAAAATCTTTGACTTTTTATCGGAATAACCTGATTTTACATATTGCCGGGAGGTGACAAGATGAAAAAGACACTCGTCGTTTTGCTTGCTATTTTAGCGGCAGTTCTTTACTGCGATATAGATACCGTAAAGCTTACGAATAATATTTATCTTTATATAACTGACGGTTATCACGAAGAAGTTCCGCCGGCAGGCGTTATAACTCCTACCACTCTTGTACTTTCAGGCAAAACAATAAATATAGGCGATGATTTTAAAACCATCAGCGAAAACTTCGGCGAAAGCATGGATTCTTTTTCGTCCGAATACGGCTTTACCTGGAATATTTATCACAAAGACTATCACGACTATGTACAGATTGGCGTAAACTCCCAAGACAAGGTCTGCGCCGCATATACGAACTCCCGCGCTTTCAGGTTTTGCGGAATCAGAGTAGGTTCAACGATAGACGAGGTGCGTATGACCTTTGGCGAGCCGCTCACCGCCATACGAAAGGGAACTATTGACTATATCATAAATACCGGAATGGACTCACGCCGTGAAATAGATGTGTTTTTGTTTCGAGGTATGTATCTGCGCTTTTTTTATGACTGTTTTAAGAATAATACCGTTACCTCTATCCATATAATAGAAGAGGATACGGAGCTTTCATTTAACCGCCAGTACGCTGATGGCACGGCTGAACGTGCATTCTCTATGGAGCTTGAAAATTTTCATATAACAAATGCTCTTCGTGTAAGAGAGGGCGTAGACGCGGTAGAGATGAACAACTTTGCCCACGCATCAGCACTTGCGCACGCAGAAGATATGGCTAAAAACTTATATTTCAGCCACACCGGCCTTGACGGCTCTAATATTGTTGAGCGCCTTAAAAGAACCGGTGCTCCATTTAGGCAGGTCGGGGAAAACCTTGCTGCAGGCGGACAAAGCAGCATCATAATGCACGAGCTTTTGATGAACTCGGCGGGGCACAGAACGAATATCTTAGGCGCTTTCCGCTATTTAGGCGTAGGCGTCGCTTTTGACTCAAATAACAGGCCGTATCTTGTTCAGAATTATTATAATCCCATCGCAGGATGATAACTCAGTACGGAAAGGGTGGCAGAATGAAAAAAAATATTGTTTTAATCGGTTTTATGGGCTCCGGAAAAACAACTGTCGGACGCCGTGTTGCCTCTGCCTTAGGCTTGGATTTTTACGATACGGATGAGTTTTTGAAAAAAAGTGAAAAAATGCCCGTTTCGCAAATTATTGCAAAAAAGGGCGAGAAATATTTTGAAGGTGCACAAAGATTTGCTGTAACAAACCTTTGCGAGAATGAAGGCTGTTTAATATCAACAGGCGGAAATACGGTTATGGACACCTATAATCGAGAGCTTTTAAAGAAAAACGGCATTTTGGTCTGGCTAAGAGCCTCTGCCGAAACGGTCTACCAAAACACCAAATCATCACATAACAAGCGCCCGGAATTGGTCGGCGCAACTGTAGCCGACATCGCTGTGATGCTTTCTGAGCGCGAGGCGGCATACGCTGACTCTGATATAGAAATCAGCGTTGATGGTCGAGATATGGACGCAATAGTAGAAACAGTACTTTCAGAAATTAAAAAATTTATTTAAAGATAAACACCATACAAAAGAAAGGGGAATTATAAATGGATAACTGCATTTTTTGTAAAATTTTAAAGGGAGAAATCCCGTCACAAAAGGTATATGAAGATAACCTGGTTTATGCATTTCGTGACATAAATCCTGCAGCTCCCCAGCATATACTTATCATCCCTCGTGAGCATATCGAGTCAGCTAACGTACTCGAAGAAAAACATGCCGGTCTCATCGGTCATATCGTGCTAACGGCACAGAAAATCGCAAAAATGGAAGGCTTCGCTGCCGACGGCTACCGTCTTGTCAATAACTGCGGCGAAAATGCAGGACAGACAGTTTTCCATCTTCACTTCCACGTTTTAGCAGGCGGAAAATTTGATAGAATGGTATAATATAAAGGGCCTGCTCTTTTACGAATATGCAAAAGATTTTTAGATTATACTTGCTGACGATAACTTTTTTGCCAAAGGATACTCAAAATCTGTACTTGTAGAAGAAGATATTTTGCTTGCGACAAAAGACGACCACCTGATAAGTAAAATAAAAAATGTGCAGCCCGAAGGGCTGCACGGGGAAAGATTTATATGCATGCCCGAGGGCAGCAGTTTATACGCAGTTACATAAAAATATGTAAAGACGCGGGTTTTTTGCCCGATATTGCAATTACAACCGGCGCCCCTTACTACGCGCGTAAATATGCCAAACTCAGTATTGCTTTTGCGACTCTTTTTTAAATGAATCTTTAACCTACTGATTCTCATTTTTTTCTTCTTTGAATACTATCTGTGATATTTTCTTATAAATAATCGCCGTGATGACAGCGTTTGCGCTGCTTTTTATCAGGTTAAACGGAATTATAACCGTCGGCAGCATCGCAATTACTGCCTGTCTTGGCGTGCCGTTAAATATCGGCACAAATATCACATTCCAGAGGCACATGGTAGAAACCATAGCCAAAACACCAACTGCGAGCGAGATAATCGCTCCTTTTTTTGTGCGGTTATAGCGGTATATAAATCCCGCAATGAGCGCAAAAGCACCGGTTGCAAAAATATGCATTAAAATTCCGATTATTCCGCTTTGCGCACTTACTGTAAGCCCTTGGACGAGGCTGACAACAACAGTCAAAAGAAGTCCGCTTCCCGGTCCAAATAAAAATGTGCATAAAAATATCGGTATATCGGCGGGGTCATACTCTAAAAATGCCGCCTGCGGCAAAATTGGAAAATGAATAAAATATACAAGTATTACGGATACCGCCGCAAAAAGTCCCATCGTTGTCAGCTTTCTTGCTGTTTTAATCTTTTTCATTTTTATCCTCCAAAAAATTTTATGAAACAAAAAAACTCCCCTTGCAGCTTTGCAAAGGGAGCTTTATACGCAAAAAACACGTTTGTTTATTCATCCGGACTGTAACCGTCGGTTCAGGAATCGCACCTGATCAACCACAAAGGCTCTCGGACTCGTAGCACAAAGGCTCATTACCGCCGGTGAGGATTTTCGCCTCGCCCTAAAACAAAACCATTATTATTTTATCACCTGTCATATAAATAGTCAATATTAAATTAAATCTTTTACTGCCTTATAGACATTATTTACGCCGTCTTTTAACTCACTCTTATTTACTACCTCAATATCGGAATATTTTTTATACAGAAGATGGCGTTTTTCATACATCGGATAGAGCGTGTCCGCCGTGCCTTTTAGCATCGGCCTTTTGTCCATCCGCAAAGTTTTAGTAATATCGTTAACCGAGCGGTTAATATAAACCACAATCGCATGCTTTTTGAGATATTTCATATTCTCCTCACGCATAACAACTCCGCCGCCGGTTGAGATTATCGTCCCACGTTCAGCACCAAAGCGGCGCGCCGTCTCGGTTTCTCTTTGGCGGAAACCTTCCTCTCCCTCTTTTTCAAAAATCTCGGGGATGGTCATGCCTGCCTTTTTTTCAATCCACGCATCCATATCAACAAACGGCATTCTGAGGCGATATGAAAGCCGCAGCCCGACTGTCGATTTGCCGCAGCCGGTCATGCCTATAAGCACAATATTTTTCTTTCGTCTCACAGCTATCCTCCAGCCTTTGCCAGCATTATTTTTTCGCACTGAAATTACCTAAAACAGTAAGTGTCACACATTCATTTTCAACCTTTATGAGTGCGTCTTTAACCCTTTTGTCGTTTAAATTACCTGAAAAATCAATATAAAAAAGATACTCAAAATTTTTATCCTTAAGCGGTCTTGACTCAATATGTAAAAGATTAAGACCCGCTGATGCAAACCGCGAAATCGCTCTCTTTAGCGTTCCGCTCTCATGCTTTAAGGTAAATGCAATACTTACCGTATCGGCATCCTCTGCAATCTCAAGGTTTTTGCCAATAATTGCAAAACGGGTATGATTGTGCTCCTTTTTGTTAATCCCTCTTGCTAAAACCTTAAGGGAATACAGCTCGCCTGCGTGGGCACTTGCCACCGCAGCCTTGGTTTTATCTTTTTCTTCGCTTACATACTTTGCCGCAAGCGCAGTATTTGAAATTGGAATCTGCTTGATGCCGGAAAGCGTACTTAAAAACTCGCTGCTCTGAGCTAAGCCTTGCGCGTGAGAGTAAACCTCTTTTATATCCGAAATTTCAGTATCGGCTGTTCCCAAAAGACAATGGTTTATCTCGATTACTGTCTGTCCCACTACATAGAGTCCACCGGAAGCGAGTAAATCTAAAACATCATCGATAGCACCGGTAGATGTATTTTCAATCGGCAGTACGCCGTAGTCCGCCTCGCCACTATCAAGCGCACTAAATACCTCGGCAAAAGACGAAACCGGCACTGCTCTTTGCGAACCTGCAAAATAATTTTTCATTGCTTCTTCAGCATAGCAGCCGGGAACGCCGCAATAAGCGACGCGCGGATTTTCTACCGGTTTAGCGGATTTAAAATCACGGGAAGAAACTGTGTCATTCTGCAAAGAGCGTGACAAGCCCATAATGCACTCAAAAAGCTCTTCTACAGAGCTTTCCAGCTCTTTGTCAGACAACCAGCTTTGGCGCGTCTTTATGACCTCAGCCTCTCGCGATGCCACAAAAACGGGCAAATTATTTACTTTTTTATAATCGCCGACTGCCTTAGAAATTGCCATTCTCTTTTCAAAAAGCCTGACTATTTCTTTATCAACGACGTTTATTTCATCTCTTAAATCATCGAGCTTTGTCCTATCCTGCATAGGTTTTCTCCTCCAGAACCAAATCTGCCATAACCACACTCGCTGCCGCCTCAATAACACTTACTGCACGATGCGCAATGCATGGGTCATGGCGGCCGTGAATGCTCATTTTGCATTCTTTCATTTCGTCTATATTAACCGTCTCCTGCTCCGCCGCAATTGATGGAGTAGGCTTTATCGCCGTGCGGAAAATTATCGGCATAGAGTTCGTTATTCCGCCGTTTATTCCGCCGTTATTGTTTGTTCTCGTGCGGATTTTATCTCCATCTAAATAAAAACTGTCATTAGCCTCACTTCCGCGCATTTTTGTAATATTAAAACCTGCGCCAAATTCAATGCCCTTAACCGCAGGAACGGAGAACATCATAGCAGCGAGCCTGCTTTCAACTGACTCAAAAAACGGTGAACCAAGTCCAGCTCTAGCGCCAACAACAACGCATTCAACCACGCCGCCGACAGAATCTTTATCCGCTTTAGCAGAAAGGATTGCCTCTTTCATCTTGCCGATAACGCTCTCGTCTATAACCGGAAGCTCATAAGATAAGATTTTTTCTGCCAAATCTCCACCAATCTCGCACGGCGGAAAACTCTCATCACAAACATCGCCGACACTTTTTAAATGCGCCATAACAGTTATTCCCTCACGCTCTAGAAACTGCTTGGCAACTGCGCCCGCAAAAACGAGCGGCGCCGTTAGTCTGCCTGAAAAATGACCTCCACCACGATAGTCGTTAAACCCTGAGTAGCGCACTTTTCCCGTAAAGTCAGCGTGCGCAGGACGAAGAAGCTCGGGCGTATAGTCGCCAGAACGTGTATTGGTATTTTCTATAATAACACAAAGAGGCGTGCCTGTCGTTTTGCCCTCAAAAAATCCGCTTACGATATTTGGCAAATCGGCTTCCTTTCGGGGCGTGGACAAATTATCCTGTCCGGGAGCGCGACGGCGCATCTCTTTATTTATTTTGTCCAAATCAAGCGGGATGCCTGCCGGCACTCCGTCGATAACCACACCTATTGCGGCAGAATGAGACTCGCCAAAAAGCGTAATACGAAACAGTTTTCCAAATGAATCAGCCATAAATTCTGCCTCCTAACTTAGCATAATCTTCCCAAAAATGACCATACGATTTCTTAACACAATCAGGTCCTTCTATTGTAACATCGCCGTCTGCAACAGTCGCCGCAATCGCAAGCGCCATAGCAATTCTGTGGTCGTTATGTGCCTCGCAAACGGCACCTTTTAACTTTGTCTTGCCTCGAATTATGAGCGAATCATCTAGCTCTGTGATGTCAGCGCCCATTTTCTTAAGCTCCTGAGTTATCGTCGCCAAACGGTCACTTTCCTTAATCCTTAACCTTGCCGCGTTTATAATTTTTGTCTCGCCTTCTGCCTGTGTTGCCAAAACCGCTAAAACAGGCACTAAATCGGGAACCTGACTCACGTCAATCTCCCTTGCGACAAGCGGCGAGCTCATACTTTTTATAATGTTTATTATTTCCTTATCTCCCTGCGAAGAGTTTTCGCCAAGACCCGAAACAGAAACATCACTCCCCAGCGCATTTGCCACAAGATAAAATGCCGCCTGAGAATAATCTCCCTCCACTGCGCAATCATGTGCGCAGTATCTCTGTCCGCCTTTTATTTTAAATTCGCGGTATGCGCAGTTTTCAATCGAAATACCAAACTCCGAAAGCACCGAAAGCGTCATGTCAATATATCCTTTAGACTCAAGCGGTGTGGTAATTTTTATCACGCTGCTCCCATCTATAAGCGGAAGCGCAAACAAAAGTCCCGTTATAAACTGCGAGCTCACATCTCCTCTTAAGGAATATTCGCCTCCCTTTAGCTTGCCGCTAAAGTATATCTCGCTTTCTCTCTTTTCAAACAAAATACCGTCTTTTTTGCATATATCAAAATATGCATCAAGCGGTCTGTCTAGCAGTCTTCCTCGCCCTGTAAATCTAAATGAGCCACCAAATGCAAGTGCTATAGGGATTAAAAATCTTATGGTGGAGCCGGACTCACAGCAGTCAATCAAGACATTATCTTCTATAGAAATCTTATTATTTCCCGAGCATAAAAATCCGTTTTTAAGCGGCTCCAGCCTGCATCCAAGCGCGCGCATAGCAGAAACAGTCGCAGAAATATCCTGCGATAAATCCACATTATCTACAAAGCTTTCGCCAGCGGAAAGCGCCGCACAAATAAGCAACCGATGCGCCGCACTTTTTGACGGTGGCACGATTAGGCTGCCTGAAAGCTTAGCCGGCGTAATAACTACCTTATCCATAACTCCTCCGAATTTTATAATCCTTGTAATAAAGGGGGCGGAGATACTCCGCCCGATTATTATCTCAGTTCTGCACCCAGTTTGCTCTTAAGCGCATCTAAAATCTCATTTACTGTCTTTGTTGTATCCTCATCTGCCAGAGTCTTTTCCTCTGACTGCAGAGTAAGAGTGTATGCCATAGACTTTTTGCCCTCCGGCACCTGCTTACCCTGATATACGTCAAATAAAACTAAGCCTGCAAACAGGTTTTTAGCTTTTTTCTTTATAATTTCTTCAACATCTGCCGCTAAAACATCCTCATCAACTAAGATTGCAAGGTCACGAACAACTGCCGGATATTTTGGAAGCGGTTTGTACTGCTTTTCATCAGCCGCAGCAGCAAGAATTGCTTCGAAGCTAATCTGCGCAACATAAACCTCGCCGCTTATGGAATAGTTGTCGCAAACTGCAGGATGAATCTGGCCGATTACGCCGGCTACTTTGCCGCCGATTATAAGCTCTGCCGCGCGTCCCGGATGGAATGTCTTATTATCAGTTACCGGACTGAAGCGGTATTTTGCCACATTCATTCCGTCTAAAAGTGCACAAACAATGCCCTTTAAGTCATAGAAATCACAACCGCCGAACATACCGAGAACAATCTCAAGCTCTTCATTCGGAAGCTGCACACCCTCGATTGGCTGATAGATTTTTGCAAGCTCGAAAAGTCTTGCTGACGCCGACTTAAAGTTAGCATTACGAGCCAAGGTCTCCATCATAGAAGAAATACCTGTTGTACGCATAATAGAGTTTTCTTCACCGAGCGGGTTTGAAATTTTAACAACGTTTCTAAGCTCGCTGTCAGGCTCTATGCGCAGTTTATCAAACAAATTCGGGTTTGTGAAGCTGTATGTGATAATCTCATACATACCGCAAGCGGTAAGAATATCTTTTACCTTATCTTCTGCAAGCTGAGAACGCGTCTTAACAGCCGCAGTTGTCTCGCTGCGCATTAATGTTGACGGAATCTTGTCGTAACCGAAAATACGGACAACTTCCTCTGCAACATCTGCAAATCCCTCAACATCCGCACGGAAGCTCGGAGAGATTACATCATCTGAGTCAAATGTAAATCCAAGCGCCAAAAGTGTCTTTACCATATCCTCTTTTTTGATATCGCAGCCTAAGAAAGCATTGATTTTATCAGCATCAAACGGAATTCTGTTTTCCTTTATCTCTGCGTTGTTGATATCAATTATGCCGTCAACAACCTCGCCGCAGCCAAGCTGTTCTACAAGCTCGCATGCACGCATAAGTGCGGGGTATGTGTTTGTCGCATCAAGACCTTTTTCATAGCGGGCAGAGCTCTCTGTACGAAGACCGAGCTTCTGCGCGGTTCTTCTTACGCTTGTGCCGAAGAAGTTTGCAGACTCAAAAAGGATTGTCTTAGTATCCTCTTTAACCTCAGAATTTTCGCCGCCCATAACACCTGCAACTGCAACAGGTTTTTTCGCATCGCAGATAACGAGCATTGAGCTGTCGAGCTTTCTTTCCTCACCGTCTAAGGTAACCATTTCTTCACCGTCAGCCGCTTTTCTTACGTTAATTGCACTTCCCTCTAAGAAATTAAGGTCAAAAGCGTGCATCGGCTGACCGTACTCTAACAAAACATAGTTGGTAATGTCAACAATGTTGTTAATCGAGCGGATACCGCAACCTTTTAAGCGGTCAACCATCCACTTTGGAGACGGACCGATTTTAACGTTTTTAACAACCTTTGCGGTGTAACGCTTGCAAATATCTGTATCTAAAACATTAATATTTACATATTCTCTAATATCTCCGCCGCAGCCCTTAACCTCAGGCTCTTTTACGGCAAAAGGACGGTCAAAAGTAACCGCTGTTTCACGAGCAAGACCGATTACGCTTAAGCAGTCGGGGCGGTTTGAGGTAATTTCAAACTCAACAATATTTTCGTCTAAGCCAAACACCTCGCGGATATCTTTTCCTAAAGGCAGATTTTCATCTAAAATTAAAATTCCATACTCTGCATCAGGGAAATCCTCTTTGGTCATACCGATTTCCTCATATGAGCACATCATTCCATCAGATGGAAGTCCACGGAGCTTGCCTTTTTTAATTTTAACACCGCCAGGGAGAATAGCTCCGTCTAAAGCAACAGGTACAATCTGACCCGGTTTTACATTGTCAGCACCTGTGATAATCTGGATTTTTTCGCTTCCGGTGTCAACCTGACAAATCTTTAATTTATCAGCATCGGGATGCTGCTCAACTGACAAAATCTTTGCAGTAACAACGTTTTGCACCTCATCGCCGATGTTTTCAACACCCTCGACCTTTGAACCGGTCATCGTCAGGGCATGGTTATATTCCTCCGGAGAAATGCCGGATACATCTGTATAGTCATTAAGCCAACTCATTGGTATCTTCATTGTTTTTCTTCCTCCCCTAAAATTGCTTTAAGAAACGCAGGTCATTATCGTAGAACAGACGCAAATCGTCAATATTCATACGGCGCATAACCACACGTTCAAGGCCAAGACCAAATGCAAAACCGCTGTAAACATTCGGGTCAATTCCGCAGCGCTCCAAAACTTTCGGATGCACCATACCTGCACCTAAAATCTCGATAAAGCCTTCGCCCTTACATACTCTGCATCCCTTACCGCCGCAAACGAAGCAGGATACGTCAACCTCTGCGCTCGGCTCTGTAAATGGGAAGTGATGCGGACGCAGACGGATTTTCGCCTCAGGTCCGTACAGAGTTTTTAAGAATGTCTCGAGTGTCCCCTTAAGGTCTGCCATGGTAATACCCTTATCAACTACCAGGCCCTCAATCTGATGGAAAACAGGGGAGTGAGTAGCGTCAACTGCGTCACTTCTGTACACTCGTCCGGGAGATATGATACGAAGCGGCGGTTTCTGTTTTTCCATAACACGCACCTGAACGGGTGATGTCTGTGAACGAAGCACTACATTGTCTGTGATATAGAAAGAATCCTGCGTGTCACGAGCCGGATGGTCCTTCGGAATATTAAGCGCCTCAAAGTTATAATAATCAAGCTCAACCTCCGGGCCCTCTGCGATAGAAAAGCCCATACCAATAAAGATGTTTTTAACTTCATCGAGAACGGTTGTAAGCGGATGACGCTTGCCAAGCTCAGGCTTTCTGCCTGCCATTGTAACGTCAATTTTTTCTGCCTTAAGTTTTTCGGTGCGTTCTTTTTCAAGCATAGCCGATTTTTTGCTCTCTAAAAGTTCTTCAATCTCGGCACGCACATCGTTTGCAACCTGACCGATTACGGGGCGTTCTTCAGCTGAAAGCTTACCCATTCCGCGCAGTACTGCAGTCAAATCTCCTTTTTTACCTAAAAAGCGCACGCGCGCATCCTCAAGCTCTGCCGCTGACTGGGCAGCAGAAAGCACCTTTTTCGCTTCTTCCAAAATACCCAAAAGCTGCTCTTTCATTATTTCATACATCCTTTCCTGCGGCAAAGCCGCTATGCATTTTAACAAGAGTTAAATAAAATTAAAAAAACCGTCCGTCCCAAAAGGGACGAACGGCATAGCCATCCGCGGTACCACCCAGATTCTCCGCCAAAGCGAAGCGCTCAAAGCAGTTTACGTCTGCAACTCGTCGCAACCTACTATCGTTTTCAGCCACGCAACTCCGAAGTGAAATTTCAGCCTGCGCCTTAACCGGATTTCCTCTCAGCCGGTGGAAAATCCTCTCTCATTTAGGTAGTGCGCGCCTACTTTGCTTCATCATAGTCTTTTTCAGGACATCCCGATAACTATTACATTTTATCACAACAATTTAATATTTTCAAGTATAATTTTAAAGTTTTAAAAAATGCGCGTTTTGATGGTTTAATTAAAAGTCGTACCTGCCTCCTGCGCTAATGCTGTAATAAATTTTTCGGTGAGTTTTACGGAATTAAAAAGGCCCCCTTGCCTATATGGGCATTGGCTACTTTTAGTGTCTTCTTGGTTGCAAACCCCCATAAAATATGATAATATAAAGTTATCAAATCAAAAGGAGCTTTTTTATGTCTATGACTGTGGCGGCGTATACGCTGGGATGCAAAGTAAATCAATATGAAACCGAGGCCGTGCTTGAGCAGTTTAAGGCGCTCGGCTTTAATGTTGTTGATTTTTCGGAATGTGCTGATGTATATATCATAAACACCTGTACGGTAACGAGCCTTTCAGACAGAAAATCAAGGCAGATTATCCGCCGTGCTAAACACACAAACCCCGATAGCGTAATCGTCGTTATGGGATGCTATGCGCAGACCGCACCCGACGAGGTCGCTAAAATTGACGGCGTAGACTTGGTTATCGGCGCTTCTTCAAGACTCCGCGCGGCAGCACTCGCAACAGAATTTATCGAAACCCGTGAAAAACGGATAGTAGTAAATGATATAAGCCGCCTGCGTGAGTTTGAGGAACTTTCCATAACGCACTATGAAAACCGCACCCGCGCGATAATGAAAGTGCAGGAGGGTTGTGACCGCTTCTGCTCATACTGCATCATACCGTATGCACGAGGCAGAATCCGCTCACGAGATATTATAAAGGCTACAAGCGAAGCAAAGATGCTTGCCGAAAGCGGTTTTAGCGAAATCGTTTTGGTCGGCATTCACCTTGCCTCTTACGGCAAAGAGCACGGAGAATATAATCTTTTGGACTTAATACGTGCCATAAGTGAAATAGATGGCATCAAACGAATTCGTCTGGGTTCTCTCGAGCCTACACTCTTTACAGATGAGTTTACGCTTGCGGCATCGAAAATGCCGAAACTTTGCCATCATTTTCACCTGTCTTTGCAGAGCGGTTGCGACGAGACTCTGCTTCGAATGAACAGGAAATATACAACCAGCGAATACGCAGACGTCGTCGCACGCATCCGTGCTCTTATGCCTGATGCGGCAATTTCAACGGATATAATGGTGGGTTTTGCAGGAGAAACTGACGAAGAATTTGAAAAAACCTGCCGATTTATCGAGGAAATATCTCTTGCCGACGCACATATATTTAAATATTCGATAAGAAAAGGCACCCACGCTGCAAAAATGGATAATCAGATATCCCCCGAGGTTAAAGACGCGCGTGCGAAAAAGCTCAGCGCCATCACCGAAAAATCTCACCGTGAGTTTTTAAGCAGATTTATCGGCAAAGAAACCGAGGTTTTATTCGAGCAGTATCACGGAAAATCAAAAACCTTGTTTGAGGGAAAGACCGATAATTATATTACCGTCGTCGTGCGCGGCGACGATTCTTTAGAGGGAAAAATTATGCCCGTGCGCCTTACTAGCGAAAAAGGCGGCGTGCTTTACGGAGAGCTTATAAAAACGGAGGAGTAATATGGATAGCGTTGATAAAAAACCGTGCAAAAAAAGACCTTTCTTGCTTTTGGTATCTTTTTCCTTGCTACTCATCATTTTATCGGCACTTTTTCTGCCGAATGCCTTATGGAAAATGAGCACTCAAAAACTTAATCTTGCGGGCTACACAATCTTGTTGCCTGATTCGTGGGTAATTAAATTTGACGGCGAAACCGCTGTTTTCTATGGTGAGGGAGCAGGAAATGTGCCAATAGGAAAGGCTCTTCTGATTAACAGCGAAACAAAAAACGAAGAACTGGGCAAATGGTTCGATTTTACTAGCGCGCCCACCGCCCAAAAAACCGTTAGTGCAAAAAAACCGCTTGCAGTTTTATCCTTTAACGAAAACGAAAGCAACCTTACGCTTTATTCTTTCTCTGAGCTGCCCAATCCGCAGCCGTACCATTTTGTAACTTATTTTGACGATAAATATGTAAATAAAAGAACCGCAAAGCGTATTTTAAAAAGTTTTTTCATCCCCGACAGCGGTGAAAATCCGCCCGAAAAGAATATAAACGCCAAAACACCCGAAGAGCTTGACTCAGGCGACAACTTAATCTATACCATTAAAACCGATGAACACTCCATTGTGCACAACTCATCAAGACTTGATGAGTTCATAGACAATACGAAAAATAAAACAAATGACAATATTTTTATTTATTCATATCGCCAGGAAGGCGAGTCGCTGATACTTTTAAATATGCTCTGCTTAGATAACTGTAAAAAAACCACTTTGCTTTATAAATATTATCAGACCGAAGACGGAGCATACAGCTA